>JAODNJ010000507.1 GCA_025465155.1 Frankiales bacterium
ACCAGGTCCAGGACCTGCTGCTCGCGGTCGGTGAGCTGCTCGGAGATCGGTTGCTCCCGCATCCGCGCCAGCAGGGACGTCGCGACCACCGGGTCGACCGGGGCGGATCCCGACGCGACCGCCCGAACACCGTCGAGGATCGTCTCGGCCTGGTTCTCCTTGAGCAGATAACCGTCCGTGCCCGCCTGCACCGCTTCCAGGACCAGCTCCCCGTCACCGAAGGACGTGAGCACGAGGATGCGCACCTCGGGGCCGTGGGCGCGCAGGGTACGGATGACGTCGACGCCGGTCTGGCCGGGCATCGACAGATCGAGGACGACGACGTCCGGCCGAAGGCGCGTGATCATCGCCACGCCGCTCTGGCCGTCGCCCGCTGCGCCGATGCACTGGAGGTCCTCGGCCGCGTCGAGCAGGCTCGCGATGCCCCTCCGGACGACCGCGTGGTCGTCCACCACGACCACGCTGATCACCTCAGCACTCCTGCCTGCTCCCCGACCGGGCGCAGCGGGATGCTGGCCACCAGCCGCGTCCCCTGGCCGGGGGCGCTGGAGGCGGTCAGCGAGCCCCCGCTGTCGGCGAGCAGTTCCCCGAGCGCCCGCAGGCCGACATGCCCATGAGTCGTGCGCTCCTCCAGGCGCCTCCCGTCGAAGCCACACCCGTCGTCGTCCACGATCATCACGACCCGGCCCCCCTCGACGCGGACGGACAGCTCCACGGCCGCGGCTCGACTGTGGGCGGCCACGTTGCGCAGCGCCTCTTGCGCACACCGGTAGAGCAGCACCGCCGCCTGGCGGTCCAGCCGTTCGGCGCCGCTCATCTCGACCTGCAGCTGCGTCCCCGTCCGCTCGAGACCGGTCCCGAGATCACGGAGGGCGGCCGAGAGGTCGTCGTGCGGCAGGCGCGCCGGCAGGAACGAGGTCAGGAGGGTGCGCAGGTCGGTGATGCTCCCGCGCAGCCGCCGTGCGGTCTCCGCGATCCACGACTCGTCATCGGGACCGCGCGTGCTCCGGAGGAGCCGCATGGTGTCGAGGTCGATGGCGAGTGCGGTCAGGTCCTGCACGACGTGGTCGTGGATCTCCGCGGCGATGCGGCTGCGTTCGGCCTCCGACACCTCGACCGTGGCGCGCATGAGCGCGGCCTCCGCATCCTCGGCCCGCCCGAGCCGGCGCGCGAGGCGACCGGCGAGGGGGATCTGGACGAGCTCCAGCAGGATGAGTGCGCCCAGAGCTGCCGGCGTGAACTGCAGCCAGCTTTGGCGGGCGAGGCCGGCGGCGACGTTCCAGGGCTCGTAGACGTCCACGAGCAGGCGGGTGCCCCGGCTGTCCCGAACGCCCACGAAGGCCTCCAGCAGCCTGCCGAGGCCGCGCTCGTCGGCATCGGCAGGCGAGCTCGGATCGGCCATCCGCGAGTCGGCCCCGCCGGTCTGCAAGGCGCGGCGGGCCCCGGTGGACAAGGGGAAGACCCGACCGACCAGCCGTCGCTCGTCCGACCACACGATGCGCCCGGACGCGTCCCAGACCTTCACGCGGACCACGGGCCCAGCGGCGCGCAGGTCCTGCACCTGCCGCTGGAGGACGGACGGCCTCTCGGGATCCGGTGAGGGGGCGGCGTCCAGGGACGGCGTGAGGGCAGCGGCAGCGACGCGGGCCAGGCTCTCGAAGGACTGCTCGGCCTGATCTGCACCGGCCAGGCGGGCCAGCACGCCGGTCAGCGCGGCCAACGCGAGCGTGACGACGAGTCCCGCGACCGCGAACTGCACCACGGACGTGGCAACGGATCGTCTGCCGGCCCTCTGCGAGGGGACGAAACTTCCTGCGGTGATGGACACCACGCGGACAGGCTAGGGCCGATTCCGGTACAACAGCGGTTCCAATGCGCGGCCACGGTCACAGGCTTCCGGACCGGGACCTTCGGCTTACATCGATGGTGTCATGGTGACCGGGACCGGCGCTGCCGCAGGGTCGTCGCCATGGCCGAGCACGCCGCCCCTCCCTTCCGAGGTGCGCTGCGCGTTGCCAGGCCCTATGTCCGCCCCCAACGTGTCCGGCTGGCGGTGGCCGCCGGGGCGGGAGTCCTCGAGATCGGCTGCCAACTGCTCGCGCCGTGGCCGCTGGCCCTCGCCGTCGACCACGCGCTGGGCCATCGCCCGCTGACCGGTCCGGACGCCGTCCTCCGCGGGCTGACGCCGACGGCTCTGCTCGTCTCCGCTGGTGCAGCGCTGCTGGCGGTCACGCTGCTCGGGGGACTGCTGGACCTCTGCACCACAGTCGCCTCGCAGGGAGCGGCAGAGCGGATCGGCGGTGCGATGCGGGAGGCGGTGTTCCGCCACGTCCTCACCCTGTCCCTGCGGTGGCACGACCGGATGCGGACCGGCGAGATCGTCTCCCGGCTGACCACCGACGTCGGGCGCGTGCTGGACGCCGTGGTGCTCACGGTGACGTCCCTCGTGCCCGACGTCGTCCTCCTCGGTGGGACGACGATGCTCCTGTTCCTCGTCGATCCGGTGCTGGCGTGGCTGGGCCTCGCCGTCGTCCCCGTTCTGGCGTTGCTCGGGGCCTACCGCCGCCGCCAGGTACGCAGCGCGGAAGTCGTCGCGCGGGAGGCGGGCGGCCGGCTCTCGGGCGTGGCTACCGAGCTGCTGCGCAACGTGCGGGCGGTGCAGGCATTCGGCCGGCGGGATCGTGCGGTCCGGCTGTTCGGGGAGCCGAACGAGCAGGTGGTGGACGCCGAGGTCCGCGCGGTCACGATCAGCGCCCGCTGGGCCCCTGCGCTGGACCTGGTGCTGGCCGCGGGATCGGGCGTCGTGCTCGTCGCCGGCGGCCTCCAGGTCCTCGGGGGCCGGTTGTCCATCGGGGAGCTGCTCGTAGTGCTGTCCTACCTCGGCGGCCTGCAGTCACCGGTGCGTGGCCTGGTCCGCGTCGCCGGGGTGCGCGCCAAGGCGACGGCGAGTGCCCTACGGCTGGGCGAGCTGCTGAGCTGCACCGAGCGGGTCCCCGAACCCGATCGGCCGCGCCGGGTCCGGCCGCTCACGAGGGACCTGCGACTGGACAAGGTCAGCTTCTCCTACGAGGCGCGCCGGCCGGTGCTCCGCGAGTTCGACCTCGTGGTGACCGCGGGTGAGACGGTGTGCCTGTTCGGGCACAGCGGCGCGGGCAAGAGCACGGTCCTGCACCTTCTCCTGCGCCTCTACGACCCCGATGCCGGGCGCATCCTGCTCGACGGCGTGGACATCCGCGAACTGTCCACCCAGGAACTGCGCCGGCTGGTAGCCTTCGTGCCGCAGGACCCGTGGCTGCTGGACGGAACCGTCGCGGAGAACATCGCCTTCGGCAACATGGATGCCACGAGGGCCGAGGTGCTGGCAGCTGGCCGGGCGGCCTGGGTGGACGAGTTCGCCGACTGGCTGCCCGAGCGCTACGACACCCCTCTCGGCGAGTCCGGCGTCATGCTCTCCGGCGGCCAGCGTCGACGTGTGGCGCTGGCGCGGGCGGTGGTCTCCCGTGCCTCGGTCGTGCTCCTCGACGAGCCCACGACATCGCTGGACACGGACGCCGCGCGCCAGGTCATGGGGGCCATCCGTTCGGCCACCCGCGACCGCACGGTCCTCCTCGTGACGCACGACCCCCTCCTCGCCGCCGTCGCCGACCGCACGGTGCACGTCGGCCGCGCCGCCGAGACGGCTCCCCTGGCCCCACTCCCCGCGCCCGAGCGGGGCAGCGAGCTCCGAGAGGAGGTGACACACCATGGCCAATTCGAGTGACTGGAACAACCGCAACCGCAACCGCACTCGCAGCCGGACCCGCACCCGCAGCCGGAGCCGTGACAAGAACTCCCGCTGAGGTAGGAACACGGCACGTAGTCGTCGCCGTCCCCTGCAGTGGCAATCCGCTGCGGGGGACGGCGGCCGCCGTCCCCCGCAGAGTCCCTGCCGAAGAGGAGCCGTCGTGGCCAGCGGAATCGCATCCTGTCCGCTGCCGGTCGAGTCCGATGACGAGGACGGCCGGCCGGTCTGGGCCCCTGGGCGCGGCGGCCCGCTCTTGCCGGGACTGATCGCCTGGGACCGGATCGTGGTGGGGGACCGCCGCGAGACCTGGCGCTGCTGGTCGGTCAGCCTCTGGGAACCCGTCCTGGTCAAGGTGGTTCGCCCGGAATGTGACCGACGTCGGGCCACGAGAGCCCTGCGCCGGGAGGTCCGTGCCCTGCGGGACCTCCGGCACCCTCTCTTCCCCCGGCTGATCGTGGACGGGACCCGTGCGCCGCTGCCCCATCTGGTGATGGAGTACTTCGAGGGTCCGGCCCTCGATGAGCTGGTCGAGGACGTCGGCCGGCTGTCCCCGACCGACGTCGCGTGCCTGGGCGTGGACCTGCTCGGCGCCCTCCGGCACCTGCACGCCTCGGGGACGGCGCACCTGGACATCTGCCCCGACAACGTGATCTACGCCGACAAGCGTGGGCGCCTGGTCGACCTGGGCGCCGCCCGGCCGCTCGGGGCCGTGGTGGCTCCCGGCGAGGAATTCGGCTCGGACGGCTACATCGCCCCGGAGCTCGGGAGCTGGGCCGGCGGCCCCGTGACGGTCGCCATGGACATGTACAGCCTCGGCGCCACGATGCGCGCGGTGCTCGACCCCGATCGCGACGTCGACGGAGCGATCCGAACCGTGATCGACCGGCTGACCGACGACGATCCCGGCCGCCGTCCGCCTCCCGACGCCGCGCTCCGGCTCCTCGTGCGTCATGCGGGCAGCCGGCAGACCCGTCCCTGGCCGGGCTGGGCGGACCGCCACCTGGCCGCCCGGGTAGGGCAGGGGGGCCGGCCGCACTCCGCGCCGGCCGGGCAGGCGCCGGGTGGTGAGGGGGACCCGCGCGGTCGCCGCTGACCCATCCGCGAGCCCGCTGAACCACATGCCGACGGCGTCCGTGTACCCGTTCGGCAGCCGGTGCGGCGGAAGGGCGATGACGATGCGCAGGAACCTGGTGGGTGCGGCGATGGGCGCGGTGGCGACGGCGGCGGTCCTCACCGCCTGTTCGTCCGGAGGCTCGAGCGGGGGCTCGGCCGCCGGCAGCACAGCGGCCGCCGGCAGCACAGCGGCGACCGGCAGCACAGCGTCGACGTCGTCGAGCAGCGCAGCCGCGACGGGCACCCAGGCGGGCGCCACCCAGATGGTCAAGGTCAGTGCGACGGAGTTCGCCCTCACCCTGCCGACGACGACCTTCACGCCCGGGACGTACACCTTCCAGATGTCCGACGACGGGCACGCCACGCACGCGCTGGAGATCCAGGGACCTGGGGTGACGGGCACGAAGTCCGACGCCGTGGGCCCGGGTGCCACCGCGTCGCTCACCGTGACCCTGCAGAAGGGCACGTACACACTGTGGTGCCCGGTCGCCAACCACCGGGCGCTGGGCATGCAGACGACGCTGACGGTGGGGTGAGCGGGATGCGGACGGCCACGAGAACATCCGCCCGGACGTCGCCGCCCCCGTTGTCGGTGACCCTGCCCGTGCGCCTGGCCGGGGCGGCGTCGCTCCTCGCCGCGGGGGGCATCCACCTCTACCTCTGGCAGACCGGCTACCGGGACATCAGCGTCATCGGCCCGCTCTTCATGGCCAACGCGGTCCTGGCCGGGCTGGCGGCCCTGGCCGTCCTCGCCACGCCGGCCCGCTGGCTGCCCTGGATCGCCCTGCTCGCCGGGCTGCTGCAGATCGGCACCCTCGGCGGTCTCCTGCTCACCCTCACCGTCGGGCTGTTCAACTTCGTCGAGTCCTGGTCGGCGCCGCTCGTCGTCCCGACGATCATCGTCGAGGCCGGAGGGTTCCTTCTGCTGTGCGGTTTCGCCGCGCAGCAACTGCTGGCCGCTCGACAGCGCGGGCCAGGGGTCCGAGGCTGAGGAGCGTGAACCGGGCACGGTCGCCCGCGGCGGCCGACGAGGCCGCGCTGCGTCGGTTGTGGGACGACCACTCCCGCCCGCTGTTCGCCTTCGTGCTGCGGCTCACCGGCGGTGACCGCGGCCGGGCCGAGGACGTCGTCCAGGAGACGCTGCTGCAGGCGTGGCGGCACCCCGAGGCGCTGGATCCCGCCAAGGGACCGCTCCGGCCGTGGCTGCTCACCGTCGCCCGCCGGGTGGCGATCGATCAGCACCGGGCGCGGCAGGCCCGGCCGGCCGAGGTGGGCGACGACGGGCTGGCCGACCTCGCCGCCGACGACGGCATCGACGCGGCCCTGGACCGGTGGCTGATCACCGACGCACTGGGCGCCCTGACGCCCGAGCACCGCGAGGCCCTGGTGCACACCTACTACGCGGGGAGGACCGTGACCGAGGCCGCGGTGGTGCTCGGCATACCGGCGGGGACCGTGAAGTCCCGGGTCTTCTACGGCCTCCGGGCACTGCGACTGGCACTGGAGGAGCGGGGGGTGGCGACGTGACCTGCGCACGCGAGATCGACGTCGGCGCCTATGTGATCGACGCGCTCGAGCCCGCCGAACGGGAGCGGATGCGCGAGCACCTCCGGACCTGCGCCGCGTGCAGGGCCAGCCTGCGCGAGCTCGGCGGTCTGCCCGGTCTGCTGGCGCGGGTGCCTGCCCCGCTCGACACCCCGCACGCCGTCCCCGAGGGCCCTGGCGAACTGGCCTTCCGCAGACTGCACCGCTCGGCGACCGCGGTGACCGCTCCGGCGGCCCCGGGCCGCTCCCGCAGGTGGCTGCTCGTCGCGGCCGCCGTCGTGGCGGTCGGCGCGGCCGGCGGCGCCGGCGAGATGGTCGCTTCCTCCGGCACGCAGGCACCGACGTCGGTGTCGGCGACGGCGGGAGCGGTGCACGGCCGGGCCGACCTCTCGCCGACCTCCGCGGGGACGTCCATCACGCTGGCCCTCGACGGGGTCGCCTCCGGGCAGCGCTGCGAGCTGGTGGCGGTGTCGCGGGACGGCCGATGGCAGACGGCGAGCGCCTGGACGGCGTCCTACAGCGGTACGGCGCACGTCACCGGCACGGTGCGGATCCGGGCGCAGGACATCGACCGGCTGCTCATCCGGACGCCGGACGGGCGCACGCTGCTCTCGATGCCCTCCTGAGGCCCCCCGAGGCGGTGCCGGGCGGGCCTGAGCCCCCCGGGGACTGCCCGGCGGCTCAGCCCTCCGGCGGCAGTGGCTCGGCCAGCCAGCGCCGCGCCTCTGCCGCGCGGCGACGCGAGCGGCGGAGGGCGAGCGCGCACAGCAGCACGACCGCGA
>JAODNJ010000520.1 GCA_025465155.1 Frankiales bacterium
GGTCACCTCGAGGAGATGACGATGCCCAGCAGCAACCCTGCCTTCGGCCGCGGGTTCGCCCGCGCCGTCTCGGGCCAGGGCACCACCGGCCAGAACTACGCCGGCTGGGGCTCCGCGCCCCAGACCTACGGCCAGCCGGCCCAGGCCGACCCGTACGCCGCCCCGTCGCCGTACGCGAAGTCGACCACCAAGTACATGACGATGGACGACGTCGTCACCAAGACCGGTCTCTCGTTCCTGGTGACGGTCCTCGCGGCCGCCGCCACGTGGGCGCTGCCCGGCACCACCGGCTGGGGACTCGCCATCCCCGCGGTCATCGTCGGGCTGATCCTGGGCCTGGTGATCTCGTTCCGCACGATCGCCAACCCGGTCGCGACGCTGGCCTACGCGGCCGTCGAGGGCGTCTTCCTCGGCGCCATCAGCGAAGCGTTCAACATGCAGTTCCCGGGGATCGTCACGCAGGCGGTGGTCGGGACGTTCGGCGTCTTCGCCGGCATGCTGGTCGTCTACAAGACCGGTGCCGTCCGGGTGACGCCGAAGTTCACCCGCTGGATGCTCGGCGCCCTGATCGGTGTCCTGGTGCTGGTGGTCGTGAACCTGATCGCCTCGTTCATCGTCCCGGGCGGCCTGGGCCTGCGCAGCGGTGGCCCGATCGCGATCATCTTCAGCCTGGTCGTCATCGGCGTCGCGGCGTTCTCCTTGCTGCTGGACTTCGACATGGCCGACGAGGCGATCCGGCGCGGTGCCCCGGCGAAGTTCGCCTGGTACGTCGCCTTCGGCCTGCTCGTGACCGTCGTCTGGCTGTACCTGGAGATCCTGCGGCTGCTCAGCTACTTCCGGAACTGAGCCCGACCCGCACCACGTGACAGTGGCCCGGCCCCCGCGAGGGGCCGGGCCACTGTGCTGTCCGCCGGGGTCAGGAGAGGGTCAGGAGAGGCGCTCGATGACCATCGCCATGCCTTGGCCGCCGCCGACACACATCGTCTCGAGGCCGAAGGTCGTGTCCCGGGTCCGGAGGCCGTTGATCAGCGTGCCCGTGATCCGCGCGCCGGTCATGCCGAACGGATGCCCGACGGCGATCGCGCCGCCGTGCACGTTCAGCTTGTCGATGTCGATGCCCAGGTCGCGGTAGCTGGGGATCACCTGCGCAGCGAAGGCCTCGTTGATCTCGACCAGGTCGATGTCATCGATGCTCATGCCGGCCCTCTTCAGCGCCAGGTTGCTGGCGTCGACCGGCCCGTAGCCCATGATCTCCGGCGAGAGCCCGGTGACCGCGGTGGAGACGATCCGGGCCAGCGGGGTAAGGCCGAGATCCCGGGCCTTGGTGTCGCTCATGACGATCACCGCGGCCGCGCCGTCGTTCAGCGGACAGGCGTTGCCGGCGGTGACCCGGCCGTCCGGGCGGAAGACCGGCTTGAGCTGGGAGATGCCTTCGAGGGTGGTGCCGGCACGCGGGCCGTCGTCCGTGCTGACGACGGTGCCGTCGGGCGTGGTCACCGGGGTGATCTCCCGCTCCCAGAAGCCGTTGCCGATGGCCTCCTCGGCCAGGTTCTGGCTGCGGACGGCGAACTCGTCCATGTCCTGCCGGGTGACGTCCTTGAGCAGGGCGAGGTTCTCCGCCGTCTGGCCCATCGCGACGTAGACGTCGGGGATGTCGCCGTCCTCCCGGGGGTCGTGCCACGAGTCGGCGCCGCTCTCGGCCACCTTGGCCACCCGGGTCTCGGCGTCGGCGAAGCGGGGATTGTGGGTGTCGGGGAGCGAGTCGCTGTTGCCCTTGGCGAACCGGGAGACCATCTCGACGCCGGCGGAGATGAAGACATCCCCCTCCCCGGCCTTGATCGCGTGCATCGCCATGCGCGTGGTCTGCAGCGACGAGGAGCAGTAGCGGGTGATCGTGGTGCCCGGCAGGTGGTCCATGCCGAGCAGCACGCTGACCACGCGGCCCATGTTGTAGCCCTGCTCGCCGCCGGGCAGGCCGCA
Organism: Frankiales bacterium; assembly: GCA_025465155.1. Classification (GTDB taxonomy): domain Bacteria; phylum Actinomycetota; class Actinomycetes; order Mycobacteriales; family Geodermatophilaceae; genus Geodermatophilus. The sequence continues at coordinate 1,981 of JAODNJ010000520.1, forward strand.
ACCCAGCATCAGGTCGTCGATGTCAGTCGGGTCGAGCGCCGGCACCTTGTCCAGAGCTGCCCGGACGATGGTGGCAGCGAGGTCGTCAGGTCGCAGGTCCTTCAGAGACCCCTTGAACGCGCGGCCGATCGGGGAGCGCGCGGTCGCGATGATGACTGCTTCGGGCATGAGGTCCTCCACGAGGATGCGGGCTCCGGCGGTGGAGCACCGGCGTGCTTGTCCCCGCGAAACTACCCCGCAGTCGCCGCTCCGCCTCCCCGGTCCCCGGACCGTCAGCCGGTGAGCGAGACCCCTGCGGCCTCCTCGGCCTGGTCCGGGGTGGGCAGCTCCGGCGGGCGCCGGCGGCGTAGCAGTGCCCAGGGGCCGCGGGGGCCGGCGTGCGAGCCGCCGACCTGCGTGCCCTGCACCTCGGTACCGGGCCGGTTCGCCGCCCGCGCGGCGGCCTGGGCGACCGGCCGGACGCTGTCGCGGCGCAGGCCACGCAGTCCCCGATCGGACGCGGTGGGCCACAGACCGAGGGAGTCGGCGACCGACGGCAGCATGACCGCGGCGGCGGCCGCGTACCCCGCGGCGCTGGGGTGGAACTCGTCGACGCTGAACAGCGAGCGGTCGGAGGCGAAGGAGGGCCCGAGGAGCGAGCCGAGCGACACGGTGCGGCCGCCGGCCGCGACGACGGCCACCGTCTGGGCAGCGGCCATCTGCCGGCTCCACCGGCGGGCCAGCAGTCGCAGCGGCTGTCCGATGGGCCGAATCGTGCCGAGGTCGGGACAGGTTCCGACGACGACCTCGCAGCCGGCGGCCCGGAGCCGGCGCACCGCGTCGGCCACGTGCCGGACCGACACGGACGGCCTGGTGAGGGTCGTGACGTCGTTGGCCCCGATCATGATCGTCGCCACGTCGGGGTGCTCGGCCAGGGCCTGGTCCACCTGGGCGTCGAGGTCCCGTGACTCGGCGCCGGAGACGGCCAGCCGGACCAGCCGGACCGGGCGCTCGGCCAGTTCGGCCAGGGCGGCGGCGATGAGGACGCCCGGCGTCTCGGAGGCACGCCCCACACCCAGCCCGACCGCGCTGGAGTCGCCGAGGACGGCCAGCACGACCGGTTTGCCGCGGCCGCGGCCGTAGATCCCGTCGCCCGAGGGCGGGTCGTCCTTCGCCGTCCGCGCCTCGACCTTGCGGCGGGCTGAGCGGGCCTCCTCGCGCAGGAGGGCGACGAGGGCAGCGCCGACCAGGCCGACCCCGCCGCCGCCGTAGGCGGCGCCGGCGGCCACCCGGCGTGCGATTCTCGCGCGGCTCACCCTGCCTCCCCGTACCCAGAAGTGCCGATCATGCTGCTTGCCGAGGTTATCGGCCGATACGGCGACGTTCTCAGCCCCGGTAACTCGCAGGGGTGACGCGGCTCACACTCCGTCGACGCCGCCCGGCGTGGCAGCCCGGCGGCGGCTCACCGGATCCCGGTCGTTCCGGGGAACCTCGATCACCATGCCCAGATGTGGCCCGATGGGCGCCAGCTCGTACGGCTCGGTGACGACGGCGAAGCCGATCCGGGCGTAGAAACCGGACGCCGCCGCGCGGGCGTCGCACCACACGAGGTCGCCGCCGCGCCGCGCCACGCGGGTCAGCCCCTCGGCCACCAGCGCCCGGCCGACCCCGGCCCCGCGCACGGCGGGGTCGGTGGCCATCCCGCGCAGTTGCCAGGCCGCCCGCGCCTCGGGCCGCCAGGGGCACGGGTCCGGGTGGAAGCGGACGACGCCGACGATCTGGCCGTCCTCGGTGCGGGCGGCCAGGTGGAAGGTCGCCGGGTCGTCGTCCCCGGAGATCTCCACGGGCCGGCCGACCCGCAGCACGGCGCCGCGCAGCGGATAGGTGACGCCGGCGGCGACCTCCTCGATGATCGCGGGAGGCGCTCCGGCGTCGGTGCTCACGGAACCGATTCTCCACCGGCAGGAAGAGAGCCCGGTCAGCGGGCCCGGCGCCCCTTCCGCGCCCTGAGGTAGTCCGACACCACGTACTCGCCGAGGTGCTCGCCGTCGGGGGTGAACACCCGGCCGCCGGCTCGTTGGGTGATGTCG
>JAODNJ010000544.1 GCA_025465155.1 Frankiales bacterium
CCGCCCCTCGACGTCCGGCCCCTCGATCCGCCGCTGCAGACCGTGCGCCTTGCCCGCCTTGCGGACGACGCACGCATCGAGGAAGCCCTCGCCGTCTGCCGCGGCGTGCAGCATCGCCGTGGCCACGGGGTCGGCGCCGAGAGTGAGACCGCCGACGACGTCGTAACGAAGATCCCTGGTCAGCTGCCGCATCACCCGGCCGACCAGCGGGGCCCCCTCGTGGTGCAGCGTCAGCCGGCGCATGTCGATGTACCAGTCGGCCTCGCGGCCGGAGCTCAGCGTCACCCGCCCGTGGACGACGGCCAGCTCGACGATCAGCTCGAGCAGCCGCTCGCGATCCGGCTGGGCAGGCGAGGCGGGGATCGGGGCACCCGACGGAGCCGTCATGCGCCGACCCTAGCCATCGCGGCCCGGCAGCCCGGCTCAGCCCTGCGGCTTGAGCACCTGGTCGATGATGTAGACCGTGGCGTTGGCGGTCTGGACGTTGCCGCAGACCACGTGAGCAGGCTGGCCCGAGAGCGTCTGGTCACCGGAGATCGTGACGTTCTGGCCGGAGCCCTGAACGGTCACCCTGTCGTTGTTCAGCGTGGTGAGCTGCGCGGCCAGCCGGTCCGGGGTGAGCCGACCGGAGACGATGTGGTGGGTCAGGACCGCCGTCAGCCTCGCAGTGTCGGCGAGAAGGGCGTTGAGCTGATCGGCCGGGACGGCCTGGAACGCCGAGTTGGCCGGGGCGAACACGGTGATGTTCCCGGTGGTGTTCAGCGTGTCCACCAGGCTGGCCTTCGTCACCGCCTGCACCAGCGTGGAGAGCGCCGGATCGCTGCTCGCGGCGGTGGCGACGGGCGCGGCACCCATCGCCTCGAGGCTCCCGGACCCGCTGGCCGGGAGCTGGCCGCACCCGGGGCCGAAGGGCGTGCGTGAGCCGGCCACGGCAGCGCCGGCGGCGGCGACCGACGACGACCCCGAGGAGCTGCTGGGCGACCCCGGGGACGACGAGCCGGCGGCCGGACTGCTGCCGGAACTGCAGGCGGCCACCGACAGGACGAGCCCGACGGCGGTCGCGGGCAGTGCGCCGCGGGCGAGGGTCCTCTTCACGGATGGAGCTCCTTGTCGTGGGGTGCGGCCCTCGACAGGCTATGTAGTCGCATCGGCCGGTGCGGTCGCGGCGCCCCGGGGACGTCGGCCCCGCCCTACCGCGCGTCCACGGTGACGGTGTGCCAGCCCGTCGCGCCTGCGGGGAAAGGGGCCGCCCGCCGGTCGGTCTGCAGCTCGCCGTCGGCGGCTGTGGCCCGGACGGCGATGGTGTGCGAACCGGGCCGGAAGTCGTATGGGAGCACCCACTGTCGCCAGAGGTCGGCCCCCTGGTCCGGCGCGAGCCGGGCCGCTGTCCAGGCGCCGTCGTCGACCTTTACCTCGACGGTCCTGATGCCGCGGGTCTGCGCCCAGGCCACCCCGGCGATCGCCCGGCGGCCGGCGGCGAACGAGCGCAGCGGCGCAGGGGTGTCGATCCGCGACGCGAGCCTGATCGGACCCTGGCGCGCCCAGCCCTGCCCGACCCAGTACGCGTCGTATGCCTCGTACGTCGTCGCCTCGATGCCGGCCAGCCACTTGCACGCCGACACGTAGCCGTACTGGCCCGGAATGATCATCCGGACGGGGAACCCGTGCTCCACGGGCAACGGCTCGCCGTTCATCCCGATCGCCAGCATCGCGTCCGGGGTGTCCAGCGCGGCGCGGGCCGAGGCCCCGATCGTCATGCCGTCGGTGGATCGGCAGACGAGCTGCGTCGCGTCCGGGCCGAGCCCGTTCTCGCGCAGGAACGCGCCCAGCGGTACGCCCAGCCAGCGGGCATTGCCCGCGAGGGTGCCGCCGACCTCGTTCGAGACGCAGGTCAGCGTGACGTCCCGCTCGACCAGGTCGGCACGCCCGTAGAGGTCGTCCAGTGTGAAGCTGGCCCGCCGCCCGAACCTCCCGGTGAGCGCCAGGCGGTAGGACGACGGCGGGATCTGCGGCACGGTGATCGCGGTGTCGACCCGGTAGAAGTCGCGGTTGGCGGTGACCAGCGGCGTCAGCCCCGGCACGTCCCGGGCGAGGTCGGCTGCGCGCGGCAGCGCGGGGGCCGGGGAGGCGGCGCGGGGCAGGACGAGGGCGCTCCGCTGGGACGCGACGTCGAAGCGCCGCTGCAGCAACCGGCCCCCACCACCGGCGACGACGGCGGCGCCGAGCGCCACCCCGCCGCTGACCAGGAAGCCGCGGCGGTCGAGCCCCGTGCGTTCGCGCAGGGTCCCGGGTTCGCCCGGCTCCTCCGCCGGGGGCTCGGAGCTCGGCGACGGGCGGGTGAGGGGAGCGACGAGCGCGCGCAGCGCCGCGACGCCGACGACGGCACCGAGGAAGGAGGGCAGCGCGTCGAGCGTCGTCCCGGACGGGCGGCTCAGCGCGGCGACGATTCCGACCAGCCCGAAGAGGACGACGCCCAGCTCACCGAGCACCCGCCTGCGCAGCGCCACCAGTCCGACGACGACGGCGTAGAGGGCGAGGACGATCAACGTGCCGGTGACGAGCGCGCGCTTGTCGTTCGACCCGAACGTCCGGATCGCGAACTCCTTGACCGGCTGGGGAGTCAGCGCGATCGCCGCGTTCCCGACCGCGACGACCGGCGACGAGCCCGCGCCGACGATCCCGGCGACGAGCTCGGCCACGCCCAGGGCGACCCCGGCCCCCAGCAGTCCGGCCAGACCGGCCAGGGTTCGGCGCAGCATCCGGTTCATCCCCGACCGGGAGGTCTCATCCCCGCTGGCCGGTGGCGCGCAGCCACCTGCGGTAGCGGTACCACTCGTTCGACGGCTTCATCGCCAGCAGCACGACGGCGGCCAGGTCCAGGATCCACTGGCAGATGGACAGGCCCTGCAGGAACCCGGGGACCCCGGAATTGCCGGCCAGACCGAAGAGCCCGAACGCGACGCCGAGCCCGAGGATCACCCACAAGACGATCCGGGCCCAGTTGCGGCCGTTCCAGGCGAACCAGACGAACATCGCCTGCAGGAGCAGGAGGACGACGCCGACGACGACGCCGACGACGAGCACCGACCGGAGCACTGACGCGTCGACCTGCTGGTTCCCCTGTTGCGCGGCATGGGCCGCGGCGACCGCCCGGTCGACGAACCCGTTGAAGTCGGTCAGTTGGTAGACCGACGCGATCACGCTGAGGATCAGACTGGCCATGACGGCGCCCAGGCCCGCGCGCACGGTGACGGGGCGGTCCATCGCCGGCGGCCCGCCTGCTGACGCGATCCCCGGCATGGCGCCGTACTGCGCGCCGGGAGCCGCGGGATAGCCGGGCGGTGGCGGATGTCCCGGGCCCGGCGGATAGCCCTGCGCCGGCGGATAGCCGGGCGGGGCGGGATGTCCCGGGGGCGGCTGGCCACCGGTAGCAGACGGGTCGCCCGGCCGGTCCGAGGGCTCCTCGGGCGAGCCGCTGCCCTGCCATGACGTCATCTCCGCGCTCCCTGCTCGACCGGTCGTCCCCGGGGATCATGGTCGCACCGGTCCGCCGCGGCGCCGTTCTCCCGTCCCGTGTCGCCACGGCCGGGCCGCTCAGGACGCCGATGGGCCCCCGGATCCGAGGGGATCCGGGGGCCCTGTCTCAGCCGCGGCGGACGATGAGCCCCGGCTCGTCGCTGCCGGCGAACTCGTCCGCGGCGTCGACCACGACCGTGTCGCCGTCGCGGATGTCGCCGGCCAGCAGCGCCCTCGCCAGCTGGTCGCCGATCGCCGACTGCACCAGCCGGCGCAGGGGGCGGGCGCCGTAGACCGGATCGAAGCCGGTGATGGCCAGCCACTCGCGGGCGGCCTCGGTGACCTCGAGGGTCAGCCGCCGCGCGGCCAGCCGCCGGGCCAGGACGCCGATCTGGATCTCCACGATCCCGGTGAGCTCCTCCGTGCCGAGCGCCCGGAAGACCACGACGTCGTCCAGGCGGTTCAGGAACTCGGGCTTGAAGTGGCTGCGGACCACGGTCATGACCCCGTCGCGCCGCCGGTCCTCGGGGACCGACTGGTCGGCGATCAGCTGCGAGCCCAGGTTCGACGTGAGGATGAGGATCGTGTTCCTGAAGTCGACGGTGCGTCCCTGCCCGTCGGTGAGCCGGCCGTCGTCGAGGACCTGGAGCAGCACGTCGAAGACGTCGGGGTGAGCCTTCTCCACCTCGTCCAGGAGGACGACGGTGTACGGGCGACGCCGCACCGCTTCGGTGAGCTGGCCGCCGGCCTCGTAGCCGACGTAGCCGGGGGGCGCCCCCACGAGCCGGGCCACCGAGTGCTTCTCCGAGTACTCGCTCATGTCGATGCG
>JAODNJ010000541.1 GCA_025465155.1 Frankiales bacterium
CCCGCTTCCTGGTCCTGGAGATGGGCTCGCGCGGCCCCGGGCACATCGCCCGGCTGTGCCGGGTCGCCCGGCCACGGATCGGCGTCGTCCTCAACGTCGGCTCGGCGCACCTGGGTGAGTTCGGCAGTCCCGAGGGCATCGCGCAGGCCAAGGGCGAGCTCGTCGAGGCGTTGCCCGGGGACGGCACGGCGGTGCTCACCGCGGAGGACCCGCGGGTGATGGGCATGGCGGCGCGGACCGCCGCACGCGTGCTGACCGTCGGCCGTTCGGCCGGCGCCGACGTGCGCGCCGTCGACGTCGCGCTCGACGACGCCGCCCGTGCCCGCTTCACGCTCGTCGCCGACGGCGAGGAGCACCCGGTGGCCCTGCAGGTGGTCGGCGAGCACCAGGTCGCCAACGCGCTGTCGGCCGCCGGCGCGGCCCTGGCCGCGGGCATGCGCCCGGGCGACGTCGCCGCGGCGCTGTCCGCGGCCGTCCCGCGCAGCCGCTGGCGGATGGAGGTGAGCCGTCGCGCCGACGGCGTCACCGTCGTGAACGACGCCTACAACGCCAACCCGGAATCGATGCGCGCCGCGCTGGCCGCGCTCGCGGGGCTGCCCGGCTCGCGGCGGATCGCCGTCCTGGGCGGCATGGGCGAGCTCGGGCCGGCGGCCGCGCAGGAGCACGAGCGGCTGGGGCGCGACGCGGCGGCGGCAGGTGTCGACCTGGTCGTGGCCGTGGGACCCGATGCGGTAGGCATAGCCGGCGGCGCTCGCGCCGCAGGACTGTCGGCAGGAGAGGGGTCGGTGCACGTGCCGGACCGGGCTGCCGCCCGCGCGCTGCTGACCGAGGTCCTGCGGCCGGGCGATGTCGTGCTGGTCAAGGCCAGCCGCTCGTACGGGCTGGAGCTGCTGGCAGAGGACCTGCTGGCGGCCGAGGTGGGCGCGTGAAGTCGGTCCTCATCGCGGCCGGGATCGGCCTGTTCGTCTCCATCCTGCTCACGCCCGTCGCCATCCGGATGTTCAGCCGGCACGGCCTGGGCCAGGAGATCCGGGACGACGGCCCGGAGAGTCACCTGGCCAAGCAGGGCACCCCGACCATGGGTGGCACCGTCATCGTCGGGGCCACGGTGCTGGGCTACCTCGGCGCGCACATGGTGAACCTGGGGAGCCAGGGGTTCGCGTTCACCGCCAGCGGGCTGCTCGTGCTGTTCCTCATGGTCGGCATGGGCACGGTCGGCTTCCTCGACGACTTCCTCAAGATCCGCCGCCGGCGCAGCCTCGGCCTCAACAAGACGGCGAAGCTGGTCGGCCAGCTCGTCGTCGGCGTCACCTTCGCCGTCCTGGCCCTGCGCTTCCCGCGCAACGGGCTGACCCCGGCGTCGACCGTCGTCTCGTTCGTGCGCGACATCGCGCCGCTGACGCTCGGGTCGATCGGCTTCGTGATCCTCGCCTACCTCTTCATCGCCGGCTTCTCCAACGCCGTGAACCTCACAGACGGGCTCGACGGGCTGGCCGCCGGCTGCTCGGCGATGGTGTTCGGGGCCTACACGATCATGTCGTTCTGGATGTTCACGCACGACTGCGTGTCCAAGCCGGTCGAGGGCTGTTACATGGTCCGCGACCCGCTGGACATCACGCTCATCGCGGCGGCGGCCATGGGCGCGTGCCTCGGCTTCCTGTGGTGGAACACCAGCCCGGCCCGGATCTTCATGGGCGACACCGGCTCGCTGGGCCTGGGCGGCCTGCTCTCGGGGCTGGCCATCGTCACCCGCACCGAACTCCTGCTGGTCGTCCTCGGCGGGCTGTTCGTCGCCGTCACGCTGTCGGTGGTCATCCAGGTCGCCTTCTTCCGCGCCACGCGAAGACGGGTGTTCCGGATGGCCCCACTGCACCATCACTTCGAGCTGGCCGGGTGGGCCGAGAACACGGTCATCGTGCGGTTCTGGCTGGTCACCGGGATGGCGGTGGCGTTCGGGCTCGGGCTGTTCTACGCCGACTGGCTCTCCTTCGTCGGCCTGTGATGCAGCTGCGCAACCGAACCGTCCTCGTCGCGGGCCTCGGGGTCTCCGGCGCCGCCGCGGCCCGGGTCCTGCTCCGGCGGGGAGCCCGCGTGCTGTTGACCGACGATGCCGAGCGCCCGGTCGCCGCCGAACTCGTCGCCGGGGGCGCCGCCTGGGTGGGCCCCGCGCGGGCGCTGCCGGAGGGCGTCGACCTGGTGGTCACGTCGCCGGGCTGGCGCCCGGACAACCCGCTGCTGGCCGACGCCGCCGCCCGCGGTGTCGAGGTGATCGGGGAGCCCGAGCTCGCGTGGCGGCTGCGGGACACCGCGGAGCGGCCCGCGCCGTGGCTCGCCGTCACCGGAACCAACGGCAAGACGACGACGGTCCTGATGCTCGAGGCCATCCTGCTGGCCGACGGACGGCGCGCCGTCGCCGCCGGCAACGTCGGCCGGCCGCTGGTCGAGACCGTCACCGCCACCGGGGACGACGGCGCGCCGGCCTACGACACCCTCGCGGTCGAGCTCTCGAGCTTCCAGCTGCACTGGTCGTCGTCGCTGGCCCCCGCCGCGGCGGCCGTCCTCAACGTGGCCGACGACCACACCGACTGGCACGGCTCGTTCGCCGCGTACCGCGACGCCAAGGCGAAGATTCTCGAGCGGTCGCCGGTCGCGGTGGCCGACGCCGGCGACCCGGTCGCCTCCGCGCTGGTCGCCGCCCATCCGCGCCCGGTCACCGTGACCCTCGGCGAGCCCCGGCCCGGCCAGCTCGGGGTGCGGTCCGGCGCCCTGGTGGACCGCGCCTTCGTCGGGGACCCCACCGGTGAGCTGCTCCTCGAGGCCGGCGGGCTGCGGGTGTCGGGCCCGCACAACACGGTCGA
>JAODNJ010000542.1 GCA_025465155.1 Frankiales bacterium
GTCTACACCCGGCAGAACGGTGGGCCGATGCTGTGGCAGCACCTGTTCTGGTTCTTCGGCCATCCCGAGGTCTACATCGTGGCGCTGCCCTTCTTCGGCATCGTGACCGAGGTCATCCCGGTCTTCAGCCGGAAGCCGCTGTTCGGCTACAAGGGCATGGTCTTCGCCACCACAGCCATCGGATTTCTCTCGGTCACGGTGTGGGCGCACCACATGTTCGCCACCGGCGCGGTGCTGCTGCCGTTCTTCTCGTTCCTGACCTACATGATCGCCGTCCCGACGGGGATCAAGTTCTTCAACTGGATCGGCACGATGTGGCGCGGGCGGCTTAGTTTCGAGTCACCGATGCTGTTCTCGATCGGCTTCCTCGTGACGTTCCTGCTGGGCGGCCTGACCGGGGTGCTCCTGGCCAGCCCGCCGCTGGACTGGCACCTGAACGACAGCTACTTCGTCGTCGCCCACTTCCACTACGTGCTCTTCGGCACGATCGTGTTCGCCGCATTCGCAGGTGTGTACTTCTGGTTCCCCAAGATCTGCGGCCGGATGATGGACGAGCGGCTGGGGAAGCTGCACTTCTGGCTGACCTTCATCGGCTTCCACGGCACGTTCCTCGTCCAGCACTGGCTCGGCAACGAGGGCATGGCCCGCCGCTACGCCGACTACCTACCGACCGACAATTTCACCACGCTGAACACCATCTCCTCCATCTCCTCCTTCATCCTCGGCGCCTCGTTCCTGCCGTTCCTCTACAACGTGGTGAGGTCGTGGAAGTACGGCCGGCTGGCGCTGCGGGACGACCCCTGGGGCCACGGCAACTCGCTCGAGTGGGCCACATCGTCACCACCGCCGCGGCACAACTTCCTGGCGATCCCGAAGATCCGCTCCGAGCGGCCGGCGTTCGAGGCGCACTACCCGCACCTGACCGACCGCCTGCAGGCCGAGTCGCACGCCGGCCGGCGGGAGGAGCCCTACGCCGACCAGCTCATGGGCGGCAGCGCCCCCCGGCAGGGAACCAACGACCCCGACCCGACCTGACGGCCGTCGCCGGAGCCGCGCGGCCTGACCGGGGCCGCTGCCCTGGCGGCCCCACCGGGGGTCAGGGGAGCAGGACGTCCTCACCGGCGTCGAGCAACTCGGCCGCGGCGTCCGCACCTTCGTCGCCGAGGGAGTCGAGGGCATCGCGGACAACGGCCGCGGCGAGCGCGCCGCCGTAGCCCTTGCGCGCAAGCATCCCGAGCAGCCGGCGGGTGGCCGTCGCGTGGTCCAGCCGGCCCATGCCCCTGAGGCGGCGGCGCACCAATTCCTGCGCGGCCGAGCGCTCGCCCTCGTCGTCGACCAGGGCGAGAGCCTCGGCGGCCAGCTCGGCGTCGACACCCTTGGCGTGCAGCTCGGCACGCAGCGCGCGGCGGCCGAGCCCGCGGCCGGCCTGACGCGAGTCCACCCAGGCGCGGGCGAATGCGGCGTCATCGATCAGCCCGACCTCGGTGAACCGGTCGAGCACGGCGACGGCGGCCTCCACGGGCACGCCACGACGGGCCAGCAGGTCGGCCAGCTGCTTGCGGGTCTTCGGCGCGCCGGTCAGGGCGCGCAGGCAGATGGCGCGCGCGACAGATTCGGGGTCACCCGCGTCGTCCTCGGGAGAGCCCGGTGCGTCGTCCCGGGACAGGGGGACGGCACCGGCGCTCTCCGAGTCCTCGGCCGACGAACCGCCGCGCGGCCGCCGGCGGGCGGGGCCACGGCGACCCGCGCCGTCCGAACGGTCGAACATCAGCGACCTCAGAAGTCGACGGGCTCGGCCGGTGCCTCGGCGGCCGGCGCGTCGAGCGTCGGGCCGATGCCCAGCTTCTCCTTGATCTTCTTCTCGATCTCGTCGGCGAGGTCGGGGTTGTCGCGGAGGAAGGTGCGGGCGTTCTCCTTGCCCTGGCCGAGCTGATCGCCGTCGTAGGTGTACCAAGCGCCGGACTTACGGACGAAGCCCTGCTCGACACCGATGTCGATCAGACCACCCTCGCGGCTGAAGCCGGTGCCCCAGATGAGGTCGAGTTCGGCCTGCTTGAACGGCGCGGCCACCTTGTTCTTGACGACCTTGACGCGCACCCGGCTGCCGACCGCGTCGGTGCCCTGCTTGAGGGTCTCGATGCGGCGGACGTCGAGGCGGACCGAGGAGTAGAACTTCAGCGCACGGCCACCGGTGGTGACCTCGGGCGAGCCGTAGACGACGCCGACCTTCTCGCGCAGCTGGTTGATGAAGATGCAGGTCGTGCCCGAGTTGCTGAGCGCGCCGGTGATCTTGCGCAGCGCCTGGCTCATCAGCCGGGCCTGCAGACCGACGTGGCTGTCGCCCATCTCGCCCTCGATCTCGGCGCGGGGCACGAGAGCGGCCACCGAGTCGATGACGATGAGGTCCAGCGCGCCGGAGCGGATCAGCATGTCGGCGATCTCGAGCGCCTGTTCCCCGGTGTCCGGCTGGCTGATCAGCAGCGCGTCGGTGTCGACGCCGATGGCCCGGGCGTAGTCGGGGTCCAGGGCGTGCTCGGCGTCGATGAAGGCGACGATCCCGCCGGCCGCCTGGGCGTTGGCGACCGCGTGCAGGGCGACCGTCGTCTTGCCGGAGGCCTCCGGGCCGTAGACCTCGACGACGCGGCCGCGGGGCAGACCGCCGACGCCGAGGGCGATGTCGAGCGCGATCGAGCCGGTCGGGATGACCTTCATGGCCACCTCGGGGCTGTCACCCAGCCGCATCACCGAGCCCTTGCCGAACTGCTTGTCGATCTGGGCGAGGGCCATGTCGAGGGCCTTGTCGCGGTCGAGCGTTGCCATGGTGGCTCACCTTTGTGTTCACGGGGAAGTTGTCGGAGACGACGCTAGGACGGGGCACCGACAGTTTCCGAGGGTCCGGGAAGGCTGTGGAGGAACGACCGGGCTGTGGACTCGGTCACGGGACAGTTCCGATGACCGGGCCACCATAGGCCGAACACGTGTTCGATCGCCAGGCCGACACGCCGCTCCGCGGACAGGGGCGGGGGAGGCGCGCTCAGCGGTCCTTGCGCGGCACGTCGTACTCCTCGCAGACAGCCAGCCAGACCTTGCGGACCGGCAGGCCTGCGTCGATCGCGTCGACCGCGCTGCGGCCACCGAGAGCGGCGAATATGTGGTCGCGCGCGACGCTCTCGGCCCTCATGGAGCCGAACTGCTCGCGCATCCGGGACCAGAATTCCTGCAGGCGCACGCTTCGACGCTAGCGCGCCCGGTCCCCCTCCCGCGGCGGCGGCCGGTCGGCGCGAGAGCAAGAAGGGTCAGAGGCCCATCGCGCGGCCGATGATCTCCTTCATGATCTCGTTGGTGCCGCCGTAGATGGACTGCACCCGGGAATCACGCCACGCCTTCGACACGGGGTACTCGTCCATGTAGCCGTAGCCGCCGTGCAGCTGCAGGCATCGGTCGGCCACCTTGTTCTGCAGCTCCGTCGTCCACCACTTCGCCATGGCCGCGTCGACGG
>JAODNJ010000554.1 GCA_025465155.1 Frankiales bacterium
CGGCCCCAGGGTGGTCGGTCACGTAGCTCTTCCAGGTCATCGGTTCTCCTCGTCGTGCTGGCTCCGGGGTGGGTTGCCAGGGACGAGAGCGGAAAATCGGCTCCTATCTGCGGATTTTTCGCGCCAACGACGTTCGCCAACGGTCCCAGCCAAGTGTTCCCCAATGGTTTCGTCGTCCACCTCCTGCCAGGTCTTGGCCGTGCGCTCGTGGATCCTGCCGCCGGGGGAGATTCACCTGCGACGCGACTGACCTGTCGCAGGGTGGGTACCGGTGAACCGCCCACGCGCAAGCCACGAGGGACTGGCCGGTGCCCAGCACCTTCCGGTCCGTGCACGTGCTCCAGCGGAAGAAGCGAGTCCGCGATGCAATCGTCGGATCATGGTTCCGACCGGGCAGGACCATCCCGCGGCGGAATCAGCTACGCCTAGGGCCACGTCCGGGGCCGCCCTGAAGGGGCACGGAACGGTGTTCCTCTTCTTCTCGAGCCGGCTGGGCTGTCTCGGCTCGTTGGCGGTCTCGGCCCTGCTGACCTTGCTCCTCCTGTGGATGTTCAACGTCATCTGAGCCCAGAAGGCGAACGCAGGAGCACGCGATCCCTCTCAGCGGAACCCCGGGTGCAGCCCCTTCGACCGGTGCTGTGAGGCAAGAGGAAGGACCTCGAGATGGCACCACCGAACGAGTGGAGGAGACGACCCCGTGCCGCAGATGCAGTCGCTCGACCACGCTGACGCAATAACCTACAAGGCGGCAGCTGCGCTGCCGTACGACGATCGGGAACGCGCCGCCACCGGGCTACGGGGTCAACTCCGCCTCATGGCGATTGCCGGCGGGGCGATACCCGACTGGTCGACCCTTGAGGTGGCGGGTCCGACCGAACTCCGAGGGTTGAACGGGGACACCTGGTTCGAGTGGCACGGCAGTGTTCGGGCCCGAGACGGCGAGCTGCTCGAAGAGCCGACCGACGGGTGGGCGCGGCCCGATCGTAGCGCCGAGGAGACCGCTCCCTTCGCTCGCGGCACTGGCACCGGCGATCCACGGCGCCAGCGATCCCCCGGCCGCGGAACAGGTCACGGCCTCCGCGGCGCCCCGACCCGGGCACCGTCGGACCGGGCAGTTCGGGCTGCCCTGCGACGCGCGGTCCGCTCGCCGAGGAGGAGCAGACGCGGAAATCCTGACTACTCATCCCCCTTCGGAGGAACGGATGGCAGATCGGGTCTTTGTTGACCGGCGTGATGCGGGGCGGTCCCTGGCAGCATTGCTCGAGCACTACCGGGGACGCCCGGACCTGGTGGTCCTCGGCCTGCCCCGAGGTGGAGTGCCGGTGGCCTACGAGGTCGCCCGCGCCCTCGAGGCCCCGCTGGACGTGTTCGTCGTCCGCAAGCTCGGCGTGCCCGACCGCGACGAGATCGCCATGGGGGCGATCGCCAGCGGCGGGGTGCTGGTGATCAACGACGACGTCGTGCGCGGCCTGGGCCTCCCCTCCGAGACGATCCAGCGGGTGGCCGAGCGGGAGGGCCGCGAGCTGGTGCGCCGGGAACGGGAGTATCGGGACGGGCGTCCGATGCCCGATCTCGCCGGCAAGACGGTCGTCCTGGTCGACGACGGCCTCGCGACCGGGGCGAGCATGCGCGCGGCGATCATCGCGCTGCGCCAGCACCTCCCCGGGCGGATCGTGGTCGCGGTGCCGGCGGCGCCGAAGTCGACCTGCCAGGAGCTGGAGGCCGTTGTCGACGACGTGGTGTGCGCGACGACGCCGTCGCCGTTCTACGCGGTCGGCGCCTCCTACTGGGACTTCCGCCAGACCACCGACGAGGAGGTGCGCGACCTGCTGCGGGCCGCGGCGACCTCAGCGCCGGCCCGGACCGAGGACCGGGTGCTCAGCGACACCGACGTCATCCGCTCCGCCGGGATCCCCACCGAGGGCGGGGTTCCCTCCCCCGACGCGCTCTTCGACCTGGTCGGCGAGGCCTCCGTCGTGCTCATCGGCGAGGCCTCCCACGGCACCGACGACTTCTACGCCGCCCGCGCGGCGATGACCCGGCGGCTCATCGAGGACAAGGGGTTCTGCGCCGTGGCGGTCGAGGCGGACTGGCCGGACGCCTACCGGGTCAACCGGTACGTCCGAGCCCGCAGTCAGGACGCCGACGCCGAGGAGGCGCTGCGCGGCTTCCAGCGCTTCCCCACCTGGATGTGGCGCAACGCCGTCGTGCTGGACTTCGTCGGCTGGCTGCGCGAGCACGACGACCGGATCGGCGACGAGCGCGGCAAGGCCGGCTTCTACGGCCTGGACCTCTACAGCCTGCACCGCTCCATCGACGAGGTCATCACCTACCTGGACCAGGTGGACCCAGAGGCCGGCCGCCGAGCTCGGGAGCGGTACTCGTGCTTCGACCACTACGGCACCGACGACGGGCAGACGTACGGCCTCGCCGCCGCGATGGGAGCCGGCGAGACCTGCGAGCAGCAGGTGGTCGAGCAGCTCGTCGACCTGCAGCGCCATGGGGTGGAGTACGCCCGCCGCGACGGGCTGCTCGCCGAGGACGAGCAGTTCTACGCCGAGCAGAACGCCAAGGTCGTGAAGAACGCGGCCGCGTACTACCGCTCGATGTTCACCGGCCGCGCCGAGTCGTGGAACCTGCGCGATCGGCACATGGTCGACACCCTCCACGACCTGCAGACCCACCTGGCGCAGACGCGGGGCGAGCCGGCGAAAATCGTGGTCTGGGCGCACAACTCCCACCTCGGCGACGCCCGGACCACCGAGATGTCGACGCAGGGCGAGCTGAACGTGGGGCAGCTCGTGCGGGAGGGCTGGCCGGGCGACTGCCGAAACCTTGGGTTCACCACCTACACCGGAACCGTTACCGCCGCCGACGACTGGGGCGGGGAGGCGCAGCGCAAGTGGGTCCGCCCCGCGCTGCCCGGCAGCGTCGAGGAGCTGTTCCACCAGGTCGGCCAGAAGGAGTTCATGCTGACCTTCCGGCCGGGCACGGCCGTGGCCCAGCGGCTGGGCACCGCCCGCCTGGAGCGCGCGATCGGCGTCATCTACCGCCCCGATACGGAGCGGCAGAGCCACTACTTCCGGGCCCGGCCGGCCGACCAGTTCGACGCCTTGATCCACATCGACGACACCCGTGCCCTGGAGCCGCTGGAGCGGACCGGCGTCTGGGAGACCGGCGAGGTGCCCGAGACCTACCCGTTCACGGTCTGACGGACCGAGGACAGCCAGAGGGAGCCCCAACGCGCCGCCCTCGACGAGGGCCCACCCCGGGAAGGACCACAGTGAGCGCCCCTGGCGCCACCCATCAGAGCCTGCAGATCCCGTGCGCCCGTGTCGTCCTTGACGCCGACCTCGCGATGCCGGCGACCCCGCGCGGGGCGGTCGTGTTCGCCCACGGGAGCGGCAGCGGCCGGCACAGCCCCCGCAATCGCTACGTCGCCGACGAACTCAACCGCGCCGGCCTGGTCACCGTGCTGGCCGACCTGCTGACCTTCCGCGAGGAGCAGATCGACGTGCAGACCGCCCAGCTGCGGTTCGACATCGGCCTGCTGGCCGAGCGGGTCACCGCCCTCGTCGACTGGGCCGCTCACGGCGAGCCCACGTCCGGGCTGGGGATCGGCCTGTTCGGGGCCAGCACGGGCGCTGCGGCGGCGCTCATCGCCGCCGCTGCCCGGCCGGACGCCGTCCAGGCCGTCGTTTCCCGCGGCGGACGGCCCGACCTCGCCGACCGCCACCTGCCCAGCGTGCACCAGCCCACGCTGCTGATCGTCGGAGCACGCGACCCCGTCGTCATAGAGCTCAACCGCCAGGCCATGCAGAGGCTGGGCGGCGAGGCGCGCCTGGAGATCGTCCCCCGGGCGACGCACCTGTTCGAGGAGCCGGGGGCACTCGAACAGGTGGCCCACCTGGCGCGCGACTGGTTCCTCGGCCATCTCCACCCGATCCCAGCTGAGGGGAACGACGGCCGAGGCGCGGCGAACGGATGGGACTGAGGATGTGGAGACCATGGCAGTCACGTTGAACCAGAGGGCCTACGACTACGCGCAGGAGCTGATCGGGGCCGGCAGGTACGTCCTCGACGACCGTGGCGCGTGGAGTGAGCACCGCCCCTCTGCGCGGCAGGAGAACGACTTCATCGCCCAGCACGGCATCGGGGAGTACGCCCGGTGGTATCTCGGCATCGACGACGAGCAGGACCCGGAGAAGAAGAGCCGCTACAAGTTCCCCTACGGCGACTTCGACAAGGTCCACCGTTGCGGGCTGCTGGCCGCGGAGTCGCGGGCGGGGCAGCGGAAGTACTTCGACATCGAGCGCGCGGTGGCGCACCTGCACGGCATGCTGGAGGCGCTGCAGCGGACAGGGTGAGCACGGCCGGCGTCAGCCGCCCGAGAACCGCCTCGACAGGCCGACCCGTGGCGTGGTCGACCTTCGTGCTTTACAACGTTCAGTCTCTGTGTCCCGCAGACCGCCACCCGGGCTGAGGCTCGGAGTCAGCACCTCGGCGTCCCCCTGGGGGGACGGGTCGTCACCGATACGCGAGCCCTCCTGGCGTTGGTCGAGGCTAACGGCTGCCCGTCGGCTGCGTGCCGACGCCTCTTCCGGAGGCCAGCCGGTGCCGGCGCTCGCCCACCCCCCTTGCGCTGATCATCGGCGAATGGCTGCTCGACACGCCGGCAGGCGCAGCCATCCGCCGATGATCATGGCGCGCCGGGCATGCCTGGGCGCGCCACGGTGTTCACTGAAGGAGACGGTCCGCGACTGTCCGCGTCGACCGCCCTGTCACTTTTGCAGATCGAAGGAAATCCGCTGTCCCACAACATGACCGACAACACCGCTCCGCGCCGTCGGGAACGCTCCGCCGCCCGCCAGACCGCCGCCCGCCCGACCGAGGCCCGGAACCCCGACCGCGCCACCGACCGCGCCACCGACCGCCGGGCCGCCCGCGAGGAGAAGCTCGCGCAGCAGAGCTGGGTGGAAGGCGCGGAACCGGCGCTTCCGGTCCGGGTCACCCGTCCCGAGAACGTCGTGTTCCACCTGGGCCCGACCAACTCCGGCAAGACCTACGAGTCCCTCCAGGCACTGGCCGCGACCGGTTCCGGCGTCTACGCGGCGCCGCTGCGTCAGCTGGCGC
>JAODNJ010000555.1 GCA_025465155.1 Frankiales bacterium
GCCACGTACGCGGCGTACCTGGCCCGCTGCTCCTCCGACGCGCTGTCGGTCGGGATGACGACGAGCCCCTGCGAGACGCGGGCGGCCGCACCGTCGGGGTGGTGTGCCCGGAAGGTGCGGATCTGCCCGGCCTGGATCTCGGCGAAGTCCTCCGACTCCTCGGCGCGGACGACGCTGCTGGTCAGGAAGTTCATCCCGTGTTCGCCGGCCCACTGCGCCGAGCGCACGCTGGCGCCGCCGTACCAGAGCCGCTGCCTCAGGCCCGGCGAGTGGGGCTGGACCCGGTCCGACCACTCCTCGACGACGCCTTCCTTCCCGGCGAACGTGCTGGCCCGCTCGCCGCCGATCAGCCGCAGCAGCCGTTCGACCCGCTCGTAGCCGAAGTCCTCGGCGTCGGCGGTGTCGGGGTAGAGGGCGCCCTTCACGTCGTCCCAGTGCATGGGCGGTCCCACACTGACGCCGGGGTAGAGCCGTCCGCCGGAGAGGACGTCGACCGTGGCGAGATCCTCGGCCAGCCGCAGCGGGTTCTCCCAGCCCATCGGGATCACCGCGGTGCCCAGTTCGATGCGCCGGGTGCGCTGCGTGGCGGCGGCCAGGACGGCGACCGGCGAGGAGATCCCGTACTGCAGATGCCGGTGGCGTACCCAGGCGCTGTCGAAGCCGAGCCGCTCGCCGAGCTCGATGATCTCGAGGGTGGTCTCGTGCCCGCGGCCGGGGTCGGCCGGGTCGAACAGCCCGATGGTCAGGAAGCCGAGCTTCTCCAGGGGTTCCGACGGGGGCGGCACGGCGTCTCCTTCGCGCAGGTCTCCGCAAGCATCCCCGACGCCGGCGGGCGTCAGCCCGACGCCCTGGCCACGGCATCCCGATGGCCGTTGACCGGGAGCCCGTCGGCGATCGCCCGGACGACGTCCCCTGTCACCGTCTCCTTGTCCAGCAGCTCCTGGGCCAGCGCGTCGAGCGCCGGCCGGTTCCGGCGGAGCAGGTCCACGGCGTGCGCTTCGGCCTCACGGAGGAGCCGGGCCACCTCCGTGTCGATGACCCGCTGCGTCTCCTCGCTGTAGGTCCGGTTGGTCAGCGGCTCATTGCCCAGGTACTGCGGGCTGTCGCTGCCGTAACCGACGGGCCCCAGGGCGGGGGAGAGTCCGAACTCGCGGACCATCCGGGTGGCGAGGTCGGTGGCGCTGGACAGGTCGTTCGACGCCCCGGTCGAGCCCTGCTCGAACACCACGAGCTCGGCCGCGCGACCGCCGAGCCGGACCGCCAGGCTCGTCGTCATGTGCTCGAACGAGTAGAGGTGGCGCTCCTCCTCGGGCACCTGTTCGGTGACGCCGAGCGCCATGCCGCTCGGCAGGATCGTGACCCGGTCGACCGGGTCGGCCGCCGGTGACAGCGCCGCGACGAGAGCGTGCCCGGACTCGTGGACCGCGACGTTGTACTTCTCGGATTCCAGCAGGAAGTTGGAGCCCTGGCGCTGACCCAGCAGGATGCGGTCGCGCGCCTGCGAGAGATCCGCCGCGGTGATCTGGGTCCGGTTGCCCCGCACCGCGACGATCGCCGCCTCGTTCATGAGGTTGGCCAGATCGGCCCCGGAGAAGCCGGGCGTGGCACGGGCGACGGCCTCCAGATCGACGTCCGGGGCCAGGTGCTTGCCCTTCGCGTGCACGGCCAGGATGGCGCGGCGCTCGGGCTGGGTCGGCAGCGGGACGACCACCTGCCGGTCGAAGCGCCCCGGCCGCAGCAGGGCGGGGTCGAGGGTCTCCGGCCGGTTGGTGGCGGCCATGACGACGACACCGGTGGACGGCTCGAAGCCGTCCATCTCGGCGAGGAGCTGGTTGAGCGTCTGCTCGCGCTCGTCGTTGGACGCGAAGCCGGTGCCGCGGCGCTGGCCGATGGCGTCGATCTCGTCGATGAAGATGATCGCCGGGGCCCGCTTGCGCGCCTCGGCGAACAGATCGCGGACGCGGGAGGCGCCGACCCCGACGTAGAGCTCGATGAACGCCGAGCCGCTGATGGAGAAGAAGGGCACCGACGCCTCGCCGGCGACCGCCCTGGCCAGCAGGGTCTTGCCGGTGCCGGGCGGCCCCGCCAGCAGGACACCCCGCGGCGCGATGGCCCCGGCGGCCGCGTACTTCTCGGAGTGCCTGAGGAAGTCGACCACCTCGGTGACGTCGCGCTTGACGCCCTCGTAGCCGGCGACGTCGGCGAACGTCGTCGTGGGGCGGTCGCCCTCGATGACCTTGGCGCGCGACTTCCCGACCCCCGGGAGACCGCCCAGCCCACCGAGGCCGCCCTTGCGGGCCGCCCGGCCGATGTAGATGAAGTAGCCGACGAACAGCAGGATCGGCAGGAACGACAGCAACGTGCCGAGGACGGAGCCACTCGTGCCGGTCGCCGTGAAGTGCGGCACGAGGCTGGTGTCCTTGACCTGGCTGAGGAACGTGGGGTCGACGCCCTGGACGCCGCTCGGGTAGTGCGAGGTGAAGCTGCCGCCGTTGTCGAAGGTCGACCGGTAGGTCCCGCTGATGGCGCCGTCGGCGGTCAGCGTGAGCGATTCGACCTGCTTCTGGGCGATCTGCTGAGAGAGCTGCGCGTAGCCGACCGCCGTCGACGTGCTGCCGAAGCTCGGCAGGAACAGGAGCAGCGCCGTGATCAGGACTCCGACGGGGATCAGCCAGCGCCGCCAGCTCGGTGGCGGCGGGGGAGCGGGCGCCGCGGGACGGTCCTTCGGGGGGCCGGAACGGGCATTGGTGCTCATGGGTGTCCTTCCACGTCGCGCGGCGCCGTCGTCTCCGCTGGTCCTGGCAGGGCCGGTTCATCCCTGCCCAGCTGGTCGGTCCGGTGGCCGTCCCATGGCACAACGGCGGCCGATCCCCATGGGTTTCTTCCGCCGCCCGATCACCGCACCCCGGTGAGGACGCCGAGGGCGGAACCGGCTGACATCTCCGTGCGGGGACACCGGCGTCCGGTCACCTGGCCCGGTCGCGCTCCAGCGCGTCCAGGCGCTCGCGCTGCGGGACGACGACGTAGCGCGGGTCCTTCGTCGACTCCAGACCGGCCTCGAAGACGCCGAACCGCTGCAGCGCGCTGCCGCACAGGAGGGCGGCCCCCGACGCCACCGCCCCGGCCCGGCTGCGGCCGGCCACCAGGACCGTTCCGCCCAGCCCGGCGACGGTCAGCAGCTCCGCGGCCCGGCGGCGGCGCTCCGGTGTGCCGTGGTGGTAGACCTCCCCGATCAGGCCCATCCGCGCGTCCATGACCCGGGAGGCCAGGAGCTCCCCGGTGGCGCCGACGGCCGCGAAGACCCGCGCCGGCCCGGCCTCGCCAACCGGCGCGGCCGCCATGCCGAAGCCGCCGGAGGCTGCCGCGGCGGATCCGGCGAAGACGAAGGGCAGCTCGCCGCGGACCTCGTGCCAGCCCGGGACGGCGGTCTGCGACAGCAGCGCGGCGGTGTAGGTCGCGACCCCGGGTGCCGTGGCCGCCGAGGCCAGGCCGAGCACCCGGGACAGCGCCCGCAGCAGCCGGACCGGCCAGGACGACCGCCACCGGGCCGGGACGAGCTCCCAGACCGCCGCCGCGCCGACACCCGGACCGAAGGCGGTCAGGATCCAGGTCCCGACACTCATCGGTGACGTCGGCTTGGCCACCCGCAGCATGTGGTGGAACCGCTCCGGGCGGCCCAGATCCGTCACGAGGAACACGAGGCTCGCCAGCAGCGCGCCGAAGGACCCCAGCCAGCAGGCGCGGCGCAGCCGTGCCGCTCCGGTGAGGTCGGCGCCCGCCGCCAGGACCGACGTTCCGGCGGCCAGACCGCCGGTGAACAGGTAGGCCGCGACCTTCCACTCCCAGACCGGCGTCTTGATCACCGGGCGGCCGTAGTAGGAGACGGCGTCGGGACGGGGATCCCGGTCCCGGCTCATCGGCGCCCCCCGACCGCGGCGGAGACGAACGCCCCGATGCCGGCCAGCGCGAAGCCCGCAGCCGCCGCGCCCACCCGGCGCCAGATCTGCGGGGCGGAACGGGTGGGCACGACCGGCGCGGGTGGCATGCCGTACACCTCCGGCTTGTCGAGCAGCAGGAACAGCGCGCCGTGGCCGCCCACGCCGTCGTCGGGGTCGCGGCCGTAGAGCTCCGCCTCCTCGACGCCCTGGCCGTGCAGCTCGGCGAGCCGACGGTCGGCGCGCTCGCGTAGCTCGTCCAGCTCGCCGAACTGGATCGACTCGGTCGGGCACGCCTTGGCGCAGGCCGGCGTCAGGCCGTCCTTCAGCCGGTCGTAGCAGAGCGTGCACTTGTGCGCACGGCCGTCCAGCGGGCTCCGGTCGATGACGCCGTAAGGGCACCCCGAGACGCAGTAGCCGCAGCCGTTGCAGATGTCCTGCTGGACGACGACCGTGCCGAATTCGGTCCGGAACAGCGCCCCGGTCGGACAGACGTCGAGGCAGCCGGCCTGTGTGCAGTGCTTGCAGACGTCGGACTCCATGAGCCATCGGAAGTCGGTGCGGGGATGCGCGCCGGCCCCGTCGCCCGGGCGGCCCGACCCCGGCATGCCGAGGTCCTCGACCCGTCGCTCGCCGCGACGGCCGGGGGCGGTCGGCAGGGGGGTGGTGCCCAGCTCGGACCCGCCGCGGGGGGCGGCGCGCAGCCGGGGCTCCACCGCGGCGGTCATGGCGTCCGCACCCGACGGGCCGGTCGGCAGCCCGGACAGGCCGGCGTCCTGACCGCGGGGTGGCCGCCGCTGCTCGACGAACGCCACGTGCCGCCAGGAGTTGGCGCCGAGCATTCCGGTGTTGTCCATGGACATGCCCAGGAGGTCCAGGCCGTCCTCGGGGACGGCGTTCCACTCCTTGCAGGCCACCTCGCAGGCCTTGCAGCCGATGCACACCGAGGTGTCGGTGA
>JAODNJ010000569.1 GCA_025465155.1 Frankiales bacterium
CGAGACGGGGCCGTCGACGTCCAGCAGGAGCCCGAGGGCCGGTGGGGGCGCGCTCACCCGCCCATCCTCCGGGTCGCCGGACGACGCATAGTGTTGGGGCCATGAGCGTGCGGCGGGTCATGGGTACCGAGGTGGAGTACGGCATCTCGGTGCCCGGGCAGCCCACCGCCAATCCGACCACCCTGTCCAGCCAGGTCGTGAACGCCTGGGCGGTCGCGGAGGCGCCGACCCCGCGCCGGCCGCGCTGGGACTTCGAGGAGGAGTCGCCGCTGCGCGACGCGCGCGGCTTCGATCTCTCGCCGACGCAGGCGCTGGACCACAACGAGCTCGACGACGACGCCGGGATGGCCAACGTCATCCTCACCAACGGCGCCAGGCTCTATGTCGACCACGCGC
This sequence comes from Frankiales bacterium, assembly GCA_025465155.1. GTDB lineage: Bacteria > Actinomycetota > Actinomycetes > Mycobacteriales > Geodermatophilaceae > Geodermatophilus. The sequence continues at coordinate 397 of JAODNJ010000569.1, forward strand.
ATCCTGAGTACTCGACGCCCGAGGTGACCAACCCGAGGGACATCGTCCTGTGGGACAAGGCGGGGGAGCAGGTCATGGCCGAGGCGGCCCGCCGGGCCGCGCGGATCCCGGGCACCCAGCCGATCCAGCTCTACAAGAACAACACCGACGGCAAGGGCGCCTCCTACGGCGCCCACGAGAACTACCTGATGGACCGGCGGACGCCGTTCATCGACATCATCCGGGGGCTCGTCCCGTTCTTCGTGACGCGGCAGGTGTTCGCCGGCGCGGGCCGCGTGGGGATCGGCACCGAGGGGCGGACCCAGGGTTTCCAGCTCTCCCAGCGGGCGGACTTCTTCGAGGTCGAGGTCGGCCTCGAGACGACGCTGAAGCGGCCGATCATCAACACCCGCGACGAGCCGCACGCCGACGCCGACAAGTACCGCCGGCTGCACGTGATCATCGGCGACGCCAACCTCGCCGAGCTGTCGACCTACCTGAAGGTCGGGACGACGTCGCTGGTGCTGGCGATGATCGAGGCGCGGACGCTCACCGAGGGGATCGCCCTCGAGGAGCCGGTGGAGGCGCTGCAGGCGATCAGCCACGACCCGTCGCTGACCCACGAGGTGCGCCTGCGCGACGGCCGGCGGATGACCGCCATCGAGGTGCAGCGGCTGTACCTGGAGTCGGCGGCCAAGTTCGTCGACCAGCAGGGCGAGAGCGACGAGCAGACCGCCGACGTCCTGCAGCGGTGGGCCGAGGTCCTCGACGATCTCGCCGAGGACCCGATGCGCTGCGCCGACCGGCTCGACTGGCCGGCCAAGCTGCGGCTCCTCGAGGGGTACCGGACCCGGGACGGCCTCTCCTGGGGTGACTCGCGGCTGCAGCTGGTGGATCTGCAGTACTCGGACGTCCGTCCCGAGAAGGGGCTCTACCACCGGCTGGTGGCCCGCGGCGCCATGAACCGGCTGCTCACCGGCGAGGAGGTCAACCGCGCGATGGGGACCCCGCCGTCGGACACCCGCGCGTTCTTCCGCGGCGAGTGCCTGCGGCGCTATCCGGCTCAGGTGGCCGCGGCGTCGTGGGACTCGGTCGTGTTCGACCTCGGGCGGGAGAACCTGGTCCGCATCCCGACGATGGAGCCGCTTCGCGGGACGCGCGAGCACGTCGGCGCGCTGTTCGAGTCCACCTCGACGGCACAGGAGCTGGTCGACACCATCACCGGCGGCTGATCTCCGCGGCCGGTTCCGGCACGGTTCCACAACCCCGTCCGGGTGACCTCTGTTGTCACAGCCGACGGGTAACTTGAGGTCGGAACCAGCCACCACAGGCACCGGAGGGCGACATGGCCACCAGGGACACGGGCGGGCAGCAGCGAGCCACGCGCACGCGCGAGGAGACCGACGAGGTCGAGGCCTCGGTCGACACCGAGGTCGCCGAGCGCCACAAGGAAATGTCCGATGACGTCGATTCCATTCTGGACGAAATCGACGACGTGCTCGAGGAGAATGCCGAGGAATTCGTTCGTTCATATGTACAGAAGGGCGGCCAATAGCAATTCCTGGCTATTTACCCACGAACGGCTCGAGAAATGGTGTCGCTGACGTTCTGCCCCGATCGACCCAGCGCCAGGACTGGCTGACGGCGCAGGGTTCAGCCGTCAGCACAGGCGAGGGGGCCAGCCGGCAAGGGGAGCCGCCGGTAGGGTCGCAGCGACGCCCTGGGAGCCCGCGCGGCACGCGTGGCACCGGGCGATCGAGCGGTCAACGCCGGGCAGAGCGGCGGGAGAGGCGGATACGTGAGCGAGCTTGCGGGCTCACCCATGAGCGCAGCAGCGCCGAGAACGCGGCCGGCGAGCGCCAGCGAGCAGGGCTCGTGAGCGAGGCATCCGGCCGGGGCGGATTCCCGCTCCCGTACCTGGACCGCGTGGGCTCCTCCTTCACCGACTTCCTCGCGGCCACCGCGCCCGACCTGCTGCCGAACCGCCGGCCGGTGCCCACCCTCCCCATCGGTGAGCTGGCGCCGCACGGCACCACGATCGTCTCCGTCACCTACGACGGCGGTGTGCTCATGGGCGGCGACCGCCGCGCCACGATGGGCAACCTGATCTCGATGCGTGATATCGAGAAGGTCTACCCGGCCGACTCCTACTCGGTCATCGGCATCGCCGGCGCCGCGGGACTCGCGATCGAGATGGTGAAGCTCTTCCAGGTCGAGCTCGAGCACTACGAGAAGATCGAGGGCCTCACCCTCTCCCTCGACGGCAAGGCCAACCGGCTGGCCCAGATGATCCGCGGCAACCTGGCGGCGGCGATGCAGGGGCTCGCCGTCGTCCCGCTCTTCGCGGGCTTCGATCTCGACGCGGCCCAGGGCGCCGCGGCCGGCCGGATCTTCACCTACGACGTCACGGGCGGGAACTACGAGCAGCGGGGCTACGCCGCCGTCGGGTCCGGCTCGATCTTCGCCCAGAACTCGCTCAAGAAGACCTGGCGTCCCGGCGTCGCCGGCGACGACGCCGTCCGCGCGCTGGTGGAGGCGCTCTACGACGCTGCCGACGACGACTCGGCCACCGGCGGCCCCGACCCCGTCCGCAAGCTGTATCCGATCGTCTACCGCGTCGACGAGGAAGGCGCGGCCCGGCTGACCGACGCCGAGGTGGCCGCCGTCGCCGAGACGATCATGGGCGAGCGCGCCCAGAACGAGGGGCAGGGCTGAGTTATGACCATGCCGTACTACGCCTCGCCCGAGCAGCTGATGCGGGACCGCTCGGAGTACGCCCGCAAGGGCATCTCCCGCGGCCGAAGCGTCGCCGTGCTGACCTACGCCGACGGCGTGCTGTTCATCGCGGAGAACCCGAGCTCGACCCTGCACAAGGTCGGCGAGCTCTACGACCGGGTCGGCTTCGCCGCCGTGGGGCGCTACAGCGAGTTCGAGAGCCTCCGCGTCGCCGGTGTCCGGCTGGCCGACGTCCGCGGCTACTCCTACAACCGGCGCGACGTCACCGGCCGGGTGATCGCCAACGCCTACGCCCAGACCCTCGGCGAGATCTTCACGCAGCAGACCAAGCCCTACGAGGTCGAGCTGTGCGTGGCGGAGGTGGGCGACACCCCGGAGGCCGACCAGCTCTTCCGGCTCACGTTCGACGGCTCGATCGTCGACGAGCCGGACTTCGTCGTGATGGGCGGCCAGGCCGACGCGGTGAGCGGCCACCTCCGTGAGCACTTCACGCGCGGCATGAGCCTCGGGGAGGCCCTCGACGTCGGCGTCCGCGCCCTTTCCGCCGTCAGCCCGGCCACCACGAACGGCAACGGCAGCGGCCCCGCGCTGCTGTCCGCAGAGCAGCTCGAGGTGGCCGTCCTCGAACGCGGTCGCCCGAAACGGGCCTTCCGCCGCGTCGTCGGCGCGGCCCTGCACCGTCTGCTGGGCGACGGAACGGAGGCCCCCGAGGCGCCCGAGGGCGCCACCGCGGCGCACACTCCGAGCGTGTCCTCGCCGGGCACCCCGGCCGGGCTGGGCGACCCGGCGGCCCCGGACACCGCGGGCGGCGCCGAGGGCAGCGGCGAGGGTTCCGGCCCGCAGTCCGGTCCCGCCGACGGCGTGGGCGGTGGCACGGACGGCACAGCGCGCGACGGCGCTCGGGACGGCACGGACGACGACGAGCTGGGCGGCGAGGGCTGACCTGCTCCGCTGCCGCCGGACGCCGCCACGTTCGAGCCCGCGGCGCAGTCGGTCTCGGCTCGCGGCGTTTCGGGCGCCTAGGCTCGGAGTGTGGACCGACGGATCTTCGGGATCGAGACCGAGTACGGCGTCACGTGCACGTTCCGCGGCCAGCGGCGGTTGTCCCCGGACGAGGTCGCCCGCTACCTGTTCCGGCGGGTGGTCTCGTGGGGTCGCAGCTCCAACGTCTTCCTGCGCAACGGCTCGCGGCTCTACCTCGATGTCGGCAGCCATCCCGAGTACGCCACCGCGGAGTGCGACGACGTCAGCGAGCTCGTCGTCCACGACAAGGCGGGCGAGCGGATCCTCGAGGGCCTGGTGGTGGACGCCGAGCAGCGGCTGGCCGAGGAGGGCGTCACCGGCGACATCTACCTGTTCAAGAACAACACCGACTCGGCGGGCAACAGCTACGGCTGCCACGAGAACTACCTGGTCGGCCGGCACGGAGAGTTCAGCCGCCTCGCCGACGTCCTGATCCCGTTCCTGGTCAGCCGGCAGATCATCGTCGGCGCCGGCAAGGTCCTGCAGACTCCCCGTGGCGCGATCTACTGCGTCAGCCAGCGTGCTGAGCACATCTGGGAGGGCGTCTCCAGCGCAACCACCAGGTCGCGGCCGATCATCAACACCCGGGACGAGCCGCACGCCGACGCCGAGCGATACCGCCGGCTGCACGTCATCGTCGGCGACTCGAACATGAACGAGACGACGACGCTGCTCAAGGTCACCATGACCGACCTCGTGCTGCGGATGATCGAGGCCGGCGTCCCGGTCAAGGACATGACGCTGGAGAACCCGATCCGCGCCATCCGCGAGATCAGCCACGACATGACCGGCCGCCGCAAGGTCCGCCTCGCCAACGGCCGCGAGATGTCGGCGCTGGAGATCCAGTCCGAGTACCACAGCCGCGCCATCGAGTTCGCCGACCGGGAGGGCTTCGGCCCCGTGCACCGGCAGATGCTCGAGCTCTGGGGCCGCGTGCTCAAGGCCGTCGACACCGAGGACCTCTCGCTCATCGACCGCGAGATCGACTGGGCGACCAAGTTCTCGCTCATCGAGCGCTACCGGGCCAAGCGTGACCTCCCCCTGTCGCACCCGCGGATCGCCCAGATGGATCTCGCGTACCACGACATCAGCCGCAACCGCGGGCTCTACTACCTGCTCGAGCGCAACGGCCAGGTCGACCGCGTGGCGCACGAGCCCCGGGTCTTCGAGGCCAAGAACGTGCCCCCGCAGACCACCCGGGCCCGGCTGCGCGGGGAATTCATCCGCCGGGCCCAGGAGAAGCGGCGGGACTTCACCGTCGACTGGGTGCACCTCAAGCTCAACGACCAGGCCCAGCGCACTGTGCTGTGCAAGGACCCGTTCAAGGCCGTCGACGAGCGCGTCGACAAATTGATCGCCAGCATGTGAGCCGGTGCTCGGTGCCGGCCCACGTCACCGAGCGACTCCGATCAGCCGAGGCGGCGAAGGGCGTCGCGGAGGAAGCCGTCGCGGCGGGTGAGCAACGTCGGCTGGTCCAGATCGGTGCGGCCCTGGTCGCGGATCCTGTCGGTGAACCAGTCGATCGTCGGCGGCGTGCACAACGCCGCCACGACGTCCCAGTACGCGACGTCGTCCGCGGGCCGGCCGGCCGCCTCCTCGTATCCGGAGAGAACGGCCGCCGCGGCGTCCCGGCCGGCGCTCATTGCCGCGTCGCAGCGCAGCGACCCGAGGTCGATGCCGGCCGGACCCACGCCGGCGCAGCCCCAGTCGACGACGCCGGTGAGCCGATCGCCCTCCCACAGCGTGTTGCCCTGCCACAGGTCACCGTGCACGAACACGGCCGGCCGCTCGGGCAGAGGCGCGTCCGCCAGGGTCTCCTCGGCGGCGGCCAGGAGCGGCCGAGCGGGTGTCTGACGCCGGAGCGCCGCGAAGTCGACATCGGGGACGGGCCGGTCGCGGACCGGGACCTCGGCCGACACCGCCGGCGCAGGCACCTCGTGGATCCGGGCAACGAGCGCCCCCAGCGCGCGGAACCGCTCGACCGCCGGAGGACCGGACGTGCGGCTCATGCCCGGCTGCACCGAGGTCAGGACGACGAGGCGGCCGCCCACGTCACCCGACAGATCGGTGGCGAGCACCCGGGGGACCGGCAGCCCGTGGGCGGAGGTCAGTTCGAGTGCGGCCACCTCTGTGGCGAGACGACCGCGTGCGGCCGGACCCGCCACCCGGAGGACGCCCTCCTGTCCGCTGCTCCGCCGGATCCGCCAGGGGGAGCCGCCCGCGCGCAGTCCCACGACGGTCGCGTCGCCGTCGCCGTCTCCCGTCGGGGGGCCCAGGGCCGCGGATGCCCAGGCCAGGAGCACCGGATCGAGGGTCTCCGGGGCTTCCTCGGCCGGGGAGGTCACGCGGAACCGTCCTTCCCGCCGGCCGTCCCCTCCTCGGCCGTCCCCTCCTCCGTGGTGGGCTCGTCCAGCGGCACCCGCAGGGCGGCGTAGCGGCCCGCCGCGGCCGCCGCGAGGAAGTAGGGACGTTCCTGGTCCAGCCCCCGGCCCATGGTCGCCAGCGGCACGGGGGAGAGGCGCAGTGCCTCCTCGAGCCCG
>JAODNJ010000014.1 GCA_025465155.1 Frankiales bacterium
CGTCTTCGACGATCCGCTCGCCGGCTACGCGCCGGCCCACGGGTTGGACCTCGGCCGCGGCGGCATGGGCCTGTGGCTGGCCCGCAAGCTCTGGGACACCGTCGATCTGGTGGCGGGTGAGCAGGGCCTCACGGTCCGGCTGGGCACGCGCCTGCGGTGATCCCCGCTTGACGCGCGATTTGCTTCACTGCTGAGGTACCGCCGTGATCGTCGTGACGGCGGCCGGCGGCCGGACCGGTACCGCGGTGGTCCGCGCCCTGCGCGCCCGAGGCGACGACGTGCGGGCCCTCGTCTCCTCGCCGCGGCGGCGGCCCGAGCTCGCCGCGCTCGGCGCCGAGGTGCTCCCGGCCGACCTCGGGGATCCCGCGACGGCGGAGCCCCTGCTTGCCGCCGCCGACGCGCTGTACCTGATCTGGCCGAACTTCGCGCCGGGCGAGGCCGAGGGCGCCGCGGCGCTGTTCGCGGCGGCGCGGCGGGCCGGTGTGCCGCGGGTCGTCTACCACTCCGTGCTCCGTCCGCAGGCCCGCGCCATGCCGCACCACGCCGCGAAGGACAGCGCCGAGGAGGCGCTGGATGCCAGCGGCCTCGCCTGGCGGGTCCTGCAGCCGTGCGCCTACGCCGACAACCTCGACGGCCAGGTCGCCGGGGTCGCGGCGACCGGGGTGTTCCGTGCGCCGTGGGGGCTGGCGCAGCCGCAGTCGCTGGTGGATCTCCGCGATGTCGCCGAAGCAGCCGTGGTGCTGCTCACCCGGAACGGCCTGGACGGCGGGACGTTCGAGGCGGTCGGGCCGCGGCCGCTGACCGCGCCGGAGATCGCCGCCGAGCTGAGCGCCTGGCTGGGGCGCGAGGTGTCCGCCGTCGACGTCGTCCCGGACGGACCGGTCCCGCCCGCGACCGACTATTCCGCGCACTGTCGCCGGCGGATGTTCGACCACTACCGCGCGCACGGCTTCGCCGGGAGCCCGCGGGTGCTGGAGGCGCTCCTCGGCCGCCCGGCCCGGACCCTGCGGGACCACCTGGCGGCGCTCCCGGTGCCGGTTCCGGACCCGGCGGGGCCGCTACCGTGAGGCCCGTGGAGGATGCCGTCGACCACATCCTCGCCCAGTGGGCCCGGGAGCGCCCCGACCTCGACTGCTCGCCGATGGGGATCGTCGGCCGGATCACCCAGCTGCAACGGGAGGTCCACCTCGCGCAGCGGGCCACCTTCGCCAGACACGGACTCGACGCGCCGTCCTTCGACGTCCTGGCCGCCCTGCGCCGGGCCGGCCCCCCGTACCAGCTGACGCCCACCGCTCTGATGCGCACCGCCCTGGTCACGTCCGGAGCGATCACCCAGCGCCTCGACCGGCTCGAGGAGAAGGGCCTGATCACCCGTGAGCGCAGTGAGGTCGACGGGCGGGCCGTCGTCGTCACGCTGAGCGACGCCGGCCGCAAGGCGCTGGACGACGCACTCCCGGACCACCTGGAGACCGAGCGCGAGCTGCTGGCCGGGCTGTCCGCGGCCGACCGCGAGCAGCTCGCCGGGCTGTTGCGCCGGTTCCTGGTCGCGCTCGGGAGGCTTCCGCAGGAGCCGTGACGCGGGGTCGGCGCCGTTCTCGTCGAGGACGGCGCGGCCGCCGGTCAGCGGGACCCTTATGCCTACCAAGGTCACCGGTCCGGTAGGGATAGTGGTACTTTACGTCCTCGGCCGTGCGTGACCCGAGGTCCGCCGCTCCCTGGAGGAATCGATGCTCGTCACCGCCCGACCCCGTCTGCGGCGCCTTCTGGCGATCGCCGCCGTCGTCCCTGCCGTGCTCGCGGCGGCGGCCTGCGGCGGCGGGTCCACCGTCGGTGCGGCCCAGTCCCGGGCCGCCTCCAGCTCCGGCGGGCAGAGCGCCGTGCCGGCCGAGCTGCGCCTGGGCTACTTCGCCAACGTCACCCACGCGGCCGCGCTCATCGGCGTCCAGCAGAACTACTTCACCGAGGCCTTGGGCAGCAGCACGAAGCTGACCACCCAGGTCTTCAATGCCGGCCCGGACGAGGTCGAGGCGCTGTTCGCCGGCGGCCTCGACGCCGCCTACATCGGCCCCAGCCCGACGATCAACGCCTACGCCCAGAGCAACGGCGACGCGATCCGGATCATCGCCGGCGCGGCGTCGGGCGGCGCGGAGCTGGTGGTCAGGAACGGCATCAACTCGGCGTCCGACCTCAAGGGCAAGACCCTGGCCAGCCCGCAGCTGGGCAACACCCAGGACGTCGCGCTCCGCACCTGGCTGACGAGCAAGGGCCTGAAGAACAGCGTGACCGGCGGCGGCGACGTCACGATCACCCCGACGGCGAACAGTGACATCCCCAACCTGTTCGACTCCGGTCATCTCGACGGTGCGTGGGTACCCGAGCCCTACGCCTCCAGCCTCGTGCTCAGCCACGGCGGGCATGTGCTGATCGACGAGAAGGACATCTGGCCGCAGGGGAAGTTCGTGACGACGCAGCTCATCGTCCGCACCGACTTCCTCAAGCAGTACCCGAACACCGTCGCGGCGCTGCTCAAGGGCCACGTGAAGGCCGTCGAGCTCGCGCAGAAGGACTCCGCCGCCGCGCAGAAGGCTGTCAATGCCGGCCTCGCGGCCGCGGGCGGGAAGTCGCTGACCGAGAACGTGCTGCAGCGGGCCTGGAGCGAGCTCAGCGTCACCTACGACCCCATCGCCTCGACTCTCAAGACGTCGATGGAGAACGCGGTGAAGGCCGGAACGACGCCGCAGAAGGTGGATCTCTCCGGGATCTACGACCTGCGCCCGCTCAACACCGTGCTCAAGGCGCAGAACCTGACGACCGTCTCGGCCGGTGGGCTGGGACTCCAGTGACCGCGCACGCGCTGACGGTGGACTCCGCGACCGCGCCCGATGCGACTGCGGCTCCGGCGGTGTCGGTTCAGGGCGTCTCGCAGGTCTTCACGCGAGGCGGTCCGCCCGTGCTGCAGGGGGTGGACCTGACGGTGGCCCCTGGGGAGTTCGTCTGCCTGCTCGGCGCCTCGGGCTGCGGGAAGTCCACGTTGCTGAACCTGATCGCCGGGCTGGTGAGTCCGACCGCGGGGCGGATCGAGGTGTCCGTGGAGCGGCCGGCGCTGATGTTCCAGGAGCCGGCGCTGCTGCCGTGGCTGACCGCCTCGGGCAACGTCGAGCTGGCGCTGCGGGCCCGTGGCGTCGCCCGCGCGGCGCGGAAGGCGGAGGCCGAGCGACTGCTCGAGGTGGTGAACCTGGCCGGTCAGGGCGGCAAGCGCGTGCACGAGCTCTCGGGTGGCATGCGCCAGCGCGTGGCCCTCGCCCGGGCGCTGGCGCAGGACAGCTCCGTGCTGCTCATGGACGAGCCGTTCGCCGCCCTCGACGCCATCACCCGTGACGTCCTGCACCAGGAGTTGACGCGGGTCTGGGCTGAGCAGAAGCTCTCGGTCGTCTTCGTGACCCACAACGTCCGTGAGGCCGCGCGCCTCGGGCAGCGGGTGGTCCTCATGGGCTCCCGCCCGGGCCGCATCGTCCGGGAGTGGCGGGTGGACATCCCGCAACCGCGCACCATCGAGGCGCCCGACGTCAGCGCTCTGGCCGGCCGGATCACCCGAGAGCTGCACAAGGAGATCAGCCGCCATGGCCATTGACCTGCCTCGCAGCCGCCGGGGCTCCCGCGAGGGCGCCACGGACGGCCGCGCCGGGGAGGATCGCTCGGTCGTCGCCGGCCTGGACGCGCTGGACGAGGCGCCCCTGCTGCCCCCGCGGTCGGGGCCCGTACGGGTGTTCGTGGGGTCGGTGCTCCCGCCCCTGATCTTCCTGGCCCTGCTCGTGGGCGTGTGGCAGCTGGCCTACGTGGCCAGGATCAAGCCGCCGTACGCGCTGCCCGGCCCGTCGCAGGTGGCGCAGACCTTCTGGGAGACGGTCCAGGACGGCCGCGCGTTCGACGCGATCTGGACCAGCCTCAGCCGCGGCGCTTTCGGGTTCGTGCTGTCCCTCGCCGTCGGCACGCTGCTCGGACTGGCGATGTGGGCCAGCCGGTGGCTGCGCGCGGCCGTCGGGCCGATCGTCAGCGGGCTGCAGAGTCTGCCGTCGGTGGCGTGGGTGCCGGCCGCGATCATCTGGTTCCAGCTGTCGAACGCCGCGATCTACACCGTCGTCCTGCTGGGAGCCGTGCCGTCGATCGCGAACGGGCTGCTCAGCGGCATGAAGCAGGTTCCGCCGCTGTTCGACCGCGTCGGCCGGGTCCTGGGCCTGTCGACGCTCGGCCGGATCCGCTACGTGCTGCTGCCGGCCGCGCTGCCGGGCTACCTGGGCGGCCTGCGTCAGGGCTGGGCGTTCGCCTGGCGCTCGCTCATGGCCGCCGAGCTCATCACCTACTCCCCGAAGCTGGGGCTGGGCCTCGGGCAGCTCCTGAACATCGGTCGTGAGCTGTCGCAGATGTCGCTGGTGATCACGTCGATCGTGCTGATCCTGCTCGTCGGCATCGCGATCGAGCTGCTGGTGTTCGCGCCGCTCGAGCGCAGCGTGCTCAACCGCCGCGGCCTCACCGCCACCCGGTGATCGGTCAGGGGAGGGGTGGGAGGTCGTCGGGGCGGAGGTCCGGGCGGACGCGGACGTAGCGCAGCGGATGCCGGAAGACGCCGGCCTGCAGCGCCACGTCCGCGCTGATCTCCACCACCTCGGTGGGCTGCACCCGCGTGATCGTCACCGACATGCGGCCGCCGCCGAACCGGCCGGTGCCGATCCGCTCGGGCCACGGGTGGTCCGGGCCGGCCGGCGTCAGGACCTCCGCCAGTTCGGCGGCCTGCCGGGGTGAGAGCGGGCTGCTCCTGCCGACGACGACCAGCTCGCCGTCGCGGTGGAGCCCGGCCACGAGCTGGCTCGGCCGATCGATCGGACCGATGACCGCGCCGGCGAGGACCTCGGTCGTCTCCCAGGACTTCACCTTCAGCCACTCACGGCGCCCCGGCGCGTAGCGGGTCGACGCGCCCTTGGCGACCAGGCCCTCCACCCCGGCCGCCCGGAAGTCGGTGAACCACTGCCGCGCCTCGCCGGGGTCGGCGGTGGCGGGGGAGATCTGCATCGGTGGCGCCCAGCTCCCGGCCAGGCCCTCGAGCTCGGTGCGCCGACGGCGCAGCGGCCGTGCGCGCAGGTCGGTGCCGCCGACCGCCAGCAGGTCGAAGGCGACGTAGGAGGCGGGGGAGGCGGCGGCCAGCGCCCCGATCCGGCCGGCCGCGGTGAGCATCCGGCGCTGCAGCAGCCCGAAGTCCAGCCGCTCGCCGTTCCACACGACGACCTCGCCGTCGACGACCGTGCCGGCCGGCAGCTGGGCCAGCGCGGCGGCGGCGATGTCGGGGAAGCGGTCGGTGAGGTCGCGGCCCTGCTTCGACCACAACCTGGTCGACGTCCCCTGCCGCACGATGACCAGCCGGTAGCCGTCCCACTTGGGCTCGTACCGGACGCCACCCGGGAGCGCGTTGGCCGGCGGGATGGTCCGGACCGGCTTGGCCAGCTCCACCGCCACGGGCCCGGCGAGCTCGGGCGGCAGGCCCGGAAGGCCGGGGACGGACAGCGGCACGACGGACAGCCTGGGGGGCGCGGCCCGGAACCCGCCGGTCCGACGGCAGGACTGTCACCCTTTCGTGGCAGGTCCCTACGCTCCGCGAACCAGCCTGCGACCTGCAGGGACGGCCCCGACGGTCAACCCGGGCGGCCGCATCGTTGCCCACCCGTGATCCCCGTCGCCACCCCGGCCGGCGCCGCCACGGCCGAGGATGGGATCAGTGGCGGTCGAGCAGGAGCAGGCTGTAGGCCGCGAGCGACGGGCCGTCGGTGAACCGGCCGTCGCGGATCATCGCCGCCAGGTCGGTCTCGGCGACCCACGCCGAGCGCATGTCGGCCTCGGTGGGCTCCCGCGCCGTGGGCCCGGGGGTCAGCCCGGTCGCGAGCCAGACGTCGAACTCCTGGGTCATCAGGCCCGGCGCCAGGTCGAGGTGGCCCAAATGGCGGAGTTCCGCGGCCCGGATCCCGGTCTCCTCGGCCAGCTCGGCACGGGCCAGCTCCTCGGGGGTGCCGCCCGATCCCTGGCTCCAGGTGCCCTGCGGGAACTCCCACGCGCGGCGCCCCAGCGGGTAGCGGAACTGCTCGACCAGCCAGAATCCGTCGCGCTCGGCCGGGAGGATCAGGCCGAAGTGGGGCTTCTCGACGACGCCGTACACACCGGTCGACCCGTCCGGCCATTCGACGTCGTCCTCCCGCACCCGGATCCACGGGTTGCGGTAGACCTCCCGGCTGCCCGTCGTCCGCACGCGGTGCAGCCTGTCAGCACCGTGGCCCGCGCGGGTACACAGGAAGGCGATGACCGAGCGCAAGCCTCCCGGGATGTCGTTCCAGTCCTGGATCGACCGGCAGATCGACCAGGCGCGGGAGAACGGGGCCTTCGAGGGCCTGTCCGCTGCCGGCAAGCCGCTCCCGGACCTCGACCGCGACGAGACGAGCTACGACTGGGCGCTGAAGTGGGCCCGCCGCGAGGACCTGGACGTCACCGGGATGCTGCCCCCCGGCCTCGCGCTCCGCCGGGAGCGGGACCGCATGCCGGACGTCGTTCCCGCGCTGCCCTCCGAGGCCGGCGTGCGGGCCCTGGCCGAGGACTACAACGACCGCGTGCGGTCCTTCTGGCGCCGGCCGCAGGAGGGGCCGCCCGTCGTCCCGGGGCTGGCCGATGCCGACGCGCTCGTCCGGCTCTGGCGCGCCACCCGTCCCCCGGCGGCGCTCCCTGCGCCGATCGTGGCGCCGGAACCACGTCGGAGGCGTCTCGGATGGTTCCGGCGCCATGATCGCGGGCGCTAGAGGACGTCGAACTCGTTGAACGTGGCGCCGCCGGAGAGGGTGGCGTAGCCGGGGCCGCGGTCGAAGAACGGCTCCTCCCCGGTCCGGGCGCCCCGCAGTTCCGCGCGCAACGCCTCGGTCGCGGCCGGGTCGGCCTCCCCGGAATCGAGGACGACGACGCCGTAGTCGTCGCGGGCACCGGTCACCGAGACCTTCCGCCAGGCGATGTCACTGAGCACCTCCTCGACGGGTCGGTCCAGCGGGTCGCCCCAGCCGCCGCCCCCTGTCGTCCGGATCCGGACGACGGCGCCGGCCCGCAGCGGCTCGGCGTCGGCCAGCGCGTCGACGTCGTGCTCCTCGGGGCCGCCCGGGTCGACGGTGATCCGGAACGGCTGCCCCGCGCGGCCGCCGGCAACGCCCCAGCAGGCGAGGATCGAGCGGTCGGCGATCGACATGAAGTGCGCGTCCCGGAGCACGCGGATGTGCTTCTCGTATCCGCAGCCGCCCCGGTAGCGGCCCGGGCCGCCGGAGTCCATGGCCAGCCCGAGCCGCTCGACCCGCAGCGGGAAGCGGGATTCGGTGAACTCGGTGGGCAGGTTCCGCGAATCGGGGACGACGTGGATGGTGTCCTCACCGTCGGCGTAGTACCGCCCGCCGGAACCACCGCCGAGCACCTCGCGCATGAGGTACGGCTCGCCGTCCATGTCGGTCCCGTACACGCCGGTGTAGCGGATCGTCTCCTGGTCGGCCGGCATCCGGCCGCCGGTGGCCTTCGCCAGCACCCCGGCGAGCACCCCGAGCAGCCGCAGGATGACGAAGGTCCGGGCGTTGGTCGGCGCCGGGAAGATCGGCGTGAGCAGGGTGCCCTTCTCGGGGAAGCGCATCTCGATCAGCGGGACGACGCCCTCGTTGACGTCCAGCTGGGCCATCCGCTCCGGCGTCCCGGCGAGGTTGCGCAGGATCGGCGCCATCCACTTCTTGAGGAAGTTGCCGTCGGCGTAGTCGCCGCAGTGGTTGATCGGCCCCTTGGCCTGCGGGCCGGTGCCGGTGAAGTCGATGACCAGCGGCACCTCGGCGGCGGAGTCCATGGTGAGCGTGATCCGCTGCCGGTGCAGCATCGGCTCCTCGACGCCGTCGTGCTCGGCGTAGTCCTCCCACACGTAGGTGCCGTCGGGGATCTGCGACAGGATCTCCCGCCGGTAGACCTCCGTGGAGCTGGCCAGGATCGCCTCGAAGCACGCCTCGACCGCGGCGACCCCGTACCTGTCGAACAGCTCGCCCAGCCGCCGCGCCCCGGCGAGGCAGGCCGAGCATTCCGCGTCCAGGTCTGCGGCGAGCGAGTCCGGCATCCGCGAGTTGCGGGTCATGATCTTCAGTGCGCTCTCGTTGGGCACGCCGCGGTCCCACAGCTTGATCGGCGGGACCATCAGGCCCTCTTCGTACACGCTGGTCGCGGCCGACGGCATCGAGCCCGGCACCGCGCCGCCGATGTCGTCGTGGTGGCCGAAAGCCTGGATGAACGCCACGACCTCCGGCTCGCCGGTCCCGGGCGACCCGGCGAACACCGGCACGGTCACGCACAGGTCCGGCAGGTGCCCGATCCCGCCCTCGGAGAGGTAGACGTCGTTGTGGAAGAAGACGTCGCCGACATTCATCGTCTCGATCGGATAGTCCCGGACGACGGGGTGCACCAGCGCCGAGTAGGAGCGGCCGGTCAGCTTGCGCAGCTTCCGGTCGTGGATGCCGGCGCGGAAATCGTGGGCGTCCCGGATCATCGGCGAGCGCGAGGTGCGCCCGATCGACGTCTCGACCTCCCTCTCGATCGCGGCCAGCGTGCCGGCCACGATCTCGACCAGCACCGGGTCCGCCGTCCCCGACGGGCGGAAATGGCCATTTCTGCCCTCGGTCATCAGTCCGTCTCCTTCGTCAGCAGCAGGTTCCCGAACCGGTCGACCGTGGCGACGAAGCCCGGATGCACGGGGACCGTGGAGCCGAACTCCTCGATGATGGCCGGGCCGGGCACGACGTCGCCGGGCGCCAGATCGGGCCGGTCGTAGGTCGGCGTGTCCACCCAGCCGTCGAAGAACACGCGACGGGAGCCCGTGACGGACCGGTCCGATCCGCCGTCCCTCGGTTCGAGCTCCGCCACGTCCGGACGACGGATCGGCCCGATGCCGCTCACCCGCAGGTTGACCCACTCCACCGCCTGGCGCGGATCGGTGGCGAAGTCATAGCCGTAGAGCTGCCGGTGGGCGGCGTGGAACGCCTGCGCGACCGTGTCGCTGTCCTCCGCTGCGAGATCGTTGTCGGGCACCGGCACCCGCACCTCGAACGCCTGGCCGACGTAGCGCAGGTCCGCCGTCCGGATCATCCGCTGGGCGTCACGGGCGAACCCCTCGCCGTCCAGGGCCGCGCGCGCCTGCCCCTCCAGTTCGCCGTACACGGCCTTCACGCGGTCCAGGTCGAGGTCGGCGTGGCGCGAGACGACGGTCTGCACGTAGTCGTTGCGGACGTCGACGGTCAGCAGGCCGAAGGCGCTGACGTTGCCGGGGTTCGGGGGGACCAGCGTGCGGGTCAGCCCGAGGATGTCCATCAGCCGGCAGGCGAGCAGCGAGCCCGACCCGCCGAACGTCGTGAGTGTGAAGTCGCGGACGTCCAGGCCCCGCGCGACCGTCACCTGGCGCAGCGCGTTGGCCTGGTTCCACGCCGATATCTCCAGGATGCCGGTCGCCGTCCGTTCCAGGGAGAGGCCGAGCGTGCGGCCGAGCGCGGCCAGCCCGGCGCGGGCGGCGTCCACCGACAGCGGGATCTCGCCGCCGAGCAGGTGTGGCGGGATGCGGCCCAGCACGACGTGCGCGTCGGTGACAGTGGGCTCGTCGCCGCCGGACGGATAGCACATCGGCCCGGGGTCGGCGCCGGCCGACCGGGGGCCGACCTTCAGCGTCCCCTCGGGTGAGAGCCAGGCGATCGATCCCCCGCCGGCCCCCACGGTGACGACGTCGATCATCGGGATCTTCGACGGGTAGTCGCCGACCGAGCCCTCGGTGGTCAGGGTCGGCTCGCCGTCGATCACCACCGTGACGTCGGTGGAGGTACCGCCGCCGTCGCACGTGAGCACGCGGCGGAACCCGGCGGTGCCGGCGATGAGGGCCGCGCCGAGCGCGCCGGCGGCCGGCCCCGACAGCATCGTGGTGATCGGCTGGTGCACGACCTCGGCGGCCGACAGCACCCCGCCGTTGCTCTTCATGACGTAGAACGGCACCCCGGGCGCGATCCCGTCGAGCCGCCGCCGGATGTTCTCCACGTAGGCGCCCACGCGCGGCTTCACCGCCGCGTCGACCAGCGTGGTCACCGAGCGCTCGTACTCCCGGTACTCGCGCAGCACCCGGCTGGACAGCGAGACCACGGCGCCCGGGTACTCGGCCTCCAGCACCTCGAGCATGGCGCGCTCGTGCGCGTCGTTCGCGTAGGAGTGCAGGAAGCAGACGCCGAGCGTCGTCACGCCGGCGTCCCTGAAGAACCGGGCGGCGGCGACGGCGTCGTCCCTGTCGAACGGCCGGACCTCGGCGCCGTGGTGGTCGAGCCGGCCACGCACCGTGCGGACCAGGTCGGCCGGGACGATCCGGGGCGGCTTCACCCAGAAGTAGCTGTTGCCGTAGCCGTCGGGCACCGATTGCCGGGCGATCTCGAGCACCGACTCGTAGCCCTCGGTGGTGATGAAACCGATCCGGTCGAGCCTGCCCTCGAGCAGCTGGTTGGTCGCCACGGTCGTCCCGTGGCTGACCGCGGTGATCGCGCCTCCGGCCTCGCCCTCGGGGATGCCGAGCAGGTCGAGGACCTTGCGGACGCCGGTCAGGAACCCCTCCGCCGGATCGGCGGGCGTGGACGGCGTCTTCGTCGTCGTGGTGTGGCCGGTCTCCTCGTCCACGGCGACGACGTCGGTGAACGTCCCGCCGGTGTCGATGCCGACGCGGACCCGGCGGGCGCTCATGCCGATACCTTAGGGATGAGATACCTGCCGTGGAAGTCCGCGCGTGGGCGAGTGCCGCCGGGGGCATGCTCCCGGCATGGACATCACCGAAGTGATCCTCGAGCAGCACCACGAGCAGCGGCGCATGTTCGCCTACCTCGACGAGATGCCCCGTGACGACACCGACGGTCTGGGCGCCATGTGGGGCCGGCTGCAGGTGTTCCTCGAGGTGCACGCCGAGGCGGAGGAGAAGTTCTTCTACCCGCGACTGCTCAAGCTGGGGAAGGGCAATCCGGAGGGTGATGTCCACGA
>JAODNJ010000021.1 GCA_025465155.1 Frankiales bacterium
CGTGATGTCCGACAGCGTGATCAGGATCGACCCGAACAGGCCGAGCCGCCGGGTGAGGTGCGGCTCGACTCCCAGTTCGCGCAGCCGCTCGTGACCGGCGTCCGCCTCGGTGTCACGGGACAGCCCGGTGGGCAACTGGCTCATGCCTGGACTCCTGAACCACTCGACTGATCTCTCGGCCTCGACCGAGGCCGGCGCGCAGAACACTAGGAGCGAGCAGCTGACCGGTGGATGTTCGCCGGGACAAATTCCACTGCTGTCCGTTGATCTGCGGGACAACACCCGGCGACACACGTGACACGTGGCCGACACGCGTGCAGGCGTCGTGTCAGCCAGGCGCCTGTGGCTCGGCTACCAGCCGCGGGACAGCACCCGGTCGAGGGCGTCGACGAAGAAGTCGGCGGATTCCCGCGTCATGCACAGCGGCGGCTTCACCTTGAGCACGCACATCCGGTCGCTGGTCGGCTGGGCCACCACGCCCAGCTCGAGCAGCCGGTCGCAGATGGCGGCGGTCTCCTCGGTCGCCGGTTCCCGCGTGGCCCGGTCGCGGACGAGCTCGACACCGAGGTAGAGCCCACGGCCGTGCACGGCTCCGATGAGCGGATGACGCACGGCCAGTTCCTGGAGACGCCGGCGGAGGTGGTCGCCGACGACCCTGGCGTTCTCCTGCAGCCCCTCGTCCCGGATCGCGTCGAGCACGGTGAGGCCGACGACGCTGGAGACGGGGCTGCCGCCCGCCGAGGAGAAGAAGTAGCCCTGGTTGCGGTAGGCCTCGGCGATCCGGCGGGAGGTGACGACGGCCCCGAGGGGATGGCCGTTGCCCATCGCCTTGGCGACGGTGACGATGTCGGGGACGACGCCCTGCTGCTCGAAGCCCCAGAACCACTCGCCGAGGCGCCCGTAGCCGACCTGGACCTCGTCGGCGATGGCGAGGCCCCCGTGGCCCCGCACGGCGGCGTAGACGGCGGCCAGGTAACCGTCGGGCAGGAACAGTCCGCCGGCGTTGCCGTAGACGGGCTCGGCGATGAAGGCCGCCGGCGCCCGCCCGCCCCGGACGAGCGCATCGACCCGCGCGACCGCCTCCACGGCGTACCGGCGCGCGTCGTCGCCGCGGTGGCGCCCCCGGTAGGTGTTGGGTGCATCGAGCGTGTGCACCCAGCCCGGGCGGGTGCCCGTGGCACCCGGGTTGTCGGCCTCGGAGGTCGAGACGGCGTCCGTGGCGTAGGTCCAGCCGTGGTAGGCCTCGCCGACGGCGACGACGTCGCGGCGGCCGGTGGTCGCCAGCGCGATGCGGAGCGCCAGGTCGTCGGCCTCGGACCCGGAGTTGACGAGGAACACCGTGTCGAGGGGTTCCGGCAGCAGCGCCGCGAGGCGCTCGGAGAACTCGACGACGGAGGAGTAGTGGAACCGCGAGTTGGTGTTCAGCCGCCGCAGCTGACCGGCGACCGCGTCGGCCATCCCGGGGTGGCCGTGCCCCAGCACGGCGACGTTGTTGACGGTGTCGAGGTAGACCCGGCCGTCGGTGTCGACCAGGTGTTCCCGCCAGCCGCGCTCGATGCGCGGCGGAGCGGCGTAGTAGTGCCCCTGGAGGGTGGCGAAGGCCGCGTCCCGCCGAGCCAGCAGGTCACCCCCGCCGGCACCGTCGGCGCGCGGCGGCGCCCCGAGCAGCGCGCTCGGATCCGCGACCGTCGTCAGCCAGCCCCGCGCCATCCGTGCCTCGACGAACGCCGGGACCTCCTCGACCGCCGCGTCCCCGGTCGCGCGCACGGTGACGCGGACCCTCGTCCGCGCCGGAACGGTGACGAGCGGGTCGCCGGGCCGGACCGGGCCGCCGTCGCCCACGCGCGGCTCCGCCGCCACGGCGCCGATGGTCAGCTCGACGCCGTTGCCGCGGAGCCGGCGGCCGCCGTCCTGCGACGTGCCGTGCCACGGTGCGCGCAGAGTGGCCTCACGGGCCCACCACGCATCGACACCGGTCGCGACGTTCTCGGGAGGCGCCGCGGACAACGGCACCGCCCGGGTCAGCCGCGCCTCGCCGAAGGCGGTCACCACCAGTGCGGCACCGGCGTCCAGCGCCTCGACCGCGAGCTCCTCCTCGATGTCCGGCCGGAGCCAGGCGCCCGCGTCGAGGGCGTCCGCGGTCGCCGTCAGGTCGAGGACCTCGAGCCGCCCGCCCGTGGCGAGGGCCTCTCCCAGCATCCCGGCGCCGGCCGGCAGTTCCGCAGCCGGCACGGGCATGCCGAGGGAACGGCGCACCAGCGCGGTGATGACCGCTGGCGGCACCGACGTGGCGACGTCGAAGATGCGCTGCTCGTGCTCGAGGTTGCCCGAGACGTAGGGGTTGCCGGGATCGAGGACCGCCTGCTGGAGCCCGCTGACCACGAGTACCGCGCCGCGCAGGACGACGAGCGGCCACAGCGCTTCGACCTCCGCTTCCGACAGCGGACGGCGGCCGGCGTACGCGGTGACAGCCGGGAGCACCGAGACGGCCGTGGCGCCGTCGTGGTGCAGCAGCGAGGAGACGGCGACGGCGAGCTCGCCGACGGCCCAGCTCTCGGTGAGGTCACCGAGGTCGATGACGCCGTCCGGAACGCGCGCGCCCCCGATCTCGGCGCACACGACGTTGTCGTCGGTCAGGTCGCCGTGGACGGCCTGGACCGGCAGCTCCGCGGCCACCCGCTGCACCCGGCCCCACGCGGCTCCCGCCGCCTCCTCCACCCGCGCGCGGAGAGCGGCGTCCGCGACCTCCGGGGCGAGCAGCGAGACCACGCGCCGGGCCTGCCGCAGGTCCCACTGCAGGACCCGCCGCAGCCCGGGATGGCTGAACTCGGCCAGCCCGACGGCCACCCGGCCGGCCAGATCGCCCAGCGCCGCCACGGTCCGCGGGGCGAGGTGGCCCGAACCGCTCAGCGTGCTCCCGGGCAGGTAGCGCAGGACCCGCGCCACCACGCGTGCGCCGGACGCCAGCGTGAGGGCCCGGTTGCCGGCCTCGGAGTCGGCGCCGGAGCCGGGCTGCAGCGGCACCGGTGTCGCGACCCGCAGCCCCGGCACCCGCGTGGCGAGGTGCTCGGCCGCGGCGTCCTGGGCGTCGATCTCGGTGGCCCCGAATGCGGCATTGCTGATCTTCAGGACCCCGGCGACGGCACCGTCCGGGGCGGTCAGCACGAAGTTCGCGTCCTGCTGACTGCCCAGCGAGCGCGCCCGCACGGGACGGCCGAGCCGATCAGCGGCGATCGCCTCGGCCTCGGCCGCGCTCACGACGGGTGCCGGAAGGGCCCCCGCGGTGAAGAAGTCGAAGGCCGTCCCCGACGTCGTCATGCAGCGGGCACGCCTAGACCGGTTCCGCCGCGGCAGCCGGGACGGGCTCCCCGTCCGGCGTCGGGATCGGCTCCGCCTCGGTGAAGTGCTCCAGCGACCGCGTCCGGTAGTACGGCACCCGCTTGGCCCAGTACCAGGCCATCGGCACGAGTCCGACCGCCAGGGCGCCGAAGCCCACCCAGAGCGCCGTGGCCTCCAGCCCCGGGATCGCCTCCCAGAGGATCCAGAACATGAAGGCCGAACCCACCAGCGGCCAGAGACCGATGAACACCAGGTTGGACACCGACCGGAACAGCACGCGGCGATAGGCGACCACGACCGCGAGGGCGGCCAGGCCGTAGTAGATCGCGATCTGCACTCCGATCGCGCTGATGGCCGCCGACAGGACGCTGCCCACCGAGCCGAGCAGGTTCGAGAGGACGAAGAGAACCAGGGACACCGCGGCCACGACGACGGTCGCGAACACCGGCGTCTGCCGGACCGGGTGTACCCGGCCGAAGGCCTTCGGCAGCGTGTTGTCCCGGCCCATCGCGAACAGCGAGCGGCTCACCTGGATCAGCGTGGTCTCCAGGGTGGCGATGGTCGAGAGCATCACGGCGATGATCAGCAGCTTTCCGCCCGGGCCGGGCAGCACGATGTCGCCGAGGCGGGAGAGCACGTTGGCCGCGTTGCCGTCGATCTCCTTGGGGCTCAGCAACATGCTGGTCAGCACGGTGAACACCTCGAACAGCGCGAAGACCAGCAGCACGCCGACGACGCCGCCGAACCCCGCCTTGCGCCCGCGCCCCTCGGTCTCCTCGTTCAGGTTGGCCGTGACGTCCCAGCCCCAGAAGTAGAACGCGGCGACCAGCGCCCCGCCGGCGAAACCGCCGACGCCACCGAACCCGCCGAGGCCGAACCACGACCACGAGAAGGAGGCACCGGCACCGTCGCCCGTATGGGCGAAGCCGAGGACGGCGAAGACCACGAGCAGGCCGACCTCGATGCCGGTCATGATCCACTGCGCGCGGGCGGTCACGGTGACGCCTGCGATGACCAGCCCCACCATCGCGAGGAACCAGAGCGCGCCGACCGTCGTCGCCAGGGCCGTGTTGTTGGCGAGGTCGTCGCTGAACAGGGACAGGGTGAGCGACCCCGCAGGGAGGGACCCCGCGACCATGAAGATGGTGGCCGATACGACCAGCGACCACCCGCTGATGAAGCCCAGCGACGGGTGCAGCGCCCGCGCCACCCAGGAGTAGCTGGCCCCGGCGTTGACGTCGGCCCGGCCGAGGTAGTTGAACGCCCAGGCGATCCCGAGCATGGGGATCGCGCAGTAGAGCAACGCGGCGGGGCTGGCCAGCCCGACCACCCCGATGAGGACGGCGGTCGTCGCGGCGATCGAGTAGGCCGGCGCGCTGCCGGCCACCGCCATGACGACCGAGTCGAGGCCGCCGAGGGCGCCCTGACGTAGTCCCCGTTCGCTCGTGCTCATTTGTTTCCTCCTGCTGGGAGGGGCCATCGGAACGGCCCGGCCGACGGTGCGGACGATTCAGGACAGGACGCGGGACAGTTCGGTGCAGGCGAGGCCGTGGCTCTCGGCGACGGGCGCGGAGACCACGACCCCGCCGGTGACGTTGACCCCTCCGGCCAGGGCGGCATCGCGGCGCACCGCGGCCGTCCAGCCGGAATCGGCGATCGCCGCGGCGTACGGCAGGGTGACGTTCGTGAGCGCGTAGGTGCTGGTGTGCGGCACGGCTCCCGGCATGTTGGCCACGCAGTAGAAGAGCGAGTTCGCCACCCGGTAGGTCGGGTCGGAGTGCGTCGTCGGGCGGCTGGACTCGAAGCAGCCGCCCTGGTCGATCGCGATGTCGACGAGCACGCTGCCGGGCTTCATCCTCGCGACGAGGTCGTCGCTCACCAGGACCGGCGCCTTGGCCCCGGGCACCAGCACCGCGCCGATCACCAGGTCCGCGTCGACCACGGCCCGCTCGACCTCGTAGGCGTTGGACGCGACGGTCTGCAGGTGCCCCTGGTAGATGCGGTCGGCCGCGCGCAGCCGCTCGATGTTCGTGTCCAGGAGCAGGACCTCGGCCTGCATCCCGAGCGCGATGGCCGCCGCGTTCATCCCGGCGACCCCCGCACCGAGGACGACGACCTTGGCCGCGTAGACGCCCGAGACGCCGCCCACGAGGACCCCGCGCCCTCCGGCGCCCCGCATGAGGGTCGCCGCCCCGACCTGGGGGGCCAGCCGGCCGGCGACCTCGCTCATCGGCGCGAGCAGCGGGAGGGAGCGATCGGGCAGCTGGACCGTCTCGTAGGCGATGGCCGTGGCGCCCGACTCGGCCAGCGCCAACGTGATCGCCCGGTCGGCGGCCAGGTGCAGGTACGTGAACAGCACCAGGTCACGGCGCAACAACGGGTACTCCGCGGCGACCGGCTCCTTCACCTTCAGCAGCAGCTCGGCCTGCCCCCACACCTCCTCGGCGTCGTCGAGGATCTTCGCCCCTGCGGCGGCGTACTCCGCGTCCGGCAGCGAGGAACCGAGCCCGGCACCCGCCTGTACGAACACCTCGTGGCCGCGGCCGACCAGTTCGTGGACACCGGCCGGCGTGATGGCCACGCGATACTCGTGGTCCTTGATCTCGGTGGGGATGCCGACGCGCATCAGGATTCCTGTCCGGGAAGAGCGCCGAGGGGGCGCCGGAGAACGGGCGGCTGGCAGCGCGG
>JAODNJ010000037.1 GCA_025465155.1 Frankiales bacterium
GTGAGCAACTCGTCGACTGCGGTTTGCCATCGCTTCATGACGGTGAGGTGTCCTAGAAGTCATGCACGCGTCCGCGGCGCTGGAACCCCCGGCGACCCGCCCTTCCCGGCCCGTGATCGTGGGGCACCGTGGTGCTCCCGCCTACCGCCCCGAGCACACGGCGGCGAGCTATGAGCTGGCCATCGACCTGGGGGCCGAGCTGATCGAGCCCGACGTCGTGGTCAGCCGGGACGGCGCGCTCGTCGTCCGCCACGAGAACGAGCTCTCACGATCCACCGACATCGCCTCCCGTTCGGAGTTCGCCGACCGGCGCGCGACGAAGGACCTGGACGGCGAGGTGTGCACCGGCTGGTTCGCCGAGGACTTCACGCTCGCCGAGTTGCGCACGCTGCGCGCTGTCGAGCGCATGCCGCAGCTGCGCCCCCTCAACACGACCTACGACGGCCGGTTCGGGATCCTCACGCTCGGCGAGGTCGTGAGCCTGGCCCGCCGCCGCTCGACGCCGGACCGCCAGGTGCGCGTGCTGGCCGAGCTGAAGTCGCCCAACTGGTCGGCCGAGCAGGGGCTCCCCATGGCCCAGCTCGTCGGCGCCGAGCTGCGTCGGCTTCGGGCGACCGGCCCCGAGGACACCGTCGTCGTCCAGTCCTTCGACGCCGCCGCCCTCCGTGAGCTGCGCGCCGACCTGGGCTCGCGCGGACCCACGATCCTGCAGCTGGTCGAGGACGACGCCGCCTCCGACCCGATGGTGACCCCCGCCGGGCTGCGGGAGATCTCCACCTACGCCCAGGGCATCGCGCCGAGCCGGAACCGGCTGCTCCTGCGCGACGACGACGAGGCCATCAGGGGCGTCTCCGACCTCGTGCAGCGCGCGCACGGCGCCGGCCTCACCGTCATCCCGTGGACCCACCGGGCCGAGAACGCGTTCCTGCCGCGACACCTGCGCCGCGGCAGCGACCCCGCCGGCCTGGGCGACGCCGCGGCCGAGGCCGGCATGCTGTTCGGCCTGGGCGTGGACGGGCTGATCACCGACCACCCCGACATCGCCGCGCGGGCCCGCCGCCAGCTCGTCGCCGCGTAGGACCGCCTAGTCCAAGAGGTCGTTGATGACGACGTTCTCGTCGCGGCCCGGCCCGACCCCGATGACGCTGACCCGCGCGCCGGAGAGCTCCTCCAGCCGCCGGACGTAGGCCTGGGCGTTCGCGGGCAGTTCCTCGAACCGCCGGCAGGCGCTGATGTCCTCGAACCAGCCCGGCAGCTCCTCGTAGATCGGCCGGGCGTGGTGGAAGTCGGTCTGGGTCATCGGCATCTCGTCGTGCCGGACGCCGTCGACGTCGTAGGCCACGCAGATCGGCACCGTCTCCAGCCCGGAGAGGACGTCCAGCTTGGTGAGGAAGAAATCGGTGATCCCATTGACCCGGCTGGCGTAGCGGGCGACGACGGCGTCGAACCAGCCGCAGCGCCGGTCGCGGCCGGTCGTGACGCCGACCTCGCCGCCCTGCTTGCGCAGGTACTCGCCGTTGGCGTCGAAGAGCTCGGTCGGGAACGGCCCCGACCCGACGCGGGTCGTGTACGCCTTGAGGATGCCGACGACGCGGCTGATCCGGGTCGGCCCGATGCCGGAGCCGACCGCCGCGCCGCCCGCCGTCGGGTTGGACGACGTGACGAACGGATACGTGCCGTGGTCGACGTCCAGCAGCGTGCCCTGCGACCCCTCGAGCAGGACCCACTCGCCGGCGTCCAGCGCCCGGCCGAGCAGCAGCCTGGAGTCGACGATGCGGTCCTTGAGCGTCTCGGCGTAGCGGGTGTACTCCTCCACGACCTCGTCGACGTCGATGGCGCGGCGGTTGTAGACCTTGACCAGCACCTGGTTCTTCTCGCGCAGCACCGCCTCGAGCTTCTCGCGCAGGATGCCGAGGTCCAGTAGGTCGGCGGCGCGGATCCCGACGCGGGCCACCTTGTCGCCGTAGGCGGGTCCGATGCCGCGGCCGGTGGTGCCGATCTTCGCCTTGCCGAGGAAGCGCTCGGTGACCCGATCGAGGGCCCGGTGGTGCGGCATGATCAGGTGCGCGTCGGCGGAGATCACCAGCCGCGAGGTGTCCACCCCCCGCTCCTCCAGCCCGGCGAGCTCCTCGATCAGCACCTCGGGGTCCACCACGACCCCGTTGCCGATCACCGGGGTGCAGTCCGGTGTGAGAATCCCCGACGGGATCAGGTGGAGGGCGTAGCGCTCGCCGTCCGGCGTGATCACCGTGTGACCCGCGTTGTTGCCACCCTGGTAGCGGACGACGTACGGCACGCGGCCGCCGAGCAGGTCGGTCGCCTTGCCCTTGCCCTCATCGCCCCACTGGGCACCGATCAGCACGACTGCCGGCATCGGGTCTGGGTTCTCCTCGTGCGGTGGGCGGACGGACGCACCGGCTGGAAACCGGCTGGCAGCTGGCAGGGTATCCGCATGGCCTCCGTGGAGCTGGACCTCCGGAGGCTCGACCCCGGTACGGCCCCTCTCCGGAGTGACCTCGACGAGGTGGCGGAGGCCGACACCGTGCTGGTCGGGGGCCCGGTTCCGGCCCTGGCGGCGGTGCTCGCCGCCCTGCACCGGGCCGGCCGGACGGCCGGTGTCCCGGTGGCCTGGGACCCGGGGGACGACGGCGATTCGCGCGCGCTGGCGCGGGACCTCGGCATCGGAACCGGCCGCGAGCGGGAACTGCCCCTCGTCCTCGACGACCACGGCGGCGTGTTGCTGCACCGCGGCCGGATCGAGCCGGCTACCGACGACCCGCGACGGGCGCCCGGCCCGCGGCTGGGCCTGCAGGCCCATCACGACGCGAAGAAGGTCGCCGACGGCATCGTGCGCCGCATCGACGTCCGGCCGGACCGGAAGGCCGCCGACAGCCTGCGAGTCCATGTGACCGTCTCCTCCCTGCGGCCGGTGCGGCGGTCCACCGGGCGGGCCCTGCAGGTGGCCAGCGACCCGGCGCGGGTGTTCCGCGATGGCGTCCCGTACCCGCGGCCGGTGACCCGGTGGACCTGGTACGCCGACCCCCGGATCCGCTGGCGGCTGCGCCCGTAGCCGGTCCCTGGGACCGCCACCCAGCGTCGTCGTGGAGACTGAGGCGGCACCCGGCTCGCCGAGGAGGTCCCGCTGCCGTCGTACTGTGCTCAGCCCGGGCTCTCGCGGTGACCGCGGACCACCTGCCGGCGTTCGGCCAAGCACCGGCCGCACCTCCCGCCGGCCGCCGCCTGCTGGCGCGTGCGCTGACCCGGCCCAGCCTGGCCGCCCTCCTCGCGCTGCTGGTCGTCGTGGTCTTCTTCGGGATCCGGGCACCGAAGCTCGTCGGCTCCTCCGGTTTGGCGCCGGTCCTCGACCTGGCGGCCACCCTCGGCATCGGCGGCGTCGCCGTCGCCCTGCTGCTGATCGCCGGGCAGTTCGATCTCTCGGTCGGAGCCGTGGGGATCGGGAGCGCCCTGGTCGCCGCGCTGCTCATCCGGGGGGCCGGCTGGAGCACCTGGGCCGCCCTGGCCGCCTCCCTGGGCTGTGCCCTGGTCGTCGGCCTGGTCAACGGCGCCCTCGTCCTCAGCACGGGCATGCCCAGTTTCCTCGCCACGCTGGCGACGTTCCTCGTGCTCGAGGGCACCACCGTGGCCGGAGCCCACCTGATGGCCGGCAGCGAGACCATCGGGGGCCTGCAGTCGGCGCCGGGGTGGCGGTCGGCGGCCGCCGTCTTCGACAGCACCCTGCACGTGGACGAGGGCATCTTCCACGTCTCCGTGCTGTGGTGGCTCGCGGTCACGGCGGCCGCGACCTGGGGCCTGTGGCGCACCCGGTTCGGCAACGCCGTCCTCGCCAGCGGCGGCGCCCGCCGGGCGGCGCGTGAGCTGGGGGTTCCGGTGCGCCGGACGACGGTGACGCTCTTCTGCCTGACCGCGACCGCCGGCTGGCTGATCGGGACCATCGGCCTGCTGCGCACCGGCGGCCTGCAGGTCAGCCCGGGCCTCGGCCAGGAGGTCGACTTCGTCGTCGTCGCCGTGATCGGGGGATGCCTGCTCGGCGGCGGCTACGGCTCGCCCGTCGGGGCCGCTGTGGGCGCGCTCCTCTACGCCTTCGCGCGCGAGGGGATCATCCTGGCCGGTTGGGACAGCCGGTGGTTCCAGGCTCTGCTCGGCGTGCTGCTGCTCGTGGCGCTGCTGGCCAACGGCGTCGTCCGGAGCCGGCTCAAGGCGGTGCCGAGGTCGTGAGCGACGTCGTCAGCGACGGCGCACACGCAGCCCCGCCCGGGCCTCCCGTGCTGGAGCTGCGCCAGGTCACGGTGCGCCACGGCAGCGTGGCCGCCCTGTCCCGCGTCAGCGCCCCCCTGCCCGCCGGGGAGATCACCTGCGTCCTCGGCGAGAACGGGTCCGGCAAGTCCACCCTCGTCTCCGTCCTGTCCGGCCTGTGCCGGCACGACGAGGGCGAGCTGCTGCTCGACGGCGTGCCCGTGCGGTTCCGCTCTCCCCGCGCAGCCCGCGCCGTCGGGATCGCGACCGTGTGGCAGGACCTCGCGGTTGCCCCGCTCCTGTCGGTCTGGCGCAATTTCTTCCTGGGCTCGGAGCCCACCCGGGGGGTGTGGCCGCTGCGCCGGCTGGATCTCGACGGCGCACGCGAGGTCACCGCGCAGGCGATGGCGCGGGTCGGCGTCACCGGGCTGGACCCCGACCAGCCGGCCAGCTCGCTTCAGGCCGGGGAGCGGCAGAGCCTGGCGATCGCCCGGGCGCTGCACTTCGGCTCGCGGATCCTGGTCGTCGACGAGTCCACCGCTCCCCTGACCGTTGCGCAGCACAGCCTCCTGCTGCAGGCGGTGGTCACCGCCCGCAGCGAAGGGCTCGCGGTTCTCCTCGTCACCAACAATCCGCGCTACGCGCACCTGGTCGGCGACAGGTTCCTGCTGCTCGCGGGGGGGCAGGTCGCCGGGAACCTCACCCGGGCCGACGTCGACGCGAACGACCTCATCCGGCTCCTGACCGGCGGCGTGGAGATGAGCGCGCTGACCGAGGCGCTGTCCGGCCTGCACGGCGCCACCTAGAACCAGAATGGCCATTTCGGCACCTAGGGGGGCCGAAGATGGCCATTTCTCCCCGGGGTCAGGGGGCGAGCGTGGGGTCCGAGTCGCGCAGCAGAGCGGTGCAGCGCTCCTGCTCGTCGGTCTCGCCGATCGCTTCCGCCGCGCGGGCCAGCACGGTCAGGCAGCGCAGGAAGCCGCGGTTGGGCTCGTGCGACCACGGCACCGGGCCGTACCCCTTCCAGCCGTTGCGCCGCAGCGCGTCCAGGCCGCGGTGGTAACCGGTGCGGGCATACGCGTAGGCCTCGACGGTGTCGCCGAGGGTCCGCTCGGGACGGCCCAGCGCCTCCTCGGCCAGGGCCGCCCACGCCGCGCTGACCGTCGGGTGGTGCGCCGCCACCTCGGCCGGCGGGTTGCCGGCGGCCAGCTCGGCGTCGGCCTCCGGGTTGGTCGGGAGGAGAACCGGGTCCGGGCCGCCGAGCAGGTCGCGGTGGGGCTGGACCACGTCAGCCGGCCACGGACTGGCCGGCCGACAGCAGGTCCTCGCACGCCTCGACGACGCGGGCGGCCATACCGGTCTCGGCGGCCTTGAGGTAGCCGCGCGGGTCGTAGGCCTTCTTGCTGCCGACCTCGCCGTCGACCTTCAGGACGCCGTCGTAGTTCTTGAACATGTGGTCGGCGATCGGCCGGGTGAAGGCGTACTGGGTGTCGGTGTCGACGTTCATCTTGACGACCCCGTACGAGAGCGCCTGCCGGATGTCGGAGAGGTCGGAGCCGGAGCCGCCGTGAAAGACCAGGTTGAACGGCTTGCTGCCCTCGGGCAGGCCGAACTCCTTGGCCACGATCTCCTGCCCCTGCTCGAGGATCTCCGGGCGCAACTTGACGTTGCCGGGCTTGTAGACACCGTGCACGTTGCCGAACGTGGCCGCGAGCAGGTAGATGCCCTTCTCACCGAGGCCGAGCCGCTTCGCGGTGGTCACGAAGTCGCCGGGAGCGGTGTAGAGCTTCTCGTTGATGTCGTGCGCGACGCCGTCCTCCTCGCCGCCGACGACGCCGATCTCGACCTCGAGGACCAGCTTCGCGGAGGCGCACTTCTCGATCAGCTCCTCCGCGATGGCGAGGTTCTCGTCGAGGTCGATGGCCGAGCCGTCCCACATGTGTGACTGGAAGAGCGGATCCTGCCCCGCGTTCACCCGGTCCTGCGACAGCGCGATGAGCGGCCGGACGTAGGCGTCGAGCTTGTCCTTGGGGCAGTGGTCGGTGTGCAGCGCGACCTGCACCGGGTACCTCCCGGCGACGACGTGCGCGAACTCCGCCAGCGCCACTGCGCCGGTCACCATGTCCTTCACCCGGGTGCCTGAGGCGAACTCCGCACCGCCCGTCGAGACCTGGATGATGCCGTCACTCCCGGCGTCGGCGA
The DNA here is from genome assembly GCA_025465155.1 of Frankiales bacterium. Classification (GTDB taxonomy): domain Bacteria; phylum Actinomycetota; class Actinomycetes; order Mycobacteriales; family Geodermatophilaceae; genus Geodermatophilus. The sequence continues at coordinate 6,457 of JAODNJ010000037.1, forward strand.
AGCCGCGCATGGCGGCGTTCACGGTCTCCGACGAGGTGCAGTTGATCGCAGGGTAGGCGAAGCCGCCCTCCTTGGCCCGGCGGATCATGTCGGCGTAGACCTCAGGGCTCGCGATGGGCATGGGCGAACTTTAGTGGACTGGATTCGGGCCCGTCACCGCGCCGAAGCCGGTGGTTCAGCCCTGCTCGACCCGGCTGGCCACGCGCGCGGCCACGACGACGGGGTCGTAGGTCGGGGAGAACGGCGGCGCGTAGGAGAGATCGGAGCCGGCGAGCTCCTCGGCTGTCATCCCCGCCCAGATCGCGGTGGCCAGGACGTCGATCCGCTTCCCGCTGCCCGGACCACCGACGATCTGCCCGCCGAGCAGCAGGCCGGATCCGCGGTCGGTGATCACCTTGACCGTGATCTGTGCGGCGCCCGGGAAGTAACCCGCCTTCGTCGTCCCCTCGATCGTCTCGGCCCGGAAGTCGAAGCCGCCCTGTTCCGCCTGGGTCGTGCACAGCCCGGTGCGGGCCACCTCGAGGTCGCCGACCTTGGTCATCGCCGTGCCCAGCACGCCGGCGAAGCGGGCGGCCCGCCCGCCGATCACCGAGCCGGCGATCCGTCCCTGCTTGTTCGCGTGGGTACCGAGAGCCACGTGCGCGGCCTCCCCGGTGACCCGGTGGAAGGTCTGGGCGCAGTCGCCGGCGGCGAACACCTCCGGGTGAGAGCGGCTGCGCTGGGTGCGGTCCACGTCGACGCCGCCGGTGACGCCGATGGCGAGCCCCGCCGCACGGGCGAGCGCCGTCTCGGGGCCCATTCCCAGCCCGAGGACGACGAGGTCGGCGGGGTAGCTGCCGGTGTCGGTGCGCACCGCCGCGACGGCGCCGTCGGCGTCCACCTCGATCTCGCGGACCGGCTGGCCGGTCTGCACGTCGAAGCCCATGTCGCCCATCGCCTTGCACACGCGTTCGCCCATGTCCGTGTCCAGCTGCGCCATGGGCAACGGGTCGGCGAGGACGACGGTGACGTCGAGCCCCCGGGTCTGCAGCACCTCGGCCATCTCCAGGCCGATGTACCCGCCGCCGAGGACGACGGCGCGGCAGGCGCCGGCGGCGATCGCCGCCCGGATGTCGGCCCCGTCGGCGAGCTTGTGCACCCCGTAGACGCCGGCGGCATCCAGCCCGGGTACCGGCGGCCGGGCCGGTCGGCCGCCGGTCGCCACGACGAGATGGTCGTAGCCGAGCCGCTCGCCGCCGGCCACCGTGACAGTTCCGGCGGCCAGGTCGATCTCCTCGGCCCGGGTGCCGGTCCGCAGGGTGATGTCCTGCGCGGTGAAGGACGCCGGGGTGCGGGCGATCAGCCGGTCGCGGTCGGCGACCAGGCCGCCGATCCAGTACGGGATGCCGCAGGCGGAGTAGGAGGCTTCGGGCCCCTGCTCGAGGACGACGATCTCCAGCTCTTCCGCGGACCGCAACCGGCGCGCCTGGGCCGCCGCCGACAGCCCCGCGGCGTCCCCGCCGATCACGACCAGCCGCTTCTGGGCTCCCACGCCGCTCAGGGTGTCACTCCCCCGGCGCTCGCGCCCGTTCCCGCCACGTCGGCTCCCGGGCTTCGGGTCAGTGCGCGCCGGCGAGACCGGCGACCGCGCCCGGATCGGCCGCCCGCGACGTCCGGAAGACCTTGCCCGGATTGAGCAGCCCGGCGGGGTCGAGGGCGCTCTTGATGGCCCGGTGCACGTCGAGGGACACGGGCCCGAGCTCGCGTTCGAGCCAGTCGGCCTTGAGCGTGCCGACGCCGTGCTCGCCGGTGATCGTGCCGCCGAGGGACAGCCCGAGCTCGAGGATGGCGTCGAACGCGGCGAAGGCGCGGGCGCGCTGGTCCGGGTCGCCGCCGTCGAAGACGACGGTCGGGTGCATGTTGCCGTCGCCGGCGTGCCCGACCACGCCGACGACCAGCCCGGAGCTGTCGGCGATCGTGTCACAGCCGTCGATGAAGGTGGCCACGCGTGAGCGGGGGACGGCGACGTCGTCCAGCAGGAGGCTGCTGCCCAGTCGCTCCAGCGCCGGCAGCGCCATCCGCCGGGCGGTCATGAGCAGGTCGCCCTCGGCGGGGTCGTCGGTCGAGTGCACGAAGTCCGCGCCGGCCGCCTCGCACAGCCGCGTCAGCGCCGCGATCTCTGCCCTCGCGACCTCTCCCCCGCTGTCGGACTGGGCCAGCAGCAGGGCTGCGGCGTCCCGGTCCAGGTCGGCCCTGAGCATGTCGTCGACGGCGCGGATGCAGGTGCGGTCCATCACCTCGAGCATGCTGGGCACCAGACCGCTGGTGACCACCTGCTCGACGACCTGCCCGGTCTGCGCGCTGGTGCCGAAGCTGGCGACGAGGGTGACCGGCGGCCGAGGCGCCGGTCGCAGCGCCAGCGTGGCCTCGGTGATCACGCCCAGCGTTCCCTCGGAGCCGACGAACAGCCGGGCCAGGTCGTAGCCGGCCACGCCCTTGACGGTGCGCCGGCCGGTCCGCAGCACCCGGCCGTCGGCGAGCACGACCTCGAGGCCGAGCACGTAGTCGGTCGTGACGCCGTACTTGACGCAGCACAGGCCACCGGAGTTCATCGCCAGGTTGCCGCCGAGGGTGCACCAGTCGTAGCTCGCCGGGTCCGGCGGATAGAACAGCCCGTGCCCGCGGACGGCGTCCCGCAACGTCTTGTTCACCACGCCGGGTTGCACGACGGCGAGCCGATCGGCCGCGGAGACCTCCAGGACGGCGTCCATCCGGGTCAGCACGAGGGTGATCCCGCCGTCGACGGCGTTCGACGCGCCGACCAGCCCGGAGCCCGCGCCACGCGGCACCACCGGGATCCCGTGCCGGCCGGCGGCCTGCATCACGGCGACGACCTCGTCGGTGCTGCGCGGGAGGACGACGGCCGCCGGCATCCCTGCCTCGGCGAACATCGCCTGGTCACGTGCGTACGCGGCAGTGACGTCCGGATCGATCAGGACTCCGTCCGCGCCGAGCGCCGCCTCGAGTTCCCGGACCCACGCCGCCGTTGCCGTGCCCACCGCCACACCGTACGACGCGCCCGGTGCCGGGCCTGTCCAGCGAACGCACAGGATCAATCCGTAGCGTCCCCGCCGTGGGTAGCTTCCTGTCTCCTGAGCACCTGATCGGCACCTTCGGCCTGATCGGGATCATGGTGATCCTCTTCGCCGAGTGCGGACTACTCATCGGCTTCTTCCTCCCGGGCGATTCGCTCCTGTTCACCGCGGGACTGGTGACTGCCGGGGGCATCGCGCACCTGTCCCTTCCGCCGCTGTGGGTGCTCATGGTGGCGTTCTCGGTCGCCGCGGTGCTCGGCAACCTGGTCGGCTACTGGATCGGCTACCGAGCCGGCCCGGCGATCTTCAACAAGCCCGACTCGCGCCTCTTCAAGACCGAGTACGTCGAGCGCTCGCATGCATTCTTCGAGCGCAACGGCGCCAAGACGGTCATGCTGGCCCGGTTCGTGCCGGTGGTGCGCACCTTCGCCACGGTCATGGCCGGTGCCTCCCGGATGGACGTCCGCCGCTATGCCGGGTGGTCGTTGGCCGGCGGCATCCTCTGGGCCGGCGGGGTGACCGCGCTCGGCTACTGGCTCGGCCAGGCCGCGGTGGTCCGCAACAACCTCGAGGTCTTCATCCTCGGCGTGGTCGTGCTGTCACTGGTCCCCATCGCGGTGGAGTACCTGCGCCAGCGTCGCCGCGGCGGCACGGGGCGCGAGGACATCGGCCGCGGGCGCACCAGCGCGGACCGCACCGACAGGGCCGAGGGCGCCTGAACCCTCGCCGCGCCTGAGTGGCCGACGGCCGACGAGCTCAGGCCGGCACTGTCGAGGGTGGACCGGACCCGGCCCCGGTCATCGGGGGATCGGTGGGAGCACGCCCGCTTGGATCAGCCACCCGAGCCAGTCTCCGAAGTGCCAGACCTCGGTCACCTTGCCGTCGGTCCAGTGGAAGATCATCGTGCCGCTGGCCTCGGTCTTGTTGCCTGTCGGGGGCACGGTGAACATGGCCGACTCGCCGCTGAAGTGGCCGTCGCAGCGCCAGCGGTAGACCGTCGTCGAATCGGTGGCGAACTGCTCGTCCAGCCGGAACCGGAAGTCCGGCCAGGCCTGGTGGAAGACACCGGCGGTCTCGCGCAGACCCGCCTTGTCGACGTCGGGGAACGGGGGCAGGTGGTAGACGAGGTCGTCGCTGTACACGTCGTCGAAACCGGAGGTGTCGCCCTGCTCCCAGGCGGCCTGCTCGCCCTTTTCCCAGCCGGCCAGCAGTTGGTCCTCCGTGACCGCGGGGTGGGTCTGAGTCATCGTGGAGCTCCCATACGTGAGTCCGTGGCCGAGTCGTCGACTCGCCCACGCCACCGGTGGCACGTCGCAGGGTGGAACGGGCCATGCGCGACCGCAATGCCTCTCGGCACGACCTGGAGACCTCGGGCCTGTCCCGCCTCCGCGTGCCTGGGCGAAGCCCCCTGGTCACGGGTCGACGGATCGGCTCACGGATCGGCGAGGCGGCGTCGGAGGGGAAACCGTTCCCCGCCGCTCGACTCCTGGCGAAGGTCGCACCGACTCCTCGTGCTGCGGTATTCAGGCCAACCCGAGGTCGGCGAGCCGGAAGGCGGCCCGGTACTCGAACCCGGCCTCCTCCACTGCGGCGCGGCCGCCGCGGTCGACGATCACCGCGACACCGATGACCTCCGCGCCGGCCTCGTGCAGCGCCTCGGCCGCGGTGAGCGGGCTGCTGCCGGTGGTGGAGACGTCCTCGACGACCAGTACCGTCCGCCCCTCGACGTCCGGCCCCTCGATCCGCCGCTGCAGACCGTGCGCCTTGCCCGCCTTGCGGACGACGCACGCATCGAGGAAGCCCTCGCCGTCTGCCGCGGCGTGCAGCATCGCCGTGGCCACG
>JAODNJ010000039.1 GCA_025465155.1 Frankiales bacterium
CGCCGCGCCTGCAGCGAAGGCCGCGCCTTGCCGCCCGAGGAACGGCGACGGCCCGCCGCACGGTGGTCGTGCCCTTCGATGCGGTCCTGGTCGCCGAGGGGCTCGCCGACGCGCACTGGCTGCTCCATGAGGCGCTGCGGTCGGGTGCGCGGAACGTCGTCGTCGACCTCGGCGCGGCGCCCGGGCTGCCGCCGGCCGTGCTGTCCACACTGCTGTGGGCCCACCGGGTGTGCCGGTCACGGGGTGGCGGTGTGCTGCTCCGAGGCGCCGACGGGCGGACACGGGAGATGCTGCACCGGACCGGCCTCGAGCGGGTGCTGCGGCCGGAGCCGGGCGACGCCGTCGCCTGAGGTGAGCGACACCGAAGGACTTCTCGACCGGTGGCGACCGTGGGAGTGTCGCCCGCACCCTTGCAGCGCCGCCTGGGCGCCAATGCTCGCCATCAGACTGGAAGCGTCCATGAACCCGACGCCGACCCCCGGCCCGATCCCGGGGCCGACCCCCCAGCCGACCCCGAACCCGCAACCGCTCACTCAGCGGGGCGTCCCCGGGATGTTCATCTTCGGGACGGCGATCGCGGTGCTCCTCGCGTTCGGCTTCCTCGTCTCGTGGATGCTCGCCCACACGTCCGCCAACGATGTGACATGGACGCGGCAGACCTATCTCTACGGGTCGGTCGAGGCCATCGTCTTCGCCGCTGCCGGTGCGCTGTTCGGCGTGCAGGTCAAGCGGGCCGAGACCAGCCGCGCCCAGATGCTGGTCAGCCAGGCGACGCGTGAGGCGCACGAGGCCAAGCAGAGCGCGCACCTGGCCGAGGCCGACGCCGAGAAGGGCCGCACGATCGCCGCAACGGCACGCAGCCTGGCCGCTTCGGGCCGCCCGTTGCAGCCAACGGACGACGGGCGCGGCGGCCGGGGTGGTGGAGAGGTGTCGGCGATGGCGGCCCTCGAGGCGATGGCGCGGGTCGCGGACGAGCTGTTCCCTCCGCCGGCGGGGGCGGTGCAGGCGCCCCCGTCCGGGTCCGGAGGCTGAACGGCCAGGACTCCTCGCCGACTTTTGGGGACGACGTCGTGGCCGTGGGGGCCGTCGGCCGCGCTTTGACGGGTTCGCGGACTGGTCGCGGCTCGAGGAAGCAGCCCCTGGCCTGCGGGTCACCGGCGGATATCCCAGGGGCGTCGCGACCGACCTGCTCCGGAAGGTGCGCGCCGGCTTCGGCGGCGAGTTTTGCCCGGCGCGACTCACCTCACCGGGCAGCTTCGCGCAGGTGATCGCGTCGTTGTTCGATGCGCCTGCCGACGTCGACGTCACCGACACCTCGTTGAAGCCCGCGCCCATCCCTCGACGTGATCGCACGGCGGAGGGCGTGGGATTCGAACCCACGATGGGTGTTATCCCGTAGCGGTTTCAAGCTTGATTCAGCGCAACATAGCTAGATGCGCGTCCGTGCATATGCCCAGTTGAGGAGCGGTTTTCGATTGACTACTGAACACCGCTGATCACCCCTACGTGCCCGCCGTACGGGCACGTAGCGGGCACGACCGTGGCCCGCAGTTGGGAGGCACGGGCGCGCAACGACGAATAGGGCGAGCTCGTCCTGAACGACGACGAACAACCGCTGCGTCGACTACAGCGACGCCGGCTCCGGCCTCGTGCGAGCTACTCAGACGGTGATGCCGAACAACTGCCCGGCCCTCACGTCGTGAACGGACGAGAAGGCATCAGGCTCCGGCAGACCAGGCAGACGTCGCCAAGCGACCCTGCCTACCCCGCGGGGGCCGCGCTGCGCCGCCAGTCGGCGAGCTGGCCGATGGCGCGCTGGGCCGGCGCTCGTCGAGCCTGCCGCCCAACGGTTCACCGACGACGCAATGAACGTCGGGAGAGGATGAGCGCCCATTCCGCCGGGGGTCTCGCGCTGATGGCGTCGAACAAGTCATCACCGCGCATCGCCCAGATCGGTCGCGACTCCAGCCAGCGGCTGGCCGGCACCGCTGGGTCGTCGAACGCACCCTCGGCCGGCTGCTGTCCTACAAACGCCTGGCTCTCCGGTACGACCGCGGGGCCCAGACAACAAGGCCGCGGCGAGGATTCCCGTCACCCTGATCTGCGCCCGCCGGCTACCGATGAACTAATGCAACGTCTTCTTGGCGTCGGCGTCCTGCGTAGGCGTCTGCCGGTCCAGGAGCGCGCGGAGCACTTGTTCGTCGTGGCTGGAGAGGTCGGTGACGAAGCGCACCAAGACCGTCTCGCGGTCCTGGGCTGCGTCGAGCAGTACTGCCATGCGACGAGCCGCCATGCCTGCGTTGTCGGCCGTCGGCGTATAGCGGTAAGCGCGGCCTCGACGTTCCCGCCGCAGCGCCCCCTTCTGCTGCAGCCTCGTCAGGGTGGTGACGACGGTGGTATACGCCATCGGAGCTTGGTGCACACCGCCGGACGACGTCAGATAGTCCCGAACTTCGGCGGCGTTCAGCGGGCGCCCCGCATCCCACAGAACCCGCAAGATGGCCGCCTGAAGCTCGCCATTGGCACGTCGACTCGCACGGTCAGCGCCCCTCGGAGCCGCCTGGCGGAGTGCGGTCATCGTCGAACCTTTGTGCGAGCAGCCAACGGGTGTCGGAGGCACCCCCGATGGTACGGCCCACCGGTATCGAGCCGAAGTCCCTCGGACAGCGAGACACAGACCACCCCGAGCCGTCAGCTTCTACACAGATGTAGAAGTTACGGTGCCCGCCATGGATCCTGCGACCACCACCACCACGACGCGTCCGCGCGCCACTGGGCGCCAAATGCTGAACAAGGTGCCCGAAGTCACGGTCTGGTTTTGGGTCATCAAGATCCTCTGCACCACTGTCGGCGAGAGTTTCGCGGACTATATCAACAACACGCTCGGCTTCGGCCTGACAAACACAATGCTGCTCTTCACGGCCATTTTTGTGGTGGTTTTGGCAGTGCAGATGCGCGCCAAGCGCTACATTCCATTCCCCTACTGGCTAACTGTCGTCGTGGTCAGCGTGGCAGGCACGCTGTACACCGACATGGGCACCGACCAATTGCGCATCCCGCTGTGGGTGAGCTCGACGGTATTCGCCGTGTTGCTCGCGATCGTGTTCGGTGTCTGGTGGCTCCGCGAACGCACCCTGTCCATCCACAGCATCAACACCGTGCCCAGAGAAGCGTTCTACTGGTTGACCGTTCTGGTCACCTTTGCCCTAGGCACCGCCACCGGTGACTGGACTCTCGAGCTCACCAACTGGACTCCGGGTGTCTCGGTACTGCTCGCGCTGAGCTTGATCGTCGCGATCGCGTTGCTGTGGAAGTTCGGCGCCAGCCCGGTGCTGTCGTTCTGGCTCGCATACATTCTGACCCGGCCACTCGGTGCCAACCTCGGTGACTGGCTGGCCTCGCCGAAGGTCGCGGTCAACGCTGGCGACCCCGTCGGACTGGGCCTGGGTACGTTCCTGACCAGCTTGGTCTTCCTCGGGGCGATCCTGGCGACAGTGATCTACCTGACCGTGACCCGTAGCGACGTCGTGGAGACGTACGGGGCGACGCACAGTCCGGCGGTCACGAGCAGCCCGCACAGGGAACGCATCGCGCTCGGCGGCTTCGCTGCCCTCGCAGTCGCCACCGTCGCGCTCATGCTCTGGGCACACACCCAGCCGCACCAGACGTGCGACCCGACCGGTCAGAGCGAAACGATGCCCGCGTGCCCGAAGGCAGCGCTGACGGCGAATCAGATGGCGGCCACGGTGGCCAAGTACGAAAACTTCGCGCAGACCGCGATGACTCAAGACCAGGCCGCGCAGTTGACCGCCTCCCACGCGACCGTGCAGAAGATGCGCGACGACTGGGACGCTGACGCGACCTCCCTCCAGGCCGTGAACAACACCACCTGGACCCTGCTCGACCACCAGATGGACTCCGTCCTCAAGGCGTACGCCATCGACCACGGCAACATCCGGCCGGCGGCACCCGCTCAGCAGGAAGCGGAGCTCCAGGTCCTGCTGACGGAGCTGCAGCAGCACAAGTTCTGACTACCGGCACCCCATGAAGAAGGAGCGCGGGCATGCGCCCATTCAAGGGCGCCTGCCAGCGTGTCGAGTGCGAAGCGTCGCGAATCCGAGCAGGCCAAGCTCGTCAATGTTCGGTGCCCCAGACAGCACGAGCAGTTCTATGCGGCCGCGTGGAGGTAGACGCGTCGCACGAGCGCCTCGCTTCGCACACCGGCGATCTCAACGCCGGAGCAGACCCGGAGAACCGGCAGGGGCTGGCCGATGCCAGCGAGCGGTACAAGCGCCGCGGGCCTTGTGCCGGGCGCGGCTCCTCGGTGGGTGAGCCGATGGTCGCCAGGCGCATCGCCGTCGAGGGACTGGCCGCCACTTCGCTCGTTCGGCAACGCCGATCTGCCAACGGGAATGGCACGCTAACAGCGAACTGTCGACACGGCCTGCGGACAACCAGTGCCGACATGGCCCGGCGCTCAGCAGGTGAAGCCGGTGACAGCGGCGCCCGGGCTGCTAGCCATTCGGCGCGCAGGTCGTTTCACCGCCCTGCGTGCCGATGCCTTGATTCCCTCGCGGCTCGTGACCACCACGACGACGCAGTGAAGGCGATCGCCGTCCTCCGACCCGATTGCGGGTTGTCACCCCCATCCGCGTGCGAGCGGGCGGCGAGCCGCCGATCGGCAACGAGATGGTGAAGGTGGTTCGCGTGCCGGGGTGGGAGCTCACGCACAGGGTGCCGTCGTGGCCGTCCTCGACGAGGGCAGCCCAGCAGCAGGCCCTGGCCGGCGTGCTGGCCGGCGGCCTTCGTCGTGAAGGAACGGGTCGAAGACGTGCGGTAGCACATCGGGGCGGGATGCCGGGTCCGGTGTCGATGATCGACACGGTCACTTGGTCGTCGGTGACCGTCGGCCGCTACCGTCCTGACGCTGTCGCCGATGCTGGGTCAGGTCGGCGTGGTTGCACCGGGGCGGTCAGCTGCATCCGGTCCGGTCTGACCCGGTCAGGCGACGGCGGCTCATTGCCCTGCTCGCCGTCCACTACAGCGCAGGCGCTCGGGCCTGATCGCCTTGCCAGACAGGCGCGCGCTGCCGCCGCCGCGGCCACTCCTACCGCCGCCGCTGGTGATGGCTTGGAACAGCTCCTCCATGTTCATGCCCGCGGGGGACTTCCCCCCTGCTCCCGTGCGCGTTCCTGGAGCTGTCCACGGTCAGTTCCGCGAGGTCGCCGCATCTCTGCTTCAGCTCCTCCACGCGTATGTCGCCGTGCTGGGCCTGCACGTTGCCCGACTGGCTCTGTCCTTGCTGACCTTGATCGGCCATCGGTTCTCCATCGTGGTCGTTCACGACGGGACGCTGTTCCCGCGCCACGGGTTCGCCGCCCGGTGTCCCACCGCCGAAACGTAGGAGTCCAGGGCGGTGACATCCACGACGTAGCGGTCTCACGGCACCTGCTGCAGGGGCGCGCAGGGCCTCGTGGGACGCAGGAGCCTGCACCTGGTGGCCGTCCTGAGCCACCGGTGCCCGTCTACCTGCAGGCCGGCCGGCCGCCGAGAGCGATCTGCCCGGGGGCCGTCGCCCTGCAGCCCGAACCGCCCCGGCGAGTCCGGAACGTTCTTCAGACCCGGGGCGGTTCGGCCAGCGTCTCCCGCGCGTGGGTCGGCATGCGTGCGGCGGGGCCGAGTCGTAGCGTCAGGAGCGGCTGAGCAGCCGCCTCGCCAACCGGGAAACCGAGCTCCTGCCCCCGTGCACCGTCCGGGCCGTCAGGACACCGACCGGCCGCTGGTGGCCACGTCCGGTCCGCGACGTTCCGACGCAGGAGCTGCGGCCGGTGCCTGGCTCACCGTCGGATTCCCGGTACTTCCCGCTCGGAAGACCCCGGCGCCGGGCCGCCCCCGGCCGTGAACGAGGAACATGTGATGGCAGACGACGTCCGTTCTCTGGCCCGATCGCTGCAGGAGCCTGCCGACCTCGACCCGTTGCTGGAGCGGATCGGCGACGCCCGGATCGTGGCCATTGGTGAGGCCAGCCACGGCACGCACGAGTACTACGTCTGGCGGGCGACCCTGACCCGGCGGCTGGTGGAGGAGCGCGGCTTCGTCGCCGTCGAGGGCGACTGGCCCGACTGCTACCGGGTCAACCGCAGCGTGAAGCTGCGGCCCGGCGCGGCCGAGGATCCTCGCGAGGTCCTGGACGAGTTCGAGCGCTGGCCGACGTGGATGTGGGCCAACGAGGAGGTCGCCGCCTTCTGCCGGTGGCTGCGCCAGCGCAACGCCGACCTGCCCGATGCCGATCGGGCCGGCTTCTACGGCCTGGACGTCTACAGCCTGTGGGACTCGTTGTACGAGCTCATCGGATGGCTGCGCGAGCACGAGCCGCAGTACGTCGAGCAGGCCATGCAGGCGCTGCGCTGCTTCGAGCCGTTCGGGGAGGACGGGCAGGAATACGCCTTCGCCAGCCGCTTCGCGCCGAACTCCTGCGAGCAGGTCGTGGTCGATCTCCTGCGCAAGCTGTGCGAGAAGCGCGCCGAGACTGTCGATGCGGACGATCCGGAGGGGCGCTTCGTCGCCGAGCAGAACGCGGCCGTGGTGGCCGGCGCCGAGCGGTACTACCGCACGATGGTGCGCGGTGATGCCCAGTCCTGGAACGTCCGCGACGTGCACATGACCGACACGTTGGACCGGCTGCTGCAGCACACGGGCGGCAAGGGCGTCGCCTGGGAGCACAACACGCACGTCGGCGACGCGCGGGCCACCGACATGGCCAGCGCCGGAATGGTGAACGTCGGACAGCTGCTTCGCGAGCGGCACGGCCCCGAAGACGTGGTGCTCGTCGGGTTCGGCGGACACCGCGGCGGCGTCATCGCCGGCAAGCAGTGGGGCGCGCAGATGGAACGGATGAGCGTGCCGCCGGCGCGCGCCGGCAGCCTCGAGGCGCTGCTGCACGAGCGGGTGGGGACCGACTCGCTGTTCGTGGTCCCTGCCGGCGAGCGTCCCGAATGGCTCACCCAGCGGCTCGATCACCGGGCGATCGGCGTCGTCTACCGGCCGGAGCGGGAGCGCTGGGGCAACTATGTGCCCACGGTGCTCGGCGAGCGCTACAACGCCTTCCTGTCTATCGAGGAGACCTCGCCGGTGCAGCCGCTGCGCCTGCCCCGGCTCGGAGAGGCAGTCCCCCTCGCCCACGCGGTCTGACCCACGGCGGCGCCGCCACACCGCGATCAGCGGTCCTGTCCATCGCCAGCCACGTCGTGCGGGAGGGCCGGTCACCGGCGCGGGGGGCGCGCACCGATACCGCCGCCCTCGACGCTCCGCCGACGCGCCCACCAGAGCGGCCAGAACTCGCGCGTCGTCATGGGAAAGGACCTCTCAGCCGTCGCGATCTGTGATCTTGTCCCCCCCTTACGTTCCGATTGGTCCCCGAAGCCGCACACGCGGCGCCCCACCAGTCCGGCCACCGCCAGGATCGGACGCACCAGTCGTGACCCCCGGCTCGCACGGTCCCGTCGCGTGATGGGCGATCGCCGTGGACCTTCTGCACGATCTCCGGCACGCCGGGCTGACGCTCGCTGCTCAGAGCGGCGCAACGTTCAGGGCGCGAAAAACCGCAGGTCACAAGCGGAGGGCGTGGGATTCGAACCCACGATGGGTGTTACCCCATAGCGGTTTTCAAGACCGCCGCCATCGGCCACTAGGCGAGCCCTCCTGGCGCCTGTCGAGGCTAACGGCTTCCCGTCGGCTGCGTGCCGACGCCCGCCCACCCCTGCCGCTGATCATCGGCGAATGGCTGCTCGACACGCCGGCAGGCGCAGCCATCCGCCGATGATCATGGCGCGCCCGGGCATGCCTGGGCGCGCGACGGTGTTCACTGAAGGAGACGGTCCGCGACTGTCCGCGTCGACCGCCCTGTCACTTGTGCATATCGAAGGAAATCCGCTGTCCCACAACATGACCGACAACACCGCTCCGCGCCGTCGGGAACGCTCCGCCGCCCGCCAGAGCGCCGCCCGCCCGACCGAGGCCCGGAACCCCGACCGCGCCACCGACCGCGCCACCGACCGCCAGGCCGCCCGCGAGGAGAAGCTCGCCCAGCAGAGCTGGGTGGAAGGCGCGGAACCGGCGCTTCCCGTCCGCGTCACCCGTCCCGAGAACGTCGTGTTCCACCTGGGCCCGACCAACTCCGGCAAGACCTACGAGTCCCTCCAGGCACTGGCCGCGACCGGTTCCGGCGTCTACGCGGCGCCGCTGCGTCAGCTGGCGC
>JAODNJ010000055.1 GCA_025465155.1 Frankiales bacterium
CCCGCCAGCGCGCGGACGGCCACCGTGGCCTTCTCCCGCCCGGACAGCGACAGCCGCTGGGTGCGGATCGCGGCCGGATCGGTGGCGATCCGGTCGGTCAGCCGCCGGTAGATGCCGGACATGGCCAGGCAGCAGGCCGCGCTGCGGCGGTCGAGCAGGGGGACCAGCCGCAGCCCGTCGTCGTACCAGCCCTGGGCGCGCTCGCAGCCGTAGCGGACCAGGGCGGCCAGCCCCCCGTCGTCGTCGGCCAGGGCGCCCGTGGCGTCCAGCCGCAGGGTCACGCCGAACTTCTCGAGGTCCTCCTCCGGGAGGTACACCCGGCCGTTGGTCAGGTCCTCGCGGACGTCGCGGAGCACGTTGGTCTGCTGCAGCGCGATGCCGAGGGCATCGGCGTAGCGGGGCCCGTCGGGGTGCGGGCGCGCGGAGAACACCCCCAGGCACAGCCGGCCGATGGAGCCCGCGACGCAGCGGCAGTACCAGACCAGCTCGTCGAAGGTGGCGTACCCGCGGCCGGTCCCGTCCATCTCGACGTCGCGCTCGACGCCGTCGACCAGCTCGCCGAAGGCACCGAGCGGGATCGGGAGGCGGCGCGCGGCATCGGCCAGGGCGGCGAGCACGGGGTCGCCGTCGTCGTCGCCGGAGGCGAGCGCGGCCACGGACGCCCGGACGGCGGCCAGCCGCTGGGCCTTCTCGGCCGCCGGGAGGTCGCCGTCGCCGATGTCGTCGACCCGGCGGGCCAGGGCGTACACGGCGCACAGGGCGGCCCGCCGGTCGCGGGGGAGCAGCCGGATGCCGTAGTAGAAGTTGCGGGCCTGGCTGCGGGTGATCTCCTCACAGGTGAGGTAGGCCTGCTCCAGCGTCGGGTTCACCACCGGCCCGTCCCCCGGGAGGAGATGAGGACGGCGCCCACGTGCCGCAGCACGTCCCGCCGCCGCACCCCCGGAGAGCCGGGCAGCACGTCGCCGTCGGCGCGCCGGAGCCCGTCCAGGGCGGCCCGGCCACCGGCGACGTACCCGGCGACCGCGATCCGGCCCCAGCCGGACAGCCCGGCGACGAGCGCGACGCCGGAGCCGAGCAGGTCGGCCACGCGGGCGGCCTCGGCGGCGATCAGCCGGCGCAGCGCCGGGGAGGCGGTGCGGGCGCGCAGATCCTCCTCGCGGACCCCGTGCGCGGACAGATCCTCCCGCGGGAGGTAGATCCGCCCGCGGGCACGGTCCTCCGCGACATCCTGGAGGTGCTCGGCGATCTGGAGGGCCGCGCACACCCGGTCCGAGAGGAGGATGCGTTCCGGTGTGGCCCGGTCGAGGAGGTACAGCACCAGTTCACCGACGGGCGCGGCCGACAGCGCGCAGTAATCCAGCAGATCCGAAAAGGTCTCGTACCGGCTGACCTGCTGGTCGATGATGTTTGCCCGGATCAACCGGTCGAAGCAATCATGAGGGAGATGGTGGCGACGGACGGCGGGAACCAGTCGGCGCAGCACCGGTGCCTGTGGGGTCCCGGTGGACCACACACGGCGGAGGTCCTCGGCGAAGGCGGTCAGCCCCGTCAGCCGGGCGTCCGGCGCCACGTGCGGGTCGTCACCGAGGTCGTCGATGGTCCGCACCACGTCGTAGACGGCACGCAGGCCGTCCCGCAGGTCGCGGGGGAGCAGGCGCAGGGCGACCGGGAAGTTCTCGGCCCGCTCCTTCTCGCGGAGCGCCGGGGATCCGCCGCCCGGGGATCCGTGCAGGTCCGCGGGCGACGGGACGGTCGGCCCGGCGGACGGCGAGAGCGACGGCACGCGATCAGGGTGCCCGGACGGGCAGGCCGCCGTCTGCACCGGAGAAGGGGAATGTCCGACCCCCGAATTGTCATTCCGGCACAAGAGGCGTGAACCCCCTGCCGACACGCGGCACCGGAAGGCACCATCCCCTTCCGGACCCCCATCCAGGAGGGCCGATGGAGAACTCCACCTCCCTGTCCGACCTGCTCCCGGCGTTCCTGGCCGACCTGCCGGATCTGCTCGACGAGGTCGCGACCGCGCTGCACGCGATCGATCCCACGTACGCGGAATTCCTGGCCGGCGGGCGCGACGAGGTGCTCCCGGCCGCGGAGTTCGCGATCCAGTTTCTCGTGGCCGACGCCGCCGAGTGCCTGGAGAACGACTCGGTCCGGGTGGGTGGCGACCGCAACGACGTGGCCTGGGCGCTGTTCGAGGAACTCGGCCGCGACCAGTGGCGGCGTGACCTGCCGGTCCGGACCCTGCTCTCTGCCTATCAGCTGGGCGGCCGGGTCGGCTGGCGCCGGATCGCCGCCATCGCCGTGGCCTGCGGCGTGTCCGTGGATCTCCTGGTGGCGCTGGCCGAGGCCGTGTTCCGCCTGGTCGACGAGCTGAGCGCGGCCACCATCTCGGGTTTCGTGGAGGAGCAGGCGCAGTCGGCCACCGAGCGGGAGCGACTCCGCGACGTCCTGGCCGAGCGGCTGCTCTCCGACCGCGCCGACAGTGCCGTCGTGGCCCAGGCCGCTCGTGCGGCGGGGTGGACGCTGCCCTCGGAGGCCGCCGTCGTCCTGCTGCGACCCGAGGACGAACCGGGACGGGAGATCCTGGCCCGGCTGACCCCGTCGGCCCTGCTGCTGCGGAGGACCGCCCTGCCGGGGGCGATCCTCGCCGACCCCGACGCGCCCGGACAACGCCAGCGGCTCCGCGCGCAGCTGCGGGGGACGACGGCGATCGTCGGTCCCACCGTTCCTCTGGCGCAGCTGCCCGAGAGCGCCCGGGTGGCCGAGGCCGCCGCGCAGACCCTCGACCGCCCGATGCCGGGCCTCGGGCCCCTGTTCGCCGCCGACCACCTCGACGCGATCATCGTGCACCGTGACCGGAGGCTGCTCGAGGCGCTGCGGGAGGACCAGCTGCGCCCGCTCGCGGCGGCCGCGCCCGGGTCGCGTGCGGCGCTCCAGCAGACCCTGCGCTCGTGGCTGGTGCACATGGGCAACCGCCGCGCCGTGTCCGAGGAACTGGGGGTCCACCCGCAGACGGTCCGCTACCGGCTCGCGCGGGTGCAGGAGCTGTTCGGTCCCGTCCTCCACGACCCAGCCGGCCGGCTGCGGCTGCTCCTGGCACTGGGGTGGGAGCCCGGCCCCGACGCCCCGGTGAGCGAGTTCAACGAGGCCCCGCCCCGCACCGGCCGGAGGCCCGAGTGAGCGCCGCGGCGGTCACCGCCGAGCGGCCCGGCGCAGCTCCGCACGTCCCGGCCGGCGGCCAGCCCGTCCGGGCCCCGGGGCGCGTGCTGATCGTGTCGGCCGACATCGGCGGCGGTCACCACGCCACCGGCCGGGCCCTGGAGGCGGCCGTCCGCGAACGGTGGCCCGAGGCCACGGTGGAGTGGGTCGACACGCTCGACGTGATGCACGCGGGACCCGGTTTCCGGACCATCTACCGGGCCAACGTCGAGTGGACGCCGTGGCTCTACGACTTCTTCTACGACCGCATCGGCCGCTACCGGTGGTTCGCGCGCTCCTCGAAGTGGGTGACCGCGGTCTGGGCGGGGCTCCGGCTCGCGCCCGTGCTCGACCGGATCCGGCCGGACCTGATCCTCTCCACCTATCCGCTGGGCAGTGGCGGCCTGGCCTGGTTGCGCCGGCGCGGCCGGCTGGCGGTGCCGGTGGGGGCCTGGGTCTCGGACTTCGCGCCGCATCCCTTCTGGGTGCACGACCCCCTCGACCTGCACGTCGTCATGCACCCGGCCTGCGTGGACCTCGCCCGGCGGGCGGAGCCCGGCGCCCGGGTCACCGGGCCCGCCGCGCTGCCGGTGGTCCCGGCCTTCGCCGACGGCGACCGCGCGGCGGTCCGTCGAGCGCTGGGCCTGGCGGTCGAGCCCTGCACGCTCCTTGTATCCTGCGGCGTCTACGGCTTCGGCGCGGTGGAGGAGGCCGTCGAGGTCCTGCTCGCCGAGGGCGGCGACCGGGTGCAGGTCGTGGTCGCGACGGCTCGCAACGAGGCCCTGGCGCGTCGGCTGCGGCGCCGCCCCGAGAACGGAGGGGCGCTGCGCGTGCTCGGCTGGACCGACCGGATGGCCGAGTACACCCGCGCCGCGGACGTCGTCGTCACCAACGCCGGCGGCGCCACGGCGCTGGAGTCTCTGGCCTCGGGGCGTCCGGTGCTGATGTTCCGGCCGATCGCCGGCCACGGCGTCGCCAACGCCCTCGCCATGGCCGAGGCCGGCGTGGCCGTCCTGTGTTCCGACGGGGCGGAGCTGGGCGCCGCGCTGCGCCGCCTGCTCGACGAGCCGGGCTGGCGGGAGCGCCTCGAGGCAGCGACGGCCGGCTGCACCAGCGGGGGCACGCTGGCCGACGACGTCGCCCGGCTGCTGGCCGCCCCGCCGCCGGTGGCCCCGCCGGACCGGACGCTGCCGCTCACCAGCGAGGACGCGTTCTGGGCGCACCTCGACAGCGAGCGGGTGCCGCAGCGGGTCGCCGCGCTCGCGCTGATCCGTCCGGACGCCGTGCCGGTCGACGCCACCGCGCTGCACGACGCGCTGGCGGCCACCGTCCCGGTGCGCCCGTGGCTGACCTGGCGGCTGGACGCCCGGCCCGGCCACCGGCCGCGCTGGCGGGCGGGGGAGGCCGGACCGCCCTACCGGCTGCCGGTCTCACCGTTGACTGTCGGCGGCGACGGCCCGGCCGAGGACGAGGCCGTGCGGGCCTTCGACGCGTTCGTGGCACGCCCGCTGCCGCCGGGGGAGCCGGCCTGGGAGGTGCAGGGCGCCGAGGACTGGCCCGGCGGCGTCACCGGGATGCTGATCCGCGCCCACCATGCCTTCGGTGACGGGTTCGCGGTGCTCGACGCGTTCACCGGCATCACCACGCGGCGCCCCGGCGCGTCGCCGGGCGGCCCGTCGGCAGCCCCGCTCGTGTCCCCCGCCGGCGGCGGGGCGCGGGACCGCCGGCCGCTCCGGGAGCGGCTGCGGTCGGCCGGCACGACGGCCCGTGGTCTGGTCTCCCTGGCCCGCGCAGGAGCCGCTCCGCCGACGCCCCTGCGGGCGCGCCGGTCCGGGTCCGCCCCGGCCCGGCACGCCTTCGTCACGCTGCCGGATCCTGCCGTCCGCCGGGCCGCGCGCGCGGCCGGCGTCGGCACCAGCGACCTCATCGTCGGCGTGGTGACCGAGGCGCTGCACCGCTTCCTCGAGGAGCGCGGCACGCCGTCGCCGTCGGGCACGGTGCGCGCGATGGTCCCGCGCACGCTCCGGGCGACCGCGAGCGGCGGCCCCGGCAACCGCACGAGCGCCGTCCGCGTGGACCTCCCCGTGAGGCCCATGGCACCCGCCGAGCGGGCCCGCTCCGGCCGCGACGCCGTGGCCGCCGCGATCGCGGCAGGGCAGCCCGCCGGGGCCAGCTTCGTCCTGGAGGTCGCCGCCCGGCTCCCGGCGCCGCTGCACGCCTGGGTGGCCCGCCGGGTCTACCGGTCCACCTGGTTCGACCTCATCGTCTCGGTCATCCCCGGTCCGCGGACGGCGCGCTGGTTCGGCAGCGCACGGGTCGAGCAGGCGTGGGCGGTGCTCCCGCTGGCCGAGGGTGTCGGCCTCGCCGTGGGTGTGCTGATCTGGGACGGCAAGGTGAGCGTCGCGGTCACGTGGGACCCCGTGGTCCTCCCGGACGGGCACCGCGTCGCCGAGCTGATCTCCCCCGCCTTCGACGCGCTCAGGGAGGAGCGGGTGTGAAGCTCCTGGTCCCGGTCGCCGCGGCGCTCGCCGGCGCCCTCGTCTACGGCGTGACGGGGGTGCTGCAGCAGCGCGCCACGCACAAGGTCGAGGGGCACGACCAGCTGAGCCTCATCCGCGGCCTGATCAGCCAGCCGCTGTGGCTGCTGTCCACGGTCGGCAGCATCGCCGGCTTCGCCCTTCAGGGCCTCGCTCTCGGCACCGGGCCGATCGTCCTGGTGCAGCCGCTGCTGGTCACGGGTGTGCTGTTCGCCGCCCTCACGGGCTTCCTGATCTCCCGCCGCCCCGTCGACTGGCCCCTGATGGGCTCGCTGGTGCTCACGGCGGCCGGGCTGGCCCTCTTCCTTCTGGTGGCGCGGCCGAGCGACGGCAATGACTCGCTCACCCTCTACGAGGTCCTCCCGCTGGCGATCACCCTGTTCGTCCTGCTGCTCGGCTCCCTCGCGCTGGCGCTGCGGACCCAGGGCCTCTCCCGCTCGCTGGCCTTCGCGCTGGCCTCGGGCATCGTCTACGGCGTCACCGCCGCCGTCGCGAAGGTGGCGATCGGGGCGTTCGAGTCCGGCGGCGTGCATGCCGGCCTGTCCCACTGGAGCCCGTGGGCGCTCGTCGTCCTCGGCCCCCTGGGATTCCTGCTCAACCAGAACGCCTTCCGTGAGGGCGAGCTGGTCTCGCCGCCGCTGGCCGTGATCACGGTGACCGACCCGCTGGTCGGCATCGGCATCGGGGTGCTCTGGCTCGGCGAGAAGATCGCCGGCACGCCGTCGGCCGTCGCCGGGGAAGTGCTCGGGCTGGCGGCGATGGCGCTCGGCGTCTGGCTCGTGGCGCACCGCGCGCCGCACCTCACCGGTGACGACGGCGCGGGCGAGCCTGCCGAGGCGACCGGCCGGGCGGCCCAGCGCCGGTGATCCCCCGGATCAGGAAGCGGAGGAGCCGGACACGGGACGGCCGAGCAGCCGGCCGCCGAGCCGGATCTGCATGCCGGCGCGGTGCATGGAGCGACGAAAGAGCCACAGCGAGGTGCCGATACCGAGCAGGATCACCAGGGTCGAGGAGCTCGTCGACAGCACCAGGTACTGGCCGAGCGGGACGCTGACGAGCATCCAGATGGCCAGCGCTCCGTTCAGGCAGAAGACGGTCGCCCAGATCAGCGATACCTGGCGGAAGAACGACCGGAGCCGATGGTGCTCGACCACCTCGTCGGGGAAGCCGCAGAACTCCCCGGCCAGTCGCGCGACGAGCGGGCGGCCGATGGCGAGGGTGCCCAGGAACAGGGCCCCGATGACGAAGTTGCCCAGGCTGGGCTGCAGGAAGTACAGGAACGCGCTGCCCGTGGTCAGGCCGATCACGCCGCGCGCGGTCATCAGTGCCGTGGCCAGGAGGAGCAGCGCCGGGACCGGCTGACGACGGAGGAACCGGACGGCGAGACTGGCGTAGCAGAGCCCGAGTGCGCTCACGAAGGCCCACGTCAGGCCGAGGGTGGCCAGCGCGACGTAGAACACCGCGACGGGCGCGAGGGTGTTCTCCAGCAGGTGCCGCCCGCCGTTCTTGGCGACCGTGCGCCAGCACGGGAGGTCGACGGTGACGGGGGTGCTGCGGGGAAGACTCAAGGCGTCTCTCCGGGCGTGCGGTAGGCGACGGAGGTTCTGACGGTACCCAGGGACGGACCGGTCCTACCCTCACCGCTGGTGAGCGGGCGTGTCCGAGACGGTACGCCGGCCGAGGCCTTCGTCCCCCGGGCGCTCGGCGGCCTCCGTCGTCCCGGCACCCGCGGCCTCGCGGCGCCCCGGGGATCTCGCTTCGCGCACGTACCGTGGGTCGCATGGCGGCACGCGGGCACGGCGCGGCCCGCCGCTGGGCGGTCGTGGCCGCGCTGGTCGCCGTCCTGGCCACGCTGCCGGCCCTCGTCGGCGCGCTGCCGGCCGGCGATGAGCCGATGTCGGCGCCCGGCTTCCGCACGGCGGTGCTCGCCAGCGAGCGGGTCGGGTTCTCGGGCTACGCGGAATCGGCCGGTGGGCTGGCCCTTCCCGTCACCGATCAGCTGACCTCCGTCGCCGACCTGCTCAGCGATCGGACGACGATGCGGGTCTGGTGGCGGGGCACCTCGGACAACCGCGTCGACGTCGTGACGCCGTCCGGGGAGCGGGACGTGCACAGCGACGGCAGCGGCAGCTGGGCGTGGGACTACGAGTCGCAGACGGCGACCCGGACGACGGCGGCGCCGCTCGCCCAGCCGGCCGCCCCGGACCTGCTGCCCAGTTCCCTCGGCCGGCGGCTGCTGTCGGAAGCGACCCCGGACGAGCTGTCCCGCCTCGGTGCCCGGCGGATCGCAGGCCGCGACGCGCTCGGCCTGCGGTTGGTCCCCGACGCGGCGTCGTCCTCGGTGTCCCGCGTCGACGTCTGGGCGGATCGCGCCACCGGGCTGCCGCTGCAGGTGGTCGTGCTCGCCAAGGGGGCCCGGCTGCCCGCCCTGGACACCCGGTTCATCGACCTCACCCTGGCCCGGCCGCCGTCGTCGGTGATCGCCTTCGAGCCGCCGTCCGGCGCGATCGTCCGGCGGGCGGCGCCGTCCGACCTGCTCCAGGAGGCGGCCCGCCGGCTGCGGCCGATCCCGCTGCCGGACTCGCTGATCGGCCTGTCGAGGAGGCAGCTCGACGGGGTGCCCGACGGCATCGCCCTCTACGGCCGGGGAGTGACCCTGCTGACGGTCACCCCCATCCCCGATCGCCTTGCCGCCGGCCTGCGGCAGGCCCTGTCGCAGGCTCCCGGAGCCGTCGTCAAGGACGGCGACATCAGCGTGGCCGCGGGCCCGCTGAGCCTGCGGCTGTACTCGCCGCCCTACGTCGGCGCCTACCTGTTCACCGGGACGGTGACCCTGGCGGCGCTGGCCGGTGCCACGAAGGAGATCCCCGCGCTGGAGGCCGGATGGCTGCGGTGATCACCACGCGGAGCCTGGTGAAGCGGTACGGCCGGCTGCGCGCCGTCGACGGCGTCGACCTCGACGTGCGGGAGGGCGACATCTACGGGTTCCTCGGCGCGAACGGCTCCGGGAAGACGACGACGGTGCGGATGCTGCTGGGCCTGGTGCTGCCGACCGGGGGCGAGATCGAGCTGCTGGGCGGGCGGATGCCGCGGGCCGGCCGGCGGGTGCTGCCCCGCGTGGGCTCGCTGATCGAGGGGCCCGCGCACTACGGGCACCTCTCCGGCCGGGAGAACCTGCGCCTGCTCGACGCCTCCGGACCCGGGGGCCCGCGCCGGACCCGACGACACCGGATCGAGGAGGTGCTCGAGCAGGTGGGGCTGGCCGGGGTCGGGCGCCGGCCGGTGCGTGCCTACTCCCTCGGCATGCGGCAGCGGCTCGGGCTGGCAGGGGCACTGCTGCGCCGCCCGGAGCTGCTGGTCCTGGACGAGCCCACCAACGGCCTGGACCCGCAGGGGATCGCGGAGATCCGCGAGCTGCTGCTCGACCTGCACCGCGCCGGGACGACGGTCTTCCTGTCCAGCCACCTGCTGGCCGAGGTGGAGCAGCTGTGCACCCGGGTCGGCGTCCTCGACCGCGGCCGGCTGGTGCTGCAGGACCAGCTGGCCACCCTCACCGCCCCCACCGGCTCCACCGTCGTCCACACCCCTGTGCCGCACCGCGTGAAGGCGGCGCTGGACGGCCGGGTGACCGCGATCGACGGCGAGCGCGTCGTGGTCCGCGGGGCCGATCCGGCCGAGGTCAACGCCCTGCTGGTCGGCGCCGGGGTACCGGTCACCGGCCTGGCCCTCGACCGGCCGAGCCTCGAGCAGGTGGTCCTGGCGGCCGCGAGCGCGACCCCGGACCGCGTCGACGGCGCAGGGCAGGACGCCCGGTGATCGTCGTCGAGCTGCGGAAGACGTTCCGGAGACCACGGACATGGGGCACCATCGCGGCACTGAACGCGCTGCCGATCCTGGTCGCGGTCCTGCTCCAGATCACCAACCTGGCACCCCGTCCCGGTCAGGGCCCGGCGTTCCTCTCGGCGGTCCTCTCCAACGGACAGCTCTTCCCGCTGGCCGCGCTCGCGATCGTGCTGCCGTTGTTCCTGCCCATCGCGGTCGCGGTCGTGGCCGGCGACTCGGTGGCGGGCGAGGCGCAGGCCGGGACGCTGCGGTATCTCCTGGCCCGGCCGGCCGGCCGCACGCGGCTGCTCGTGGCCAAGCTGGTGGCCGTCCTGGCCTTCGTGCTCGTCACCGTGGTCGTGGTGGCCGTCGTGGGCTACCTGATCGGGCGGACCCTGTTCGCCACTCCACCGCCCGGCACGGTGGCGGTCACCCTGTCGGTCTCGGGCACCTCGCTGACCCCGGGTCAGATCGCCGTCCGCACGCTGCTGGCCGTGGGCTACGTCGCCGTCTCGATGCTGGGGGTGGCCGCCTTCGCGCTGTTCTTCTCCACGCTCACGGACTCGCCGCTGGGGGCCTCGCTCGGCGCGCTCGCGATCCTCGTCGCGTCGTCGCTGTTGTTCACCCTGAACGCGGCCTCGCCCATCGCGCCGTACCTGCCGACCCGGTACTGGCTGTCGTTCATCGACTTCTTCCGCGATCCCATCCAGTGGCGTGACGTCACCCGGGGACTGGCCCTCCAGGGCATCTACGT
>JAODNJ010000057.1 GCA_025465155.1 Frankiales bacterium
GGGCGGCGTCTGCGGCTCCGGGGCGAGGGCATGCCGGATCCCCGCGGGCGGCCCGGTGATCTCTACGCCGAGGTCAGGATCATGGTGCCGTCCCGGCTCACCCAACGGGAGCGCGAGCTGTTCTCGGGGCTCGCCGAGGTGTCCCGCTTCGATCCGCGCCGTGATGGCCCTGATCGTCGTGGGGGTCGTCAGGCACGGGGAGACCGCCGATGACCCCGCCGTACCTGCCCGTCGTCATCCGACCGGTACGCAGCCTCATGGGCCACGAGGAGTTCGCCAGGCGCTCGGGCCTGCACCCGGAGCTGGTGCGACGGTTCGTCGCCCTCGGGCTGCTGTCCGCCGTGCGCAGTGCCGACGGAGCCCTGTGGTTCACCACCACGCAGCTGGCCGACGTCGCCCGGCTGCAGCGGCTGCGGGCCGCGCTCCCGCTGAACTACGCCGCCCTGGGGCTGGTCTGCGACCTGCTCGACCGGATCACCGAACTGGAGACCGCGCTGCGCCTGCGCGGGCGGACCGCCCCGGAGCGGCCCCGGCCTACGACCCCACGACCCACCCCCGACCCCGAGGAGCGGAGCGAGCGATGGACATCAACCGCCTGACCCAGAAGTCCCAGGAAGCGCTCGCCGCCGCGCAGCAGCTGGCGACCCGGGCCGGCCATACCGAGGTCGACGGCGAGCACCTGCTGATGGCGCTGCTCGAGCAGCCCGAGGGGCTGGTGCCCCGGCTGCTCACCGCGATGGACGTCGACCTCGTCTCCCTGCGCCGCGACCTGGAGGCCGCGCTGTCGCACAAGGCGCGGACGACGGGCCCGGCTCCCCAGCCGGGACAGGTCTCGATCACGCAGCGGCTGGCGCGGGTCATCGAGGCGGCCGACCGCGAGGCTCGTCGCATGAAGGACGAGTACGTCTCGGTGGAACACCTGCTCGTCGCGCTGGTCGAGGAAGGCTCTGCCACCGGAGCGGGACGGGTGCTGATCGCCCACGGCGTCACCCGCGAGGCGTTCCTGTCCGCGCTGACGCAGATCCGCGGCAACCAGCGGGTCACCTCGGCCACGCCCGAGGGGTCCTACGAGGCCCTGGCCAAGTACGGGACCGACCTCGTCGAGTCGGCCCGCTCCGGCCGCCTCGACCCGGTCATCGGTCGCGACGCGGAGATCCGCCGCATCGTCCAGATCCTGTCGCGGAAGTCGAAGAACAACCCCGTCCTCATCGGTGATCCGGGCGTCGGCAAGACGGCGATCGTGGAGGGACTGGCGCAGCGGATCGTCAACGGGGACGTCCCCGAAGGGCTGCGCGACCGCACCGTCTTCTCACTCGACATGGGCCTCCTGGTGGCCGGGGCGAAGTACCGCGGCGAGTTCGAGGAGCGGCTGCAAGCGGTGCTGGCCGAGGTGAAGGCCGCCGAGGGCCGGATCCTGCTGTTCATCGACGAGTTGCACACCGTCGTCGGGGCCGGAGCCGCCGAGGGCTCGATGGACGCCGGAAACATGCTCAAGCCGATGCTGGCGCGCGGCGAGTTGCACATGATCGGCGCCACCACACTCACCGAGTACCGCAAGCACATCGAGAAGGACGCGGCACTCGAGCGGCGGTTCCAGCCGGTCTACGTGGACGAGCCGAGCGTCGAGGACGCCGTATCGATCCTGCGCGGCCTGCGTGAGCGGCTCGAGGTCTTCCACGGGGTGCGGATCCTCGACGGCTCGCTGATCGCGGCCGCGACGCTGAGCAGTCGCTATCTCACCGACCGGTTCCTGCCCGACAAGGCCATCGACCTCGTCGACGAGGCCTGCGCCCGGCTCCGCACCGAGATCGATTCCATGCCCGCCGAGCTCGACGAGATCACCCGCAGGGTGATGCGGCTGGAGATCGAGGAGGCCGCGCTCGCGAAGGAGGAGGACCCGGCGTCGATCGCCCGGCTCGACCAGCTCCGCAAGGAGCTCGCCGACCTCCGCAGCGAGGCCGACGCCATGCGCGCCCAGTGGAACGCCGAGCGGCAGGCGATCCAGCGGGTCCAGGAGCTGCGGGCGGAGCTGGAGCAGGTGCGCCGGGAGGTGGCCGAGGCGGAGCGGGTCTACGACCTGAACAGGGCCGCGGAAATGCGCTACGGCCGGCTCGCCGAGCTCGAGCGCAAGCTCGAGGCCGAGCAGCAACGGCTGGCCGCCAAGCAGGGCGAGCACCGGCTGCTGCGCGAGGTGGTCACGGCCGAGGAGATCGCCGAGATCGTCTCGGCGTGGACGGGCATCCCGGTGACCCGGCTGACCGAGGGAGAACGGGAGAAGCTGCTGCGCCTCGACGAGGTCCTGCACCAACGGGTCGTGGGCCAGGAGGAGGCCGTGCAGGCGGTAGCGGACGCCATCATCCGGGCGCGGTCGGGGGTCAAGGACCCGCGCCGGCCGACCGGCTCGTTCATCTTCCTGGGCCCCACCGGTGTCGGGAAGACCGAGCTGGCCAAGGCGCTGGCCCAAGCGCTGTTCGACTCCGAGGACAACATGGTCCGGATCGACATGAGCGAGTACCAGGAGCGGCACACGGTGTCGCGGCTGGTCGGTGCGCCACCCGGCTACGTCGGCTACGAGGAGGGCGGCCAGCTCACCGAGGCCGTGCGCCGTCGTCCCTACGCCGTCGTCCTCTTCGACGAGGTCGAGAAGGCCCACGCGGATGTGTTCAACACCCTCCTGCAGGTGCTCGACGACGGCCGGCTCACCGACGCGCAGGGCCGGACCGTCAACTTCCGCAACACGGTGATCATCATGACCTCGAACATCGGGTCGCAGTATCTGCTCGACGGGGTCACCGCCGACGGCCAGCTGAAGCCGGACGCGCGCGACCTGGTCATGGCCGAGCTGCGCGCGCACTTCCGGCCCGAGTTCCTCAACCGGGTCGACGACACGGTGCTGTTCACCCCGCTCACCCCGGACGAGATCGAGCACATCGTCGAGTTGATGCTCGCCGAACTGCGCGCCCGGCTCGCGGACCGCAACCTGCTCCTGGAGATCAGCGAGGACGCCCGCCGATTCATCGCGCGGGAGGGCTACGACCCGGTGTACGGGGCCCGGCCGCTGCGCCGGTTCATCGCCCGGGAGGTCGAGACCCGCGTGGCTCGCGCGCTCCTCCGCGAGGGGGTGATCGACGGTTCGGTCATCCGGGTGGTGCTGGACGGCGACCGGCTCGTCGTCACCCATGAGCGGGCCGCCCAGGAGATGGGAGCACAGGCATGAGCGCCCCGGCGACGCAGATGACGAGCATCGTCACCTGCCCCAACTGCGGGAGGCGGAATCGGGTCCCGGCGGTCGCCAGCAGCATCCCCCGGTGTGGCAACTGCCATCAGGCCCTGCAGTGGGTCGTCGATGCCGGCGACGACGACTTCACCGAGGTCGTCGAGCGGGCGCCGGTCCCGGTTCTGGTGGACATGTGGGCGACCTGGTGCGGGCCCTGCCGGATGGTCAGCCCCGCCCTCGAACGGATCGCCACCGACCGGAGAGGTCGGATCAAGCTGGTGAAGGTCGACGTCGACAAGGCGCCGCGGCTGTCGCAGGTCTTCCAGATCCGCGCCGTCCCGACGCTGATGGTGTGGCGCGACGGGCAGCTGCTCGCCCGGCAGCCCGGCGCGGCCCCGGAGCCGATGCTGCGCCAGTGGCTCGACGACGCCCTGTCGGCCGGCCAGGCGGGAAGCGGCGACCAGCCGGGGAAGGATGACCGGTGACCATCCCGACCCGCCTCGACCCGCATCTGGTCTACGTCAGCGACGACGTCGTCCCGCGCACGCCGGAAGGCTGCGAGGAGTGCCTGCAGACCGGTTCCCCGTGGGTGCACCTGCGGCTGTGCCTCACGTGCGGGCACGTGGGGTGCTGCGACTCCTCGCCCAACCGGCACGCCCGCAAGCACGCCGGGCTGATCGGCCACCCCATCGTGCAGTCGTTCGAGCCCGGCGAGGACTGGCGCTGGTGCTACGTCGACGAGGCGCTCGTGTGACGGCGGGGGCCACGTGACCGCGGAGACGACGGCTGGGGCGGGTGCCGGGTTGGAGGAACTGCTCGCGCAGGTGCCGCCCGGCGAGACCCCCGACCTGCACGGGGCCTTCCCGCGGCTGGAGGAGGTGCAGCTGCGCGCGCTCGAGGCGTGGGGGGAGCGGCGACCCGTCCGGCGGGGCGAGGTGCTCATCGCGGAGGGCGAGCCGCAGACCAGGTTGGACGTGGTGCTCTCCGGCCGGGTCGCGGTGGTGGAGGGGTTCGGGACGCCGGAGCAGGATGTGGTCCAGGTTCACGGACCGGGGCGGTTCCTCGGCAATCTCGGCGTCCTGACCGGCGAGCCGGCGTTCGTCACGAGCGTCGTCGTCGATCCCGGGGAGGTGCTGGGCGTCCCCGCCGAGCGGCTGCTCGCCATCGCGGCGGCGGAGCGCGCGTTCGGGGACGAGATGCTGCGCGCCTTCCTGGTGCGCCGCTGGCTGGCGCTGGGCGAGGGGATCGGCTTCCGGATCGTCGGCTCCCGGTACTCCGCGGAGACCCGGCAGCTGCGCGAGTTCGCCGCCCGCAACCGCCTGCCGCACCGATTCGTCGATCTCGAGAGCGATCCCTCGGCCGAACGGCTGCTCCAGCAGCTCGGGCTGGCCCCCGACGACACCCCCGTCGTCTTCTACCGGGACCGGCTGCTGCGCAATCCGAGCCCCGCCGAGCTGGCTGAGATGTTCGGCCTGCGCGAGGTGGACGAGTCGCAGCAGGTGCACGACCTCGTCATCGTGGGCGCCGGACCGGCCGGCCTCGCCGCCGCGGTCTACGGCGCCTCGGAGGGGCTGGACACGGTCCTGCTCGACGCCGTCGCGACCGGCGGGCAAGCGGGCCGGACGTCGAGCATCGAGAACTACCTGGGCTTTCCCTCCGGGATCCCCGGGGGAGAGCTCGCCGAGCGCGCCGTTCTCCAGGCCGAGAAGTTCGGGGCGCGGCCGAGCGTGCCCGCCGAGGCGGTCGGCATGGAGCGACGCGAGGGCACCTACGTGGTGCGCATGTCCGACGGCGAGGAGATCACCGGTCGCTGCGTGATCGTCGCCAGCGGCGTCCGCGTGCGGAGACTGCCCGTCCCCCGGCTCGAGGAGTTCGAGAGCACCTGCGTCTACTACGCCGCCACCCCGGTCGAGGCCCAACAGTGCGTGGGTGACCCGGTGGTCATCATCGGAGGTGGCAACTCGGCCGGCCAGGCGGCGATCTTCATGGCCGACCACGCCGCCGAGGTCCGCCTGGTGATCCGTGAGAACGCGCTGGACGAGTACATGTCCCGCTACCTGGCCGACCGGATCGAGCACGACCCGCGCATCGAGGTGCGGCTGCACACCGTGGTGGAGGGCCTGGAGGGCCTGGAGGGCCAGCGCGGGCGGCTGCAGGCCGTCGTGGTGAGGGACACGGCCACCGACCAGCAGGACCGGCTGCCCGCCCGTGACCTCATGGTCTTCATCGGCGGGATCCCCAGCACGTCATGGCTGCCCGAGTCCGTGACCGTCGACGCGGGCGGCTACGTGCTGACCGGCCCCGGCGCAGGGGGCCGGGACGACGCGTCGTGGCCGCGCCTGCTGTTGGAGACGAGCCTTCCGGGAGTCTTCGCCGCCGGCGATGTCCGCAGCGGTTCGGTCAAGCGGGTGGCCACCGCCGTCGGAGAGGGCGCCATGGCGGTGCGCCTCGTGCACGAGCACCTTGGGACGACGAGATGACGACGAGATGAGCGACGTGGCCACGGAGGGGGCGGCGACATGACCGAGGCACTCACCCGGGTCGGCGGGATACCGCAGGTGCAGCGGTTCTTCCGCGCGGCCGGGAGCGTCGAGATCGACAAGGACGACGTCCGGCGCTTCTGGGAGTTCGTCGACGAGAAGACCGACGACATCGCGATCGCCGGGCGGGACACCGCCAAGTGGAACGGCAGGGACGTGATCGCGCCGCAGGACCTGCCCATCACCAAGGGCCTGCAGGAGCGGATGCGCGAGTTCGCCAAGCTCGGCGAGGCCGACGAACTGCGCCGGCTGCTGCGTGAATCACTGCGCCGTCCGCCCGACGACATCACGTTCGACGAGGAGACGGAGGACGTCCTCACCGAGGTGTTCGGCGGCATCAGCGTCGCCGTCGCCCGGACCTTCCGGGTCATCGACGACGACGTGCGCAACCCCACCACCGTGCACTGGGACCGCGTCTTCGCGCTCTCCCGCCTGCTCCTCTGAGCCCCTACCTTCTGAGCCCTGAGTGCCGAAGCGGCCGGCCGGTCAGGCGCGCAGGGTCTCCTGCGGCTGCTGGTGGTAGGTCCGCTCGTACTCGTCGGTGAAGCGGTGACGGTCGGCGAACCCCCGGCGGGCCGCGACGGCGCTCACGGTGGAGTCACCGGCCGGGTCCGCCGATTGCAGGTCGCGGTGCGCGGCCTCCAGGCGCACCCGCCGGGCGTACGCCGGGGGAGTCGTGTCGGCGTGCCGGAGGAACGCGGCCTGGAGCCCCCGGGGTCCGACCCCCGAGGCCGCGGCGATCTCGCTGAGTGTCATGTCCCGGTCGGCGTTGGCGTCGATGAAGTCGATGGCGCGGCGGACCACGGCCGGTTCGACGTGACCGGGCGGGATGCGGGGGTGGGAGGCAAGCGTCGTGCTGGGGAAGGTGGCGAGGGCCGCGGCGGCCAGTCGCTGGATCAGCTCACCCGCGACGACCGGGCTGCCCGCCACGACAGGGTCGCGCAGGACCGTCGTCAGGAGCAGCCGGACGGCGTCGTGCCACCGCCGGCCCAGTTCCGGCGTCATCGGCCGCACGTCGCTGAAGCGGAGGGTGATGGTGTCCATCCCCGTCATCTCGACGGCTACCCGCTCGACGTCGGCCGCCCGCAGACAGACGCAGCCGGCGTCCGTATCCACCCACAGCGCGCTGAGGACCTGGTGCGGGGGAAACAGGACCGGCGTCCCGGGGGAGACGACTGCTTCGTCGTGGCCCAGGCTGACCCGCATGCGGCCGTCGGAAGGGTCGAGGACCAGCAGGACGTCGGACAGCTCGACGTTGTTGTCTGCGGTCGTCGAGTAGGTGAGGCGTGAGACGTTGCCGCTGCCGAGCGGACGCTGCGTACCGCGGAAGCGGAAACCGGCCGAGCTGTTGGAACCCTCTGGCTCGTAGCCGGCGTACGCCGACCGCAGCCAGTCGTGCGCAACGTCCGGCTCGGTGGTGGTGAATTCGCTGGTGAGAGTGGATGTGGGAGACGACATCGGGCTTCCCGTGCTCGCTCAGTGGCCGTCGGCTCCAGCCCCTCCAGCATAGTGGTGTTCCGGTCCCGCCACAGTTCTCGCAGCGTCACTGACGGCGCTGGGCACCGAGGTACTGCGGCGGCCACGGGATGTCGTCGCCGAGTGCTCTGGCGGCGGCCCACGGCCAGTGCGGGTTGCG
Source organism: Frankiales bacterium (assembly GCA_025465155.1). GTDB lineage: Bacteria > Actinomycetota > Actinomycetes > Mycobacteriales > Geodermatophilaceae > Geodermatophilus. The sequence goes on from JAODNJ010000057.1 coordinate 7,394, forward strand.
GAGCACGGCCCTGGCCAGCATGACGGCATCCGCGGCCTGGTTGACCAGGATCTGGTCTGCCTGCTCCGGCGCGACGATCAACCCGACGGCGGACACCGGAAGACCCGAACCCTCGCGAACCGCCCGCGCGAACGGCACCTGGTACCCGGGTTCCACCTCGATCCGGGCTCCGGGCACCAGCCCTCCGCTGGTCACGTCGATCAGGTCCACGCCGTGGCCGGCCAGCCGCTTCGACAGCTCTACGGTCTCCGGGACGTCCCATCCGCCCGGGGTCCAGTCGGTGGCCGAGAAGCGGACGAACAGGGGATGGCTGTCCGGCCAGACCTCCCTCACCGCGTCCACGGCCTGCACCAGGAACCGGCTGCGCCCCGCCAGGTCGCCGCCGTACTCGTCGGTGCGGTGGTTGGAGAGGGGGGACAGGAACTGGTGCAGCAGATAGCCATGGGCGGCGTGGATCTCGACGACGCCGTACCCGACGTCGACTGCGCGGTGCGCGGCGTCGTGGAAGGCCCCCACGACCGCCTGGATCTCGTCGACGCCCATCTCCCTCGGAGCCGGGTTGTCGCCGAACGGCACCTCCGAGGGGGCGAGCGTCTCCCAGCCGCCGCGTGCCAGATCCACGTAGCCGCCGCCCACCCAGGGCCGGTCCGTCGAGGCCTTGCGGCCGGCGTGGGATATCTGGATGCCCGCGACGGCGCCCTGCTGCGTGATGAAGGCGACCTGGCGGACGAAGGCGTCGGCGTGCTCGTCGTCCCAGATGCCCACGTCCCAGGGGGTGATCCGGCCGCCGGGGGTGACTGCGGTCGCCTCCTGCATGACCAGACCCGAGCCACCGCGGGCCAGGCCGCCGAGGTGCACCAGGTGCCAGTCGTCGGGGAGTCCGTCGTCGGCGCTGTACTGGCACATCGGTGCCACCCAGCACCGGTTCCGGAACGTCGTGTCGCGCAGCGTCAAGGGCGAGAAGAGGCGGCTCATGCGGCTGGTCCCCGCGGTGTGTGCGGTCGCGCCGCGGTCTGGCGACTGTCGCTGCTCTACCCGCGCCCGCCGTGGTCACACGGGTCGCGTCCGCGGTATCCGGGCCGGGCCCGCGATCAGGCTGCCTGGAGCTCCCGGTAGTCCTTGGGGAGCAGCGCCAGCGCGTGGTCCAGGTGCCGTGGCTCCATGGCCTCGCGGAGGGAGGTCAGGACGGCTCCCACGCCTCGCCGGACCTCGTCCTCCTTCAGCCCGGTGCGCCTGGCGAGGTTGCGGACGAACTCGCTCGCCTTGATGGGATGCGCCGAGCCGCCATGCCGTGGGACGGCGTTCTCGAGCCAGTCGGGCAGCGTGGGGATCAGCTTGTCGATCTCGCCCGAGGGGAGCTGCCGGGCGATCGCCTCGAGCACGGCGCGGGTCAGGTCCTGCGCCTCCTCCTTGGACAGCCCGGCCCGCTCGGCGACAGTCGCGTAGAAGGTCTTGTCGTCCACGGGCTCACTCGCTCTCGTCCAGCAGCATCGTGTACTCCCTGGGCAGCTCGGACAATACGTCCGCGAATTCGTCTCCCGGTACCGCGTCGCGCAGGGTCTGGAACACCGCTCGCACGCCCGCGCGGGCCGCCTCGAAGTCGACGAGGGCGTGGTCGGCCACGCGTTGGATGAAGACCTCGAGGTCGAACGGCTCGGCTTTCTCGTGCTCGGGTTGCAGCGCGTCCGCGAGCTCGGGCGGCAGCTGCGCGGCGAGGTCCCGCGCTTCCCCTCCGCTGATCCGCTGGGCCAGGACCTCCAGCGTGGCCCGGGTGAGGATCTCTGCCGTCTCCGTGGGGTTCAGCGGCATGCCGTCGATCCGCCGTGGGCGGGAGACGTCGGCCCTCTTGCTGACGAGATCGATGAACTGGCGGTAATCCACCGCGGGGCTCCTCGCGCAGGTGCGCGACGGGATCCTGCTCACCCCGACGCCTGCCGCATACCCGGCGCCGAGCGGACCGAACACCGTGTGAGGGTCCCGCCGGGTGGGCAGAACCGCGGTGTGGTGCTGCCGCCCGCCGAGCCCACCGCCGTCCGCCCTGCCGGCCGCGGCGAGGGGCCGGTGTGGGACGACGGGGCGAGCGAGTTGCTCTGGGCCGACGCGGTCCGGGAGGAGATCCGGTGGGCCCGCGTCGAGCCCGACATCGGAGTGCGTGACGCGGCGGTACGGCAGGTCGGCGAACCGGTCAGCGCCGTCACCCCGACCACCGGCACCGACTGGCTGCTGGCGGCGGGGCACGGGTTGCGCGCGCTCTCTCCCGACGGCCGGATCGCCCGGCTGCTCGACCTCGACGCCGGGACCCGGATGGGCGCGGGTGCGGCCGACCGCGCGGGACGGTTCTTCGCCGGAGCAATGGGCGCCCGGGAGGAGCGCGGCAGCGGCGCCCTCTGGCGCGTCGATCTGGACGGCGTGGTCAGCGAGGCGGTCACGGGTCTGACCGCGGTCACCGGCATCGGCTGGTCGCCGGGCGACGACGTGGTCTACCTGGCCGAGGCCGGCGCGGGGACCGTCACCGCCTTCGAGTACGACGCCGACCTGGGCACGCTGGGCGCCGCGCGCGTGGTCGTCGACGTCGCCGAGGAGGGCGACGCGCTCCTGCAGGGGCTCGCCGTCGACCGCGCCGGCCATGTGTGGGTGCCGCTCTGGGGCGCCGGTGAGGTGCGCCGCTACAGCACGACGGGCGTGCTCGAGGACGTCGTCCCCGTGCGAGCCACTCGGACGAGCGGGTGCGCCTTCGCGGGCCCGCAGCTGGACGTGCTCGTGATCACCACGTCCGCCGAGCGGTTGTCGGCCGCGGACCGGGTGGTACAGCCGGCCGCCGGCACGTTGTTCATCACGCGTGTTCCCGACGTCGTCGGACAGCCGGCCTTCCGCTACCGGGGCCCGCTCACGGGGCTGACCCGGGCGGGCTGACCGGCGCGCTGGTTCAGGTCTCGTCGACCCGCGCCCAGCGGTGCTGCAGCACCATCGCCACCACGAGGGTCAGCACGACTCCGGCGTTGGCCAAGAGCTCGACGATGAGCGAGGACCCGTTCCGGGTGCCCTCCAGGGACAGCCGGGCCGCCACGGTGAGGATGTGCCGCACCGTCGACACGATCGCGATCACGAGGAAGGGCTGCAGGCGCAGCCCCTCGCCCTCGAGGCGGGTCACGATCGTTCGCAGCACCTCGATGACGATCACCACGAAGAGCACGCCGTTGAGCGCCTGGGTGACCGTCTCGG
>JAODNJ010000072.1 GCA_025465155.1 Frankiales bacterium
CGGGTGCGGGCCGCCCGGACGGCCCGTCGGATCGTCCGGTCGTGCAACTCGACCAGCGGGTCCGGCCGCCACGGCGCATCGGGTGGCGTGAGCGCCGACTCCACTTCCACCCTCAGCCGGTCGACGGCATCGAGCAACGCACCGTGCTGCGCCCACGCGGCGGGATCGGCGGCGGGATCGACCATCAGCCGCTCCGCCAGGGCCTTCCGGCGGCTCTCGAGCCGCCGCACCGCACTCGCGACATCGCTGCCGGCGGCGGCCCCCGCCCTGCCGGACGGAACCCCCGCCGCCTCCTCCAGCGCGTCGGCGATCGCGTCGAGGACGTCCGCCAGGGCCTCCCGTGCCCCTGGCGGGTAGGCCGCGTCCCCCTGGTCGTCGGGCACGAAGAAGGTGCGGTCGAGCAGCGCGCGGGCGAGGTTGCGCAGGCCCACCTGCGCGTGCTCGAGGGCGTCGAGCGTGCTGCGCAGCCGGGGCTCGGCCTGCCGGGCCTGCCGGCCCCGGGGGTTGAGGCGGGCGCTCTCCTCGGTGCGTCCGAGGTGGCGGTCGGCCTGCGCCACGTCGTCCCCGAGCTCCCGGGCCAGGGTCAGCTGGGCCTGTGCCGTCACGCGGGACCAGGGGCCACGCACGGCGGACGCCAGGTCGCGGGTGAAGCCGGCCATCCGCTCGGCCAGCTCGGCGATCGCGTCGCTGGCCGGCTGGATGTACAGCGGCGGCGCGATGAGCAGGTTCACGAGGACGCCGACGGCCGCGCCGATCAGCGTCTCCACGACCCTGCTCAGGACGGCGGGCTGGGCGCCGCCCACCGCGAGGACGAGCATGGCGCTGATCGGGACCTCCAGCAGGTGCGGCCCCAGCCGCAGCAGCCGGCCGGCCACGATGCTGACCAGCACGACGAACCCGAGGCTCCACCAGGTGAGCCCGACGAACCCGGCGAACAGTGCCGCGAGCAGCACCCCGGCCACCACGCTGACGATCCGCTCGCGACCGTGGGCGAACGTCTCGTACAGGGTCAGCTGCACGACCAGCAGCGCGGTCAGCGGCGCCAGGACGGGGGAGCTGCTGGTGTGCAGCGCGTCGGCGGCGGCGAACGCCAGCACGGCGGCGAGCACCGTCTTCGCTGTCCGCAGACCCACGGGCCGGCCGCGGCGGACCACGAGGCGCAGCTCGGCGCGCGCGCGGCCGACGGTCGCGGACCCGGCCGCGCGGGATCGTCGCAGCCAGTCGCCCGCCACGGATCCCAGTCTGCCCGGGGGCCGATATCAGAGCGCGCGGAGGATGTCGTCCACCCGTTCCCGAGCGTCGCCGAAGAGCATCTTCGTGTTGTCGCGGAAGAACAGCGGGTTCTGGACGCCGGCGTACCCGGTGTTCATCGACCGCTTGAAGACGACGACGTCCGCGGCCTCCCAGACGTGCAGCACGGGCATGCCGGCGATCGGGCTGCCGGGATCCTCCATCGCCGCCGGGTTCACCGTGTCGTTGGCGCCGATCACCAGGACGACAGAGGTGTCGGCGAAGTCGTCGTTGATCTCGTCCATCTCCAGAACGATGTCGTAGGGCACCTTGGCCTCGGCCAGGAGCACGTTCATGTGCCCGGGCAGCCGGCCGGCCACCGGATGGATGCCGAAGCGCACCTCGACGTCGCGGGCGCGCAGCTGCCGGGTGAGCTCGGCCACCGGGTTCTGGGCCTGGGCGACGGCCATGCCGTAGCCGGGCGTGATGATCACCGACTTCGCGTTGCGCAGCAGCTCTGCCGTCTCGGCGGCGGTGATCTCGGTGTGCTCTCCGTAGTCCTGGTCGGAGGCGGCGGCGCCCTCGTTGCCGAACCCGCCCGCGATGACCGAGAGGAACGACCGGTTCATGGCCTTGCACATGATGTAGGAGAGGTAGGCACCCGAGGAGCCGACCAGAGCCCCGGTGATGATCAGCAGGTTGTTGTCGAGCAGGAAGCCCGAGGCGGCGGCCGCCCACCCGGAATAGCTGTTCAGCATCGACACGACGACCGGCATGTCGCCGCCGCCGATCGACGCCACCAGGTGCCAGCCGAGGACCAGGGCCAGCGCGGTGACGCCGACGAGCAGGCCCAGGCTCGGCCGCGCCACGAAGAACGCGGTCAGGGCGACGAATGCCACCAGCGCGCCCAGGTTCAGCCAGTTGTGCGCGGGCAGCATCAGCGGGTTGCCCTTGATCCGCCCGGAGAGCTTGAGGAACGCGACGATGGAGCCGGTGAAGGTCACCGCGCCGATGAAGACGCCGATGACCACCTCGCCGGAGTGGATGCCCAGCAGCGAGGACGCCACCTCGTTCTGCGCGGCGCCCCGGCGCTCGACCGACCAGAAGCCGTTCCACCCGACGAGTACGGCGGCCAGCCCCACGAAGCTGTGCAGGATCGCGATCAGCTCCGGCATCCCGGTCATCTCGACGCGGCGGGCCCGCCAGACGCCGATCGTGGCGCCGATGACCATGGCCGTGGCCAGCAGCGCGACCCCGCCGGCGGCGATGCTGCGGGTGGCGAGGGCGATCGTTGCCGCGAGCGCGATCGCCATGCCGGCGATGCCGAAGACGTTGCCGGTCTTGGCGCTCTCGTGCCGGGACAGCCCGGCGAGGCTGAGGATGAACAGCAGGGCCGCGACGATGTACGCGGCCGACGAAGCGGTCGTGGCAGTCATCGGTCAGCCCCTCGTGAACATGCCGAGCATGCGGCGGGTCACCGCGAAGCCGCCGAAGATGTTGATGCTCGCCACCAGGATGGCCACCGACGCCAGGACGGTCACCACGACGCTGCCGTGGCCGATCTGCAGCAGCGCGCCGACCACGATGATCCCGGAGATCGCGTTGGTCACCGACATCAGCGGGGTGTGCAGCGCGTGATGGACGTTCCCGATCACGTAGAAGCCCACCACGATGGCCAGCGCGAAGACGAAGAAGTGCTGGATCAGCTGGCTCGGCGAGAAGGCGGCGAGGAAGAACAGGGCCGCCGCGGCCAGCCCGACGACCCCGAACCGGCGCGCGGGCGACGCCGGCCGCTCCGGCTCGCGCGGCGGCGGTGACGGGGAAGGTGCGGTGGCGGCCGGTACCGCGGAGACCTGCACGGGCGGCGGTGGCCAGAGCGTCTCGCCGTCGCGGACCACGGTCATGGCGCGCTGGACGACGTCGTCGAGGTCGAGGACGACCGCGCCGTCCCTGCCGGGCGTCAGCAGCTTCATCAGGTTGACGATGTTGGTGCCGAAGAGCTGCGAGGCCTGCGCCGGCAACCGCCCGGCCAGATCGGTGTAGCCGATGATCGAGACACCGTTCGGGCTGACGACGACCCGGTCGGCCGCCGACCCGGCCACGTTGCCGCCCTGGCCGGCCGCCATGTCGACGATCACGCTGCCCGGCCGCATCGAGGCGACCATCTCCTCGGTGATCAGGCGGGGCGCCGGCCGGCCCGGGATCAGGGCCGTCGTGATGACGATGTCCACGTCCCTGGCCTGCTCGGCGTAGATCTCGGCCATCCGCCGGTTGAAGTCCTCGGACATCTCGGTCGCGTAGCCGGTGCCCCTGGACTGCTCCTCGGCGGGGGGCACGCCGATGTACTCGCCGCCGAGGGAGCGGATCTGCTCGGCCACCTCGGGGCGGACGTCCGTGGCACGGACCACGGCGCCCAGGCTGCTGGCCGTTCCGATCGCGGCGAGCCCGGCGACCCCGGCCCCGACCACGAGGACCTTGGCCGGGGGCACCTTGCCGGCGGCGGTGACCTGGCCGGTGAACAGCCGGCCGAAGGTGTGCGCGGCCTCGATCACCGCCCGGTACCCGGCGATGTTCGCCATCGAGCTGAGCACGTCCAGCGACTGGGCGCGGGAGATGCGCGGCACCGCATCCATGGCCAGCGCTGTCAGCGGCCGTCCCGCCAGCGCCTCGACCAGTTCGGGGCTGCGCGCCGGGGCGAGCAGGCTGATCAGCGTCGCGCCGTCGCGGAGGCCGGCGAGCTCGTCATCGGTCGGCGCGTTGACGTGCAGGACGACGTCGGCCCGCCATGCCTCGGCGGCGGTCCCGATCCGCGCCCCGGCGTCGGCGTAGGCGTCGTCGGGAAAGCTGCTCGCCGCCCCTGCCCCGGTGGCGACCACGATGTCGTAGTCGAGGGTGCGCAGTTGCGCCACCGTGGCGGGCGTGGCGGCGACGCGGGTCTCCCCGGGGCGCGACTCGGGGGGAACTCCGATGAGCATCACGCCATGATCGCCCACGCCGATTGCGCTCAGGTCACGCGGGGGCCCGCGCCGTGGGGGCGTGTCTCACGGGCGCGGGATGTTGCGCAGGTTGCTGCGGGCCAGATCGATCATCTTGCCGACGCCCCCGCCGAGCACCGTCTTCGACGCCGACATGGCGAAGCCCCGAATCTGCTCCCCGGTGATCGCGGGCGGGATGGACAGGGCGTTCGGGTCGGTGACGAACTCCATGAGCACCGGCCCCGGCTCGGCCAGCCCCTTCTCGAGAGTGGACCGGACATCGGCCGGGGCCTCGACCCGCATCGACCGGAACCCGACCGCCTCGGCGACCGCGGCGAAGTTGGTCGGCTCGTGGTCGGTCTGGTAGTCCGGGATGCCGTCGACCATCATCTCGAGCTTCACCATGCCGAGCGAGGCATTGTTGAACAGCACGATCTTCACCGGGAGCCGGTGCAGCCGGACGGTGATCAGCTCGCCCAGCAGCATGGCCAGGCCGCCGTCGCCGGACATCGAGACCACCTGGCGCCCGGGCGCCCCCAGCTGCGCGCCGATCGCGTGCGGCAGGGCGTTGGCCATGGAGCCGTGCCGGAAGGAGCCGATCACCCGGCGTCGTCCGTTGGGGGTCAGGTAGCGGGCGGCCCACACGTTGCACATGCCGGTGTCGACGGTGAAGACGGCGTCGTCGGCGGCGAGGTCGTCGAGCTGGGCGGCGATGTACTCGGGGTGAATGGGCCGCATCCCCTCGACCCGGCGGGTGTACGCGCCGACGACCCGTTCCAGCGCCTCGGCGTGCCCCCGCAGCATCGCGTCGAGGAAGCGGCGGTCGTCCTTCTGCCGGACCTGGGGCAGCAGCGCCCGGATGGTCTCGCCGACGTCGCCGTGCACGGCCACCTCCAGCGGCGTCCGCCGGCCCAGGTGCGCCGCATCGGCGTCCACCTGCGCCGTCCCCCGCTGCGGGAGGAAGTTCCGATAGGGGAAGTCGGTCCCCAGCAGCAGGAGCAGGTCGGCCTCGTGCGTGGCCTTGTGCGCCGCCCCGTAGCCGAGCAGCCCGTTCATCCCGACGTCGAACGGGTTGGCGAACTGGATCCACTCCTTGCCGCCCAGCGCGTGCCCCACCGGCGCCTGCACCCGCCCGGCCAGCTCCATCACCTCGTCGTGCGCGCCCCGGCACCCGGCGCCGCAGAAGAGTGTGACCGTGCGGGCCGCGTTCAGCGCGTCCGCGAGGGCCCGTACCTGCTCGTCCACCGGCCGCACCGGGGCCGGCTCCGACACGATCGCGGTCGGCACCGCCGGGCCGCCGGACTCCTCGGCGGCGAGGTCGCCGGGCACCACGACGACCGAGACCCCGCGCCTGCCGAGCGCGGTCTGGATGGCCACCCGCAGGGCCTGCGGCATCTGGTTCGGGGTGACCTGCTCGCACCAGTACGAGCAGTCCTGGAACGTGCGCTCGGGGTGGGTCTCCTGGAAGAAACCGGTCCCGATCTCCGCGGACCCGATCTGCGAGGCGAGCGCCAGCACGGGCGCGCCACTGCGGTGGGCGTCGTACAGGCCCTGCAGCAGGTGGGTGTTGCCGGGGCCGCTGCTGCCGGCGCAGACGGCCAGCCGGCCGGTGACCTGCGCCTCGGCGGCCGCGGCGAAGGCACCCCCTTCCTCGTTGCTGACGTGCACCCACTCGATGCCGTCGGTGCGCCGGACGGCGTCGACGACCGGGTTCAGGCTGTCGCCGACGACGCCGTAGATCCGCTGCGCGCCGGCGTCGCGCACCATGCG
>JAODNJ010000110.1 GCA_025465155.1 Frankiales bacterium
CCCGAGCCCGCGCTCGTCCCTCCACGCCTTCGCCGGGCGGCGGCGGGACTCGCGGGGTTGTGCGCGGTGATCGTGCTCGTCCTGGCCGTCCGGTACCACGGCGACAGGCAGCCGGGCCGCTTGGACACCTGGGTCTTCCTCGATCTCCTGGGCGGCTTTCGCACGCAGGAGAGCGCGATGGGCGATCTGTCCAGCTTCGCGAGCCCGATGTCGGTCGGCCTCGCGGGCGTCGTCCTGGCCGTGACCTTCCTGGTCTCCCGACGGCCGAGGCTCGCCGCGCTGTCCGTGGTCGGGCCCGCCGTCACCGGCGTCGTCGTGGAGACCGGCAAGCATGTTGTGGACAGGACGATCCACGGCGGCCTCGCGCTACCGAGCGGTCACACCGCGGGAGCGACGTCGATCCTGCTGGTCATCGCCCTGGGGTTCCTCGGCCGGACCAGGACACATCTCGTGTGGGCGGCGGTCGTTGCGTTGGTGGCCGTGGCGGCAGGGGCGTCGGTGATCGGCGTCGCCATGGTTTCCCAGGGGGCGCACTACGCGACGGACACCGTGGCGGGGTTCAGTGCGGCGGTCGTCGTCACGCTGGCGCTGGCGCTGGCGGTGGACGTCGTACGGGACCGGCGAACCCAGCGCGCAATCGACCAGAAGGACGCGCGCACGGTGTCGTGAGCGCGCGGCCGCGACGGGTCAGGTCTCGGCGCCGGCGAACTGTGCGTTGTAGAGCCGCCAGTAGGACCCGTGCACCGCGAGCAGCTCATCGTGAGTGCCCTGCTCGACGATCGCGCCGGCCTCCATCACCAGGATGAGGTCGGCATCGCGGATGGTGGAGAGGCGGTGAGCGATCACGAAGCTGGTGCGGTCGCTGCGCAGCGCGGCCATGGCCCGCTGTACGAGCACCTCGGTTCGGGTGTCCACCGAGCTGGTGGCCTCGTCGAGTATCAGCAGCGACGGATCGGCGAGGAACGCCCGGGCGATCGTGATCAGCTGCTTCTCGCCCGCCGAGACGTTGGATCCTTCCTCGTCGATCACCGTGTCGTAGCCGTCGGGGAGGCTCTGGACGAATCGATCGACGTAGGTCGCCCGCGCCGCGTCGACCACCTGCTCGGGTGTCGCATGCGGGTTGCCGTATGCGATGTTGTCGAAGATCGTCCCGCCGAACAGCCAGGTGTCCTGCAGCACCATCCCGACGCCGGACCGCAGGTCCGCGCGGCTCATCGTGGCGATGTCGATGCCACCGAGGGTGATCCTGCCCCCGTCGATCTCGTAGAACCGCATGATCAGGTTGACCAGCGTGGTCTTGCCCGCTCCGGTCGGCCCCACGATCGCGACCGTCTGGCCGGGCTCGGCGACCAGCGACAGGTCGTCGATCAGCGGTGCGTCGGGCCGGTAGGAGAAGGCGACGTGCGCGAACTCGACCCGGCCCCTGCGCTCGGCCCGCACCGCGGGAACCGCCGGATCGGGCGACTGCTCCGGCGCGTCGAGCAGCTCGAAGACCCGCTCGGCCGACGCGACGCCGGACTGCAGCACATTCGCCATCGAGGCCGCCTGGGTCAGCGGCTGGGTGAACTGCCGGGAGTACTGGATGAACGCCTGGACGTCGCCCAGGCTCATCGACCCCGAGGCCACCCGCAGGCCGCCGACCACGGCGACCGCCACGTAGTTGAGGTTCCCGATGAACATCATCGACGGCATGATCAGCCCGGAGATGAACTGCGCGCCGAAGCTCGCGCCCAGCAGCTCGTCGTTCTTGGCTCGGAAGGCCGCTTCGACCTCCCGGCGTCGGCCGAACACGCGAACCAGCTCATGCCCGGTGAACGACTCCTCGATCTGACCGTTGAGCGCGCCGGTGTGCCGCCACTGCGCCACGAAGTGCCTCTGGCTGCGCTTGGCGATCGCCCGGGTGAGCAGCACCGACACCGGGACGGTGACCAGCGCGATCAGGGAGAGCAGCGGAGAGATCAGGATCATCACCAGCAGCACCCCGATCACCGTGAGAAGCGAGGTGATCAGCTGGCTCATCGTCTGCTGCAGGCTGGTGGAGACGTTGTCGATGTCGTTGGTGACGCGGGAGAGGACCTCCCCGCGCTGCTGGCCGTCGAAGTACGCCAGTGGCAGCCGGTTCAGCTTGGCCTCGACGTCCTCGCGCAGCCGGAAGATGGTCCGCTGGACGACTCCGTTCAGCAGGTAGCCCTGCCCGTACCCGAAGACCGCCGCGCACAGGTAGATCGCGATCACGCCCAGCAACACCAGTCCGAGCGCATGGAAGTCGATGCCCACGCCGGGGATGACGTGCTGCGATCGGATGACCCCCGCCACGGTGTCGTTGCCGGCTGCGCGGGCCCCGGCGGCCGCCTGGGCCGCCGAGGTCCCGGCCGGGAGCTGCTTGCCGATGATGCCGGCGAAGATGACGTCGGTGGCGTGACCGAGGACTTTGGGGCCGATCACATTGAGCGCGACGCTGACCACGCCGAGCACCAGAACCGCGATGACGCCGGTCCGTTCCGGCCGGAGCCGGCGCATCAGCCGACGGGCCGACGGGCCGAAGTTCGACGCCTTCTCGGCCGGCTGCCCGGCTCCGGCCCACGGCGGACCGCCGCCGCGCCGTTGGGCGGCCATGCCGCGGGCGGCGTTCACCGTGTCGGTGTCCTGCCGGGGGCCTTTGCCGCCGGCGCGGCGGTCTCTCGTGGGCGCGCTCATGCCACAGCTCCCTCGGCGCTGAGCTGGGAGGCGACGATCTCGCGGTAGGCCTCGCAGGACGTCAGCAGTTCATCGTGCCGGCCGATCCCCACGACAGCGCCGCCGTCGAGCACCACGATCTGATCGGCGTCGGCGATGGTCGACACGCGCTGAGCGACGATGATCACCGTGGCCTCGGCCGTGACCGGCTTCAGTGCTGCGCGCAGCCGGGCATCGGTGGCGAGGTCCAGCGCGGAGAACGAGTCGTCGAACAGGTACACCTCGGGTCTGCGCACCAGCGCCCGGGCGATCGCCAGGCGCTGACGCTGGCCGCCGGAGACGCTGGTGCCGCCCTGCGCCACGGCAGTGCCCAGCCCGTCGGGCATCGCCCGCACGAAGTCCGCACCCTGGGCCACCTCCAGCGCGGCCCACAACTCGTCGTCGGAGGCGGTCGGATTGCCGTAGCGCAGGTTGCTCGCGACGGTGCCCGAGAACAGGTACGGCCGTTGCGGCACGAGTCCGATCCGGCGCCAGAGGACCTCCTGGTCCAGTTGCCGCACGTCGACCCCGTCCAGGCACACGGCACCGCCCGTGGCGTCGAAGAACCGGGGCACCAGCGAGATCAGCGTCGTCTTGCCGGCGCCGGTGCTGCCGATGATCGCCGTGGTCCGTCCCGGTGACGCCGTGAAGGAGATCTCGGACAGCACCGGCGCCACGGCGCCCGGATAGCTGAACGTGACCGCGTCGAAGATGAGCTCGCCGTCCGAACGAAGCGGGGTGACCGGCGCGGCGGGTGGTGGCACCGACCCCTCCGTCTCCAGCACCTCACCGATCCGGTCGGCGCAGACGCTGGCCCGCGGAATCATGATCGCCATGAAGGTCGCCATCATGACGGCCATCAGGATCTGCAGCAGGTAGGCGAGGAACGCGGTCAGGGCGCCGATCTGCATCTGTCCGGCGTCGATCCGCCCCGCCCCGAACCAGAGGACGCCGACGCTGGAGACGTTGAGGACCAGCATGACGATCGGAAAGATCAGCGCCTGGAGCCGCCCGGCCGCCGTCGCGGCGTCGGTGATGTCGGCGTTGGCGCGCCCGAAGCGGGCGACCTCCTGCGGCTCACGGACGAAGGCCCGCACCACCCGGATGCCGGTGATCTGTTCACGCAGAACCCGATTGACCGCGTCGATGCGGGTCTGCACGAGCCGGAACAGCGGCACCATCCGCCTGATCACCAGCCCGATGGCAATGACCAGCACGGGAACGGAGACCACCAGCAACCAGGACAGGCCCACGTCCTCGTTGAGGGCCATGACGACGCCGCCGACACACATGATCGGCGCCGAGACGAGCATCGTGCAGGACAGCAGCACCAGCATCTGCACCTGCTGGACGTCGTTGGTGTTGCGGGTGATCAGCGACGGGGCACCGAAGCGGTTGACCTCCCGCGCCGAGAACTCCCCCACCCGGTGGAACACCGCCGCGCGTAGGTCCCGGCCGAAACTCATCGCAGTGCGCGCGCCGAACCAGACGGCGCCGACCGAGCACACGATCTGCAGCAGGGTGACCGTGAGCATCCAGCCGCCCGTGGACACGATGTAGCCGGTGTTGCCGCGAGCGATGCCGTTGTCGATGATGTCCGCGTTGAGCCTCGGCAGGTACAACGAGGCGATCGTGCTCACAAGTTGCAGCCCGCCCACCGCCAGGAGCGGACGGCGGTAGGGCTGCAGATGAGCGCGGAGCAACCCGATCAGCACCATCGATCCCTTCGTAGGCA
>JAODNJ010000126.1 GCA_025465155.1 Frankiales bacterium
CTCCTCGACGGTCCGGTCGGGAAAGCCGGTCAGCGGCCGTCGCGGGTCCTCGAAGTCGGCCGCGTTCTCCGCCAGCCACGCCGCCGCGCGCTCGGCGACGTCCGTCTGAGTGGTCACGGCACGCTCACTGCGACAGCATCCGCCTGGCCGAGGCCTCCGCAGATCGCCGCCACGGCGCGGCCACCGCCGCGACGGGCCAGCTCGCGGGCGGCGGTCAGCACAAGGCGCGCGCCTGAGGCGCCGGTCGGGTGCCCGAGCGCCACAGCGCCGCCGTTGACGTTCGTCCGGTCGAGGAGCTTCCCCCGACGCTCGATGTCCCCGTCGGCGAGCAGGTGCGCGCTGACGAGCGGAACCGCGGCGAACGCCTCGTTGATCTCGATTACGTCGAGATCGTCCAGGTGCCACCCGGCGCTGCTCACCGCGCCCTGCAGGGCCGGCGCGGGCGCTACCGCGATATCGCGCGGGGCCCGCGCGATAGAGGCCCAACCGCGGATCGTGCCCAGCACCGGGAGCCCGAGCTCCTCGGCCACCGAGCGGCGGGCGAGCGCCACGGCACAGCCACCGGTGCTCAGCCCCGGCGCGTTTCCCGGTGTGACCGTGGGGCTGCCGTAGACCGTGGGCAGCTTGGCGAGTGCCTCGAGGGTCACGCCCCCGCGAGGCTCCTCGTCCTCCGCGAGGAACTCCTCCTTGCCCTTGCCGCGGTAGGGCATGGACACGATCTCGTCGTGAAAGAAACCGTCCGCGTGCGCCCGCCGGTAGCGCTCCTGGGAGCGTAGCGCCCACGCATCCTGCTGCTCGCGGTCGATGCCGTGCTCGACGGCCACCTCTCCGGCATCGACGGCCACGGGTTTTCCTCCGATGTCCGCTCCGGGGCTGTCGATCGGGTCCTTCAGCGACTGCGCCCCCCGCCTGTGGCCCCACCGGTTGTCTGCCGACATCAGGAAGGACGAGCGGCCCATGTTCTCGGCGCCACCGGCGAGCATGACTCCGGCCTCGCCGAGCTTGATGGCCTTCGCCCCGAGCTGAACGGCGGTCGCGGCGGAGCAGCAGGCCCGGTCGATCGTGAGGGAGCGGACTGTGTCCGGCAGCCCGGCCCGCAGCATGGCCGTGCGAGCGGGGATCGAGCCGTCGAACGCGTACTCGGAGGGCATCGTGAAGCCGAGGAAGACGTCGTCGACCCGATCGGCCGGGATGTCGCAGCGCTCCAGCACCGCGCGCAGCACATGAGCGGCCAGGTCGATGCTCGGCGTGGTGCGCAGGGCCCCGCCGAACCTGCTGAAGGGGGTTCGCAGGCCACCGACCAGGACCACGTCCGAGGGCGACGGCGCCACCGTCGACGGGCTCATCGAGGCGCCAGCCGGGTCGCGGCGTCGAGACGTACGACCTCGCCGTTGAGCAGCGTGTTCTCCATGAAGCTGCCGACGAGCCTGCCGAAGTCCGCGGGTGTCCCCAGGCGCTTCGGGAAGACGTGGATCTCGGCGAGCTTCTGCTTCAGGGAGTCGTCGACGTTGCCGAACGCCGGGGTGTCCATGATTCCAGGGCAGATTGTCATGACCCTGATCCCGTGCGCCGCGAGATCGCGAGCGAGCGGCAGGGTCATCGCGATGACACCCCCCTTGGCCGCGGAGTAGGCAGCCTGCCCGATCTGGCCCTCGTATCCCGCGATGGAGGCGGTGTTGACGATCAGGCCTCGCTCGCCGCTGTCGCCGGGCTCGTTGCGCGCCATGTGCGCGGCCGCCCACCGGGTCACGTCGAACGTGCCGATCAGGTCGAGTTCGACGATGTGCCGGTAGAGGCCCAGGGGATGCGGGTTGCCCTGACGGTCCAGCATCCGTGCGCCCGGGCCCGCCCCCGCGCAGTTCACCGCGAAGTCGAGCCGGCCGAACCGCTCCCTGGCCTCCGCGACCGCCCCCTTCACATTCTCCGGGTCGGTGACGTCGCAAGCCACGAAGGTGACGTCGTCGCCGAGCTCCTTGGCCAGGGCGTCCCCCTTCGAGCGAGGAAGGTCGAGTACGGCGACTTTCGCGCCACGCTCGACCATGAAACGGACCGTGCCCTCCCCGAGGCCGCTCGCACCCCCCGTCACCAGGCCGACCGAATCACTGATCTGCACGCCGTCTCCTTTGCTCAGGCTTGAATCCCCCTAACGGTCGGCAACCATACGGTAGGTTGGGCACGCGTCTCCACGATGTCGTCTCACCCTCGAGGTGCGACGCGTCACCGGTCGGTCGAAGGAGATCAACTGCGATGAGTGCATCGAGCTGGGTGTCGGGGTGGGCGCGGATCAAGCCGGCGGCCCCGGCCGTGGTCTTCGAGGATCGCGTCGTCATCTGGCAGGACCTCGACCGTCGCGCGACCGAGGTGGCCCGGGCATTCGTCGGGGCGGGCGTTCGGCCGGGCGACCGGGTCGCGTGCCTGATGCACAACCGGGTCGAGTTCATCGAGGTCTTCGTCGGCGCCTTACGAGCGGGTGCGGTGTTCGTCCCGCTCAACGCGCTGGCGACAGCATCGGAGCAGGCCGCCCTCGTCGCGGACTGCAGTGCGACGGCGGTGGTCACGGACGCGTCCTTCGCCTGCGTGGTCGCCGGGATGGCGGGACAGGGCACCGTGACGACCTTCGTGAGCGTCGACGGCCCCCTGAACGGTGACCATTTCATGCTCGAGGAGCTCATCGACGCCGCACCGTCCCACGTGGTGTTCCCGTCGCGCACCGGATCCGACACGGTGTGCATCTACTACACCTCGGGCACCACCGGGCAGCCCAAGGGTGCCGTCGTCAGCCACGACAACGTGCGCTACGCGACGCTTAACTGGTTGGTGGACCTCGGGTTCTGGCAGAACGACCGGTTCCTGCTCAATCTCCCGCTGTGCTTCACCGGCGCCATGGCGATCGTCGCGCCCGCCCTGCACGGCGGGATCACCGTCGAGCTCGAGCGCGCCTTCGACGCGGGCCGAACGCTCGAGCTGATTGAGCGGGACCGGATCACCTTCATGGTGGCCGTCCCGACTATGGCCATGGCGCTGATGCGTCACCCCGACTTCGGCACGCGGGACCTCTCGTCGCTGCGCATGATCCTCTGCGGCGCGGCCCCGGTCGCCATGACGATCTTCGAGGCGTTCACCGAACGTGGCGTCCCGTTCATCAGCAGCTTCGGCATGACCGAGGTGGCGGGCGGATTCGCGATGATCACCCCGGTCGAACAGGCCCGCGAACGGCTCGGCACAGCGGGCAGGCCGTGCCTGTACACCGAGGCGCGGCTGGTGTTCCCCGACGGCACCGACACGCCCGACGGTGAGGTCGGCGAGCTCCTGCTCCGCGGTCCGTTGGT
>JAODNJ010000138.1 GCA_025465155.1 Frankiales bacterium
GTCGTGCCGGTGCAGCTGAGCGCCCCGACCTCCGCGGCCCCGAGCGCCCCCGCCGCCTCCACTGCGGCGGCCGCGAAGGCCCGGCCCGCGGTCGCCTGCGGCTGAGCTGCCCGCCGGCTGCGGCCGAGCACGCGGCCGATCAGCCGAAGCGGCCGGAGAGGTAGTCCTCGGTGGACTCCCGCAGCCCGACGGGCCGATCAGGGCCGTGACGGTCCGCCGCTCGATGGAGACGTCGACGCCCTCGACGGCCAGGAAGGTGCGGGAACTAGCGGAGGAGCAGTTCGCGACGCCACGCGACGTCGACGGAGTACCGCCTGAACCCGCTGTGCTCGTAGAGGGCGACGGCCGTGGCGTTGTCCTCCTCGACGTAGAGGAGGACCTGTGCCGGCCCCTGCGAGCGCAGGTACGCCAGCCCCAGGTCGGTGAGGGCGCGGCCCAGCCGCATGCCCTGGGCGTCGGGATCGATCCCGAGGACGTAGATCTCCCCGACCGGCTCGTCGGCCACGTCGCCGGGCGGGTGGACCTTCGTCCAGTGTGAGCCCAGCAAGACGCCGCCGTCGTCGGGGTCGCCCCGCCAGGCCATCAGGAATCCGGCCGGGTCGAACCACGGCTCCTTCTCGCGCAGCCGGAGGTCCTCCGGTGTCCAGCGGCCCTGCTCCGGGTGGGTGGCGAAGGCCCGCGCGTTGACCCGCAGCCACGCCTCCTCGTCGCGCCCGGGCCGGAAGGCGGCCACGTGCACCCCGTCGGGGAGGGACGGGTGCGGATCGGGGTCGACTCCGGAGAGGTCGCGGCGCATCTGCAGCAGCACGCGGGCGCGCCCGTACCCGCGCGCCCGGGCCAGTGCCCGTGCGCCGGGCAGGTCGCCGTGTGCCCAGAAGCGGAGGGCACGGCTGCCCGCGAGCTGCTCGAGCCGCGTGAGCATCGCCGCGCCGACCCCGGCCCTCCGGGAACCGGGATCGACCACGAGCTCGGCCTGGACGTCGCCGTCGTCGCCGAGTTCGATCCTGGCGTAGCCGTCGAGGCTTCCGTCGGACCCGCGGGCCAGCAGGTCCCGTCCGCCGTCGGGGCCGCCGTGCTGCAGCCGCAGCTCGGTCTCCTCCGACACGGGACGGACGCCGTCGGCCGCGGTGGCCGATCGCAGCAGGGAAAGGACGGCGGGGACGTCGGCCGCCGGCAGCCGCGAGACGTCCTCGACGACGAATTGATCGCTCAGGAGCGCCTCAGACCAGCTCGGAGGCCGACGTTGCGCCGGCCTGCGTCTCGACCTCGGCGCGAGCCGCCGCGGCGGTCGCGTCGGCGACATGCTGGTCGAGCTTGTAGCCGACGTTGCGGACGGTGCCGATCAGGCCCTCGTGCTCGGTGCCGAGCTTGGCGCGCAGGCGGCGGACGTGGACGTCGACGGTTCGCGTGCCGCCGAAGTAGTCGTAGCCCCAGATCTCCTGGAGCAGCTGCGCCCGCGAGAAGACCCGGCCCGGGTGCTGGGCGAGGTACTTGAGCAGCTCGAACTCCTTGTAGGTGAGGTCGAGCGCCCGGCCGCGGAGCTTGGCGGAGTAGCTGTGCTCGTCGATGACCAGCTCACCCGCCTTGGTGACGCCACCCTCGGGGCCGTCGGCCGGGGTGGCCGCGGCCAGCCGCCGGGCGCTGGCCCACTTCAGCCGGGCGTCCACCTCGGCCGGGCCGGCGGTGTCGAGAAGCACGTCGTCGACGCCCCAGTCGGCCGAGAGCGCGACCAGGCCGCCCTCGGACAGGACGGCGACCAGCGAGGCCGCGACGCCGGTCGAGGACAGCAGGCTGCACAGCGTGCGGGCCTGGACGAGGTCGTGGCGGGCGTCGACGAGCACGACGTCACCGGAATCGCCATCGAGGAGGCTGGACAGCTCGGGCGGCACCACACGGACCTGATGCGCGAGCAGCCCCAGCGCGGGAAGCACCTCGGTCGTGGCCTGACGCGCCGCGGTCATGAGCACGAGTCGCATGTCGTCTCCTTCGAGGAGGCCCGTCGACGACCAGGTCGTCTGGCGTCCCTGCGACGGCGCTGTCGAGGTGAGAAGGCAGGATAGCCGACGTGTTCGCACCTCGTGCGGTCCCGGCGGCAAACCCGGCTCCGGACACGCCGCGAGCGGGGCCACCGCCCCGCTCGTCGAGCGGATCGGGCGCCGGGCGTCTGCGACGATCAACCCGTGAACCCGGGTGCCGTGGAGACGCCGGTCCAGGCTCGCGGGCACCACCTGCCCGCCGCCGGCGCCGCCGTGGTGGCCGTGGCGCTCGTCGTCGGCCTCGCGCACCTGCTGGGGGACGGCGGCCGCCTGGCCGCCGTGCTGGTCCTCCAGCTGGCCCTGGTCGTGGCGTGGGTGGTGATCACCGGCATCGAGGGATTCGTCGGCTCACTGGTGATCGGCGCGGCCGCGGCCGGCGCGGCGGATCTGGTGATCATGCTGCCGCAGCGTCCCCAGCTGGGCGGCCTGCTCGCGGTCCTGGGCGTCGGCTTCCTCGCGGGCGTCCTGCAGCAGATGCTGCGCCGGCCACGCCCCGCCGTCGTCGCCTCCCTGGCCGGCGGCATCCTCCTGCTCTGCGCTGTGTGTGCCCTGTCGGTCCTACTCCTGACCGGCCGGGCCGCCGTCGGGCCGGCCCTGTCGACCGCGGCGGTGCTCGCGGTGGGCGCCGCGCTGGTGGTCCAGCACCTGGCAGATCTGGTCCTGCCGCGGCCGCAGGTGGCCGACGGCGTGCCGCGTGGCCTGGCCGGTGTCCTCCTCGCCGTGCTCGCGGGCGCGGCCGTCGCCTTCCTCCGGCGCGGCGACGGGCTGGTCGGCACCGGGGCCCTCCCCAGCACCGTGGCCGCCCTGCTCTACGGCGCCCTCCTGGGCGGTGGGGCCGCGCTCGCCGGTCTCGCGGCCAGCTTCCTCGCCGTGGAGGACCCCGCCGAGGGCATGGCCGGTCCCGCCCGCAGCTGGGCGCTGCCGGTGGTCCAGGCAGTACTGCCGCTGGCGGTGTGCGCGCCCCTTGCGCTCGCGCTGCAGACGGTCCTGTGACCCCGCCCGGCGCCGGGGGGCGGAGGTGAAGGGGCTGCTGATCACCCTGGTGGTGCTCATCGGGCTCGCCGTGCTGGCGGACCGCGTCGGCGTCGGCATCGCGGACACGCGGGTGGCCGACCAGATCCAGCAGCAGGTCCACCTGGGCGGCGCTCCGACCGTCGACATCACCGGCTTCCCGTTCCTCACCCAGGCGATCGCCGGCCGGTACACCGACGTCCGCATCGGGCTCTCCGCGGCCGACCTCGGCCAGCCCGAGGGGACGACGGCGTCGGTGTCCCTGCACGGTGCGCGTGTCCCGCTGTCGGCGGTGCTGTCCGGGAGCGTGCGGCAGATCCCCGTCGACCGCATCGACGGAACGGCCACGCTCTCCTACGCGCTGCTCTCCTCGAAGCTCGGTGGCGACACCACCCTGCGTCCCGAGGGCAGCGGCCTGCGGATCACCAGGACGGTGCAGGTGGCCGGGTTCACGCTGCCCCTCACGGCGACCGGCACGGTCAGCCTCGAAGGCGACGAGCTCGTCGTGGACGTGCAGCAGGCCTCAGGCGTCGGGGTGCAGATCCCCGGTTTCCTGGTGGACCAGGTCAGCCGGCTGCTCGACCTCCGGTACCCCATCCCCGCGCTGCCCTTCGGCCTGAAGCTGACCGCGGTCTCGCCGGGCTCCGACGGCGTCCGGATCCAGCTGGCGGCCACGAACACCGTCCTGACCGGCTGACGACCTTCCATCCCCACGGCCGTGCCGGTGGAGCGACTGCCCGGTGGGTCGCCGGAATGCATCTCTGCGGAATCCGGTTGCGGGCAGGCATGAGCGGTGTCGGGGCGGTCGTGGTGGCCGTGGCGCTGGCGGTCGCCGGAGGCGCGGCCTGGTGGCTGCGCACCCGCGATGGCGCGGTCCGGTCCCCCGGGTCGGAGGAAGGCGGACAGATGCAGGCGGTGCTGCGGCGGCTGGGCGTACGGCCGGCTGAGGCCGACCTGACCGTCGTCCAGTTCTCCACCGCGTTCTGCGGTCCGTGCCGGGCCACCCGGGCGCGCCTGCAGCACCTGCAGTCCACCCGTCCCGGACTGGCCTACGTGCACGTCGACGCGGAGAGCCACCTGGACGAGGTGCGCGAGCTCGACGTCCGTCGCACCCCGACGCTGTTCTACCTGGACCGCGACGGCGAGCTCGTCGGCCGCAGCAGCGGCGCGCCTCGCCCCGAGGAACTGACCGCGCTGGTAGACGCGCACACCGGGGCGCGCTCGTGATCGGTTACTCTCGCGCTGTGGGCACCCTGCTGACCTCGCGCCGCACAGTCGACCTGTGCCGCGTCGGCAGCTGCCTGTGTCCGACCTGCTGAGGTCGGTTCCGACCGTCCAGACGTGCCCGTTCCCGCCGTCCGAAGGTCATCCACTGCCATGACTGCACAGTCGTCCTCCGTCGTCGCGCGCCACGAGCGCATGGTCGATGTCCGTGGCCCGCGCTTCGGTGCGTGGGTCACCACCGTGGTGCTCGCCGTCGCGCTGCTCACCGGCAGCGGATGGCTGGTTGCCGCGCAGGCCGTCGTCTTCGCCGTCGGCGCTCTCGGCGGCCTGCGGTACGCGCCGTACGGCGTCGTCTTCCGGTTCCTGGTCGCCCCGCGGCTGGGGCCGGTCCGTGAACGGGAGCCCGAGGCCCCGCCGCGGTTCGCCCAGCTCGTCGGCCTGCTGTTCGCCGTCATCGGCACCCTGGGCTACCTGTTCGGGTCGCCGGTGACCGGCGCCGTCGCCACCGGCCTGGCGCTCGTCGCCGCCGTCCTCAACGCTGCCACCGGCTTCTGCCTCGGCTGCGAGCTCTACCTGATCATCCGGCGGGCGCAGACCGCCCGCGCCTCCTGAGAAGTCCGCACACCCCACAACCGGAGGAATCCCCCATGAGCCGCAACGACGTGCTCGTCACCGCCGACTGGGCCCAGGAGCACATCGGCCAGCCGGGCATCGTCTTCGTCGAGGTCGACGAGGACACCAGCGCCTACGACAAGGGCCACATCGAGGGCGCGGTCAAGCTGGACTGGAAGAAGGACCTCCAGGACCCGCTGCGCCGCGACTTCGTCTCGCGGGAGCAGTTCGATGAGCTGCTGTCCGAGCGGGGCATCGGCAACGACGACACCGTGGTCCTCTACGGAGTCAACAACAACTGGTTCGCCGCCTACGCCTACTGGTACTTCAAGCTCTACGGCCACGGCGATGTGAAGCTCCTCGACGGCGGTCGCAAGAAGTGGGAGCTGGACAGCCGTCCGCTCTCCTCCGACGCCGTCTCCCGGCCGTCGACCCAGTACAAGGCGCAGGAGCAGGACACCTCCATCCGCGCCTTCCGCGACGAGGTCGTGAACGCGATCGGCCGGCAGAACCTGGTCGACGTCCGCTCGCCCGATGAGTTCGCCGGCAAGCTGGTCGCCCCCGCGCACCTGCCGCAGGAGGGCGCGCAGCGCCCCGGCCACATCCCCACTGCGCTGAACGTGCCGTGGAGCAAGGCTGCCAACGAGGACGGCACCTTCAAGAGCGACGACGAGCTGGCCAAGCTCTACGCCCAGCAGGGGCTCGACAACGGCAAGGACACCATCGCCTATTGCCGGATCGGCGAGCGCTCCAGCCACACCTGGTTCGTGCTGCGGGAGCTGCTCGGGCACCAGAACGTGAAGAACTACGACGGCTCGTGGACCGAGTACGGCTCCCTGGTCGGCGTCCCGATCGAGAAGGGGGTCTGACCCATGTGCGGTGCGCCCAAGCAGGGCGGCAACCTCGCCGGCATCGACCTCGACAGCCAGACGGTGATCCAGGGCTCGGTCTGGCACGACGGCGCACCCGTGGCCGGCGCGTACGTGCGGCTGCTGGACGCCGGGGACGAGTTCACCGCCGAGGTGGTGACCAGTCCGGAGGGTGAGTTCCGGTTCTTCGCCGCCCCGGGTGAGTGGAAGCTGCGCTCGCTGTCCCCGGTCGGCAGGGGCGAGGCCGTCCTCTCCGCCGATGTCGGCCTCAACGAGACGACGGTCGCGATCGACTGAGAAGGCACTCCCTTCTGGGTTCCCCGCAGGCGTCGGAGACGCCCTCGAGGGGCCACGATGCAGCGCCCGCCCCGGCTCCGGCCGGGGCGGGCGTTGTGCCGTCCGGGGTGCTCCCCGATGGGGGCTGGCCGGGGGGCTGATGTCCGGTTGGCCGGGGGGCCTCGCGCCCTGGGAACGGCTTCGATGAGTGGGTTCGCCGTTCGGCGCGCACACTGCCCAACGAGGCGGAATCAAGCTACGAGGGGGCGGGATGGCGTACAAGACTCCGGATCAGGTCGCGGTGGCGGCGGTGAACGCAGGAATCGCCAAGGCGGAGCTGTCACCGGACCGGATGTTCGGTGGGGGCATCCTCGCCGGCGCGTACATCGCCTTCGCGGGCCTGCTCGGCATCGCGGTCACCTCCGGTCTGAAGGCCGACACCTGGGGGACCCTGCCGTCCCTGGTCTTCGGCCTGGTCTTCTCGATGGGCCTGATCCTGGTGATCATCGCGGGCTCCGAGCTCGTGACCGGCAACATGGCACTGCTCCCCCTGGCGGTGAGTCAACGGCCGCAGTTGCTCGGCCGCGCCGGCATGAGCATCGTCATCGTGACCGTCGGCAACCTGCTCGGCTCGCTGCTCGTCGCATTCCTCTTCGCGGTGAAGACGGGAGTCATCGGCACGGCGGCGTCGAAGGCGGGCACGCCGGGGGCGTTGACCTTCACCCGTCTGGCCGGAATCGCGACGGGCAAGGCCCTGACCGAGAGCGACACGCAGATCTTCCTCCGTGCCATGGCCTGCAACTGGCTCGTCTGCCTGGCCGTGTGGCTGGCGCTGGCCGCGGACGACGTCGGCGGCAAGATCCTGGCGATCATCTTCCCGATCACCGGTTTCGTCGCCATGGGCTTCGACCACGTCGTGGCGAACATGTTCTTCCTGCCCGCTGCGGTGTTCGCCCACGTGCCGGGCATCGGCTGGGGAGGCGTGATCAACAACTGGGTGTTCGCGTTCCTGGGGAACTTCGTCGGCGCCGCCGTCTTCGTGGCCGGCTTCTACTGGTTCCTCTACCTGCGCGGCCGCGGCACCGTGACCACACCCTC
>JAODNJ010000139.1 GCA_025465155.1 Frankiales bacterium
ACGACCGACGGGACGGCGTCCTGACCGCCGCTCCGTCGTCGACCCGCACCTCCGTCGCCGTCTCGTGGGTGGCGGCGTGCATCGTGGCCGCCGGCGTCCTGACCTACGGTTACCTGGCCGTCGTCGCGCACGCGTTGCCGACCGGGCGCTACGGCGCCTTCGGGGCCTATTGGTCGATCGCACTGATCATCGGATTCGGCGCCTTCCTGCCGGTGGAGCTCGAGCTGGCCCGCCTGCTCGCCTCCCGGCAGGGACGCGCGGCCCTGCCGCCGGGGGCCCTGGCCACCACGGCCGGGCTGGCGGGACTGAGCCTGACGGCCGTGCTCGCCGGCCTCCCGCTGCTTCTCCCGGCGGTGGGCGGATTCGCGGTGGCCGTCCCGCTGCTGGCGCTCTGCGTGATCTCCGGCGTCCAGTTCGTCCTGCGCGGCCTGTTGCTGGGGACGGGCCGGTTGCGGCTGCACGGGTCGCTGCTGCTCCTCGACGCCGCGCTGCGGGTGGCCGCCGCCGCCGCCATCGCGGTGGCCTGGCCCGGTGCGGGCCCGGCAGCGTTCGCCTGGACGCTGGTCATCGCCATCACGGTGGTGCACACCGGCGGGCTGGCCTGGCTGGTGGTGACCCGGCGGGTGCACCGGCGCGACATGGCCCCTGCGGCCGATGCCCGCGCGTTCCCCGCCGCGGTCGCCCCGCTGCTCGTCGGCAGCCTGTGTGCCCAGGTGCTGCTCAACGCCGGTCCGGTGCTCGTGTCCGCCGCGGCCGACGCCGGCTCGGCTGCGCTGGTCGACCGGTACGTGGCCACGTTCACGCTGGTGCGGCTGCCGCTGTTCGTCGCGGTCCCGCTGCAGAGTGCCCTGGTCCCGGCACTGACCCGGCTGTCGGCCTCGGCGGACCCGGGGGCGCTGCGCCGTTTCCTTCTCCGGCTGACGGCGGGCATCGCCGCCCTCGCCGCCCTCGGTGGCCTGCTGGGCGCCGCGATCGGCCCGGCACTCGTACGACTCGTCTTCGGCGCCCGGTACGCACTGCCCGGGTCGGACACGGCCCTTCTCGCCTCGGGCAGCGGGCTGTACCTGGGGCTGCTGGTGGTGAGCCAGACCCTGCTGGGCGCCCGACGGCACCGGCAGATCGCGCTGGTCTGGCTGACCGGCCTCGCGGCCGGCGTGCTGGTCTTCGCGCTGGTCGACGGCCTGGTGCTCCGGGCCGCACTGTTCTTCACCGTGGGCACGGCCGCCGCGCTGCTCGCCGGCCTCGCCGTCCTTCTGCGTCCCGGTGCCGCCGCGCCGTCTCCAGATCCGCTCCGGGAGGGTGCCCGCCGTGCAGCCGAGTGACGTCCTCGTGGCGCTGGACTACTACGCGCCCTACGTCAGCGGCCTCACCAACGTCGCCCGGGACGTGGCCCAGGGCCTGGCCGCCCGCGGGTGGCGGGTACAGGTGGTGACGAGCCGGCACGATCGGGGACTGCCCCGCGAGGAGGTCATCGACGGCGTCGCCGTGCTGCGGGCGCCCGTCCTGGCGCGCACCGGCAAGGCCGTGGTGAGCCCCGCCCTGCTGACCCGGCTGGTCGAGGCGTCCCGCAGGGCGCGGGTCACGCACCTGCACCTGCCGATGCCCGAGGCCGGGTTCGTCGCCCCGTTCGTCCGCAGCCCGCTGGTGGTCACGTACCACTGCGACGTGAGCCCCGGACCGGGGGCGGTGGACCGGGCCGTGCGCGCCGCCGTCGACACCTCCAGCCGGGCCGCCCTCGAGCGAGCCGACCGGGTGATCGTGACCAGCGACGACTATGCCCGGCACAGCCGGATGTGGCCCGCGATGGCCGGCCGCACCTCGGTGATCCCGCCGCCCTGCCACGCCCGCCCGGCCGGGCGGCCGCGGTTCCGCGACGGCTCGGGCCTGCACGTGGGCTTCCTCGGCCGGATCGTCGAGGAGAAGGGGCTCCAGTACCTGGTGCGGGGCTTCCAGCGACTCGGTGACCCTGACGCGCGGCTGCTCATCGGGGGGGACTTCGCCGCCGTCGCCGGCGGATCGGTGGTCGAGGAGATCCGGCGGCTGGTGGACGGCGACCCGCGGATCCGGCTGCTCGGCTTCCTGCCCGACGAGGAGATCGCCGACCTCTACGCGTCCATCGACGTGTTCGCACTGCCGTCGGTCAACTCCTTCGAGGCGTTCGGGATCGTGCAGGTCGAGGCGATGATGGCCGGGGTTCCGGCGCTGTCCAGCGACCTGCCCGGCGTCCGGACGCCCGTGCGGGAGACCGGCTTCGGCGTGGTCGTCGCCCCGCGGGACGAGGCCGGCATCGCGGCCGGGCTGGCCCGGCTGCGCGACGACCCCCCGGACCGCGCGCGGGGTGCCGCCCGGGCCCGCGGGCGCTACGCGTTCGAGACCGTCCTCGACGCGCACGAGCGGTTGCTCACCGCGACCGCCCGCTGAGCGGAGCGGAGCGGCGCAGCGCGGCGGGGCTCCGGCCGGGCGCGCTGTTCCTGGCGTCTACCTGCCCGGCGCGCCCGCAACCGCCGGCCGCTGGGTGAGCGTGAGACCGGGCAGCAGGCGGTCGCGGGACAGCCGGGCCCGGTCCTGCACGGTGCGCATGTCGTGGCTGAGCAGCGTGCCGGCCGCCTTGACCAGACGGCCCGCGACGAACACCGCATCGACGTTCTCGGAGTCGGCCAGCGTCACGGCCGCCGGGAGGTCGTTGACCAGGGACAGGTTCGGCAGGTCGACCTTGAGCATGACGACGTCGGCCTGCTTGCCGGGCGTGAGCGAACCGATCCGGTCCTCCATGCCGAGCGCTCGAGCGCCTTCGATGGTCGCGAAGCGCACGGCGTCGCGGGTCGTGAGCCGCAGGGCGGCGGTCCACTCGCCGCGCTCCAGGGCCTCGCAGTTCTGCCGTCCCCTCTCGGCCTCCAGGGTGCCCCGCATCTCGGCGAACAGGCTGCCACCCACGCCGCTGACCACGTCGACGCCGAGGCTCGGCTGCAGCCCGGCGTCGATCAGCCGGCCCGTGGCCGGGTAGCCGTGTCCCATCTGCATCTCGACGCGCGGGGAGATGGACACATGACCACCGGTCTGCCGGATGCGGACCAGCTCCTCGTCCGTGCATGTGTTGCAGTGGACGAAGATCAGGTCGGGCCCGAGCAGGCCGTGCTCGTCCATGCGCGTGACGGCACGCTGCGCGCCCAGCAGGCCCACGCCGAGGTGCAGCGACGTGGTCAGGTCCAGCCGCCGGGCCAGCTCGATGTCCACCACCGTCTCCTCGACCGAGGAGAACTCCGGACCCAGGCTGGCCACGGCCAGGCCGAGCCGCTGATCCGCGGAGGAGAAGTAGGTCGAGCGGATCCGGGCGAGGTCGGCCGGGTACCAGCTCGGCGCCGGACTGCGCGGGACGCCGTAGCCGAAGACCGCTCGGCCGCCGACCTCGGCCAGCGCCGCGACCGCCGCGTCCGCGTGCTCCGGCGTGTTGACGATGTGGGCCCAGTCGAAGATCGTCGTCACGCCGCCGTTGAGGGCCTCCAGCGCGCCCAGCAGCGTGGCGGCGTAGACGTCCTCGGCGTCGAACTGCGGACCGAGCCCGCCCAGCATGCGCTCGACGTACTGCCCCATGGTCCAGTCGGCAGCGATCTGGCGGATCGTGGACTGCCACAGGTGGCGGTGGGAATCGATCAGTCCCGGCATGACGATCCGGTTCCGCGCGTCGATCCGCTGGGCGTCCGGCGCGTCGATCCGCGCGGCGACGTCGACGATCCGGTCCTCCTCGAGCAGAACGTCCCCGACCGGCAGATCGCCGATCGCGTCGTCCATGCTGAAGACGATCCCGCCGCTGATGAGGGTCCTGTGGGTCACTGCGCCGGCTCCTTTGCTCGGTCGACTGGTGGATGTGCCGCCCCGATCTCTCGAGGCGTGGCGGGGGCGACGGCGCCCGAGGAGTGGACGACGTCACCGCCGACGACGGTGAGCACGGAGGACACCGACGGGATCTCGTCCTCTCCGACGGTGAAGAAGTCACGGTCGAGGACGGCGAAGTCGGCCCGGGCGCCGGGGTGCAGGTGGCCGCGATCCCGCTCCTCGAACGACAACCAGGCGCTGCCGCTGGTGTAGGCGGCCAGGGCCCGGGCGCGCGACAGCCGGTGCGCCGGGGGCCGCCGGGCGACGCCGTCGAGCGACCGTCCACCGACGAGCCACCACAGGGCGAGCCAGGGACTGTAGGACGACGCCCTGGTGGCGTCGGTGCCCGCCGCGAGCGGGACGCCGGCCGCGAGCAGGTCCCCGACCGGAGGCGACGCGTGGATCGCCTCCTCACCCCAGACCCGCCGCGACGCGTCGGCCTTGAAGAGAAGGTGGTCGTCGAGGACGACGCCGACGCCCAGTGCCCGCAGCCGGGCGATGTTGCGGGCGCCGATGCGGTCGGCGTGGGCCAGGGAGAATCGCAGCCCGGCAAGAGGTGTCTCGGCGTCGACCCTCTCCCAGCAGTCCAGGATGCGGTCGATCGTGCGGTCGAGGACCGCGTGCACGTGCACGGGCCAGCCGCGGCGGGCCGCGCGCCGGCTGATCTCCTCGAACTCCCTGCACGCGTCGTCGGTGATCTCGAACGGGTCCAGCCCCTCGAAGTCGTGGCAGCCGAAGTGGACGACCTCGCCGAGCCCGATGATCTGCAGCATGTCGTCGCCGAACCCGGACTGGCCGTGGTCCAGCCACCCACTGAGCTCCTCGACCTCCTTGCCGGCGTCCACGGCCGACAGGAACAGCCGCATGCGCATGCGGAGGTCGCCGCGACGCCACAGGTCGAACAGGGCGTCGTACCGCCGGGCGCCCATCTGGAAGCCGCCGGGGTCGACGAGGCCGGTGAGCCCGGTCGCGTGCAGCTCCCGCACCATCGCGGCGAGCCCGG
>JAODNJ010000142.1 GCA_025465155.1 Frankiales bacterium
GCCGCGCGGGTCAGCAGCGTGTCCGTGTCGGCACCCGGTTCCACGCCCAGGTCGAGCTGGTCGGGGCGGACCCGCCACACCCGCGACCGTGCCCAGGACGCGAGGATCGCCCGGCGGACCGCGCCCGGCGCAACCGGCCCGCCATTGAGGAAGGAGGCCCGGGCACGGGCGATCTCGTCGTCGTGGGCGGAAGGCGGCCGGTCCGGTCGCGGAGGCGCCGTCCCCGGACGCCGCGGGGACGGTGGTCCGGCCGCCGCTTCCGGAGACCTGGAGAGCTGGGGGATCGTCAACCGTCGCCTCCCTGAGCTCAGGGGCCCGGGCTCGCGGACGGGACCGACGGACGACGGCGTCCGCGAACCCTCGGGCCACCAGGCTAGGCCCGGAGAAGGTGGCGTACGTCTCATATTGAGACCGCACGAGTGCCTCAGGGGCAGTCCAATCGCTGCACGAGACGAACGGCGCACATGCCGCTCGTCGCGCGCACCCGGGAATCGCCCCGCCCGCGCCGTCGCGACTCCTGGACCGAGAACGTGCCGCCCCGTCCACCCTCCGACCCGGTCGGGCGGACGAGGCAGAGAACGAGTCCGTCCGACCACAACCGTGAGGAGACGACGTGAGTCGGCAGAGCCTGGCGAAGGCCCACCAGAAGATCCAGGAACTGTCCTGGGAGCCGCAGTACCACGAGCCCTACATGAAGTACGGGACCGATTACACCTTCCGGAAGGCCCAGAAGAAGGACCCGCTCAAGCAGATCCTGCGCTCCTACTTCCCCATGGAGGAGGAGAAGGACAACCGCGTCTACGGCGCGGAGGACGGCGCCATCCGCGGCAACATGTTCCGCCAGGTGCAGGAGCGCTGGCTGGAGTGGCAGAAGCTGTTCCTGTCGATCATCCCGCTGCCGGAGATCTCCGCGGCCCGCTCGATGCCGATGCTGTTCCATGCGGTGCCGAACCCGGAACTGCACAACGGCCAGGCGATCCAGATGATCGACGAGGTCCGCCACTCGACGATCCAGCAGAACCTCAAGCGCCTGTACATGAACAACT
Organism: Frankiales bacterium; assembly: GCA_025465155.1. GTDB lineage: Bacteria > Actinomycetota > Actinomycetes > Mycobacteriales > Geodermatophilaceae > Geodermatophilus. Next base: position 1,047 of record JAODNJ010000142.1, read on the forward strand.
ACATCGACCCGGCCGGCTTCAACAACAGCCTCCGGGGTTTCCACAACGACTACTGCGGAACCATCGGACGTCAGTTCGCCGAGGGTTTCATCACCGGCGATGCGATCACCGCGGCGAGTATCTACCTGACCATCGTCGCGGAGACGGCGTTCACGAACACCCTGTTCGTGGCCATGCCCGCCGAGGCCGCGGCCAACGGCGACTACCTGCTGCCGACCGTGTTCCACTCGGTCCAGTCCGACGAGTCGCGGCACATCTCCAACGGCTACGCGACCCTGCTCATGGCGCTGTCCGACGAGGGCAACCGGCAGTTGCTCGAGCGCGACCTGCGCTACGCGTGGTGGAACAACCACGCGGTGGTCGACGCCGCCATAGGCACCTTCATCGAGTACGGCACCAAGGACCGCCGCAAGGACCGCGAGTCCTACGCCGAGATGTGGCGGCGGTGGATCTACGACGACTACTACCGCAGCTACCTGGTCCCGCTGGAGAAGTACGGGCTCACTGTGCCGCACGACCTGATCGAGGAGGCCTGGAACCGCATCTGGAACAAGGGCTACGTGCACGAGGTGGCGCAGTTCTTCGCCACCGGGTGGCTGGCGAACTACTGGCGGATCGACGGCATGACCGACGAGGACTTCGAGTGGTTCGAGTACAAGTACCCGGGTTGGTACGACAAGTACGGCAAGTGGTGGGAGAACTACAGCCGGCTGGCCACGCCCAACGGGCACAAGCCGATCGTCGGTGAGGACGTCGACTACGTGTACCCGCAGCGTTGCTGGACCTGCATGGTGCCCTGCCTCATCCGCGAGGACATGGTCACTGCCGAGGTCGACGGCGTGCACCGCACCTACTGCAGCGAAACCTGCCGCTGGACAGACGTCGAGGCCTTCCGGCCGGTCTACCAGGGTCGGGAGACCCCGAACATGGGCCGCCTGGTGGGCAACCGCGAATGGGAGACCCTGTACCACGGCTGGTCCTGGGACAAGGTCGTCGAGGACATGGGCTTCGTCCGGGACGACGGGAAGACGATGACGGCGCAGCCGCATCTGAACCTCGACCCCAAGAAGATGTGGACCACCGACCACCTGAAGCGGATGGGCCCCCTCCTGAGCCCGAACGTGCTGTTCAACGAGATGAGCGACGAGCAGCGGGCGGCCTTCGTCGCGGACTACAACCGCCAGGGACCGGCCGGCCGGCCGGCGCCAGCAAGCGCCTGAGCGCGGGTCAGGCGAGGGGGAGGGCCGGGCGTGCCCGGCTCTCCCCCGCCACCCGCGCCTCCGTCCGGAAGACGGGAAGACCCACCAGCCAGGAGGCACCGCCGTGGGCGAGAAGCACCACGTCCGCTTCGAGCCGGTCGGGATCGAGATCGAGGTCGACTCCGACCAGACGATCCTGCGGGCGGCGGCCGAACAGGGCGTCCAGCTCATGCACGGGTGCAAGGAGGGGCAGTGCGCCTCGTGCAAGTCCTTCGTCCTGGACGGCGAGGACATCGAGCTGGACAGCTACTCGACCTTCGCGCTGCCGGACTTCGAGAAGGAGGAGGGCTCCACCCTCCTCTGCCGGGCACACGCGTACGAGGACCTCGTGATCGAGCTCCTCAACTACGACGAGGAGATGATCCAGTCCGGACTGCCCCTCCGGCAGGGCATCGTCGAGGTCGTCGCGAACGAGCCGGTCACCCACGACATGCGGCACCTGGTGGTCAAGCTCGTCGAGCCCGAGGAGATCAAGTACTTCCCGGGCCAGTACCTGGACTTCCAGGTGCCGGGTCACACCGCCACCCGGTCGTTCTCGATGGCCAACACCCCGAACCGGGACGGGGTCTTCGAGTTCGTCATCAGGATCTATCCCGGCGGCCTCTTCTCCGGGCACCTCGCCGACCAGATCAAGGTCGGTGACCGGTTGAACGTGGAGGGGCCGTTCGGCGCCTTCCGGCTGCGGGAGAGCAGCACGGCCGACCTGCTGTTCCTCGGCGGTGGGGCGGGGCTGGCCCCCCTGCTGTCCCTGCTGCGCTCCATGGCGGAGCGCGGCCTGGACCGGAAGGTCACCTTCTACTACGGCGCCCGGACCAGCCGCGATCTGCCCTTCCAGAAGGAGATCGACCAGCTCGTGGACGCGTTGCCCGGCCTGACCTTCGTCCCGGCTTTGTCCGAGCCGTCCGAGGACGACGGATGGGAGGGGGAGACGGGCTTGATCACCGACGTCGTCGAACGGCGGGAGACCGCTCTGGCCAGGGTGGATGCCTACGTGTGCGGGCCACCGCCGATGGTCGAGGCCGCGATCGCCATGCTCACCCGGCTCGGACGCAGCGAGGACCACATCTTCTACGACAAGTTCACCACCACCGGTGAGCCGGAAGGCGAGGACTGACCATGACCGCTACCACCGAGCGCCCCGACACCACCGAGCGGCCGCCCCGCAGCGTCCCGAAGGTCAGCTTCACCGACGCCGAGGCCGGGGCGAAGGACTTCCCGGACTCGGATCCCGGTGCCCGGCACTTCAACTACTACAAGCCCGCCAAGCGCAAGCAGACGCACTACGAGGACGTCACCGTCGAGGTCCAGCCCGATCCCCGGCACTATCTCAGCCAGGGATGGATCTACGGCTTCGCCGACGGGCAGACCGGCTACCCGCTGAACTGGACAAAGCTCAAGGCGTGGGGTGTGGACGACCCACCACCGGTCCGCGGCGTCGGCACCGGGGGCGGCGGCGCGGGGCTGGACTGGCCCGCTCACGGCTGGCACTGGTTCCGCGACCCGAACGAGGAGTGGGAACAGACCATCTACCGGAACAACGCGAACGTCGTCCGGCAGGTCAACCAGAACATCGAGAACGCGCGCAACGCCAAGGCGTTCGACCAGTGGAGCAGGAACTGGATCCGCTTCGTGGAACGCAGCGTCGGCGCGTGGATGCATGTCGAGCACATCCTCGGCCTCTACGTGTTCGCCGGGAACGAGCGGTCCGGTCCGACGAACATGCACAACACCGTCATGGCGGTGAACAGCGCGCACAAGATCCGGTTCGCCCAGGACCTGGCGCTCTACAACATGACGCTGACCGAGGAGGTCGATGGTTTCGACGGCACCGCGCACCTCGCCGCGTGGAACGACGACGGGGCGTGGCAGGGGGTCCGCGAGGTCACCGAGGCACTCCCGGCGATCGAGGACGACTGGGGCGAGGCCATGTTCGCCACCAACGTCGTCTTCGAGCCGCTGATCGGCGAGCTGTTCCGGAGCGGGCTGGTCATGCAGGCCGCACCCGGCAACGGCGACTTCGTCACCCCGACCGTGGTGGGCGTCGGTGAGTACGACTACGCCCTGCGTGACCTGGCGTGGACCAAGGCCTGCTTCGGCCCTCTCGTGCAGGACCGGGAGTTCGCCGACCACAACCGGCAGGTGATGCAGGACTGGCTCTCGGCCTGGGTGCCACGCGCTCTGGCCGCCGCCCGCACGCTGCAACCGCTGTGGTCCCAGCCCGATGCGCGGCCACCCCGGTTCGAGGACTCCCTCGAAATCGCCAAGAACCGCTTCTCCGGGATCCTCAGCGACCTCGGCCTCGAGACCCCGAAGGAGGTCGTCCTGTGAGCAGCACCGTCGAGAGCCCGTTCGGCGCCGTCAACAAGACCTCGTCCAACCGCGCCGGCATCACGCTGATGAACGACCAGATCGGCCAGGTCGTCGCCGACGTGATGAAGACCAAGCCGGGCGTCCGCGTCACCTACCTGCCCTCGATGATCCGCGTCGACGCGGAGAACCGGATGGACTTCGAGTACGACGAGCTCTCCGAGGCGCTCGGCGAGGAACCCGGCTTCTTCGGCGCGAACATCCTCGAGGAGAGCATGTCGACCCACTACGGCCGGATGATCCACGAGGACGACCGGACGATCATGTTCGCCAATCCCGAGGACGCGGCCGAGTACCTGGGCTTCGACCTGCAGCCCGTGGCCACCGCCGCGGACGGCCCGCCCGCCCGGGCGGCGGCCGACTGATCCTGACGGGGCCGCCGGGCGGGTGTCGACACCCGGCCGGCGGCCCCGCCCCGGCCCGCCGGGCGCGCCCGGCCTGTTCCACCCGCGCAGCAGACCGCCCCCTCCCCACCCGCGCACCCAGGAGGACCCATGGCCAAGGAACTTCGATTCGGCGCGGACGCCCGGCGCCTGCTCCAGGCCGGCGTCGAGCAGCTCGCCGCCTCCGTCAAACCCACACTCGGCCCGAAGGGCCGCAACGTCATCCTCGAGCGGATCACCGGTTCGCCCGAGGTCACCAACGACGGCGTGACCATCGCACGCGAGATCTACCTGCGCGACCAGTTCGAGAACATGGGCGCCCAGCTGGTCAAGGAAGCCGCCATCAAGACCAACGACACGGTCGGCGACGGCACCACCACCGCCATCGTGCTGGCCGAGGCCATCGTGCGGAAGGGCATGATCGCCATCCAGAACGGCGGCAACCCCGTGCTGGTCAAGCGCGGCGTCGACGTCGCTGTCGCCCGGCTGGTCCAGCAGCTGGCCGAGGTGGCCCACCCCCTGCGCGACGAGGACGACTTCCGCCGGGTCGCCGCCATCTCGGCCAACGACGACGAAGCGATCGGTGCCGCGGTCGCCCGCGCCCTCTACACCGTCGGTGACGGCGGCGTGGTGACCGTGGAGGACTCGCCCGTCCTCGGGATCGACGTCGACTTCGTCGAGGACTTCGAGTTCGACAACGGCTACGTCTCGCCCTACATGGTCACCGACGTGGGACGGCTCGAGGCGGTGATCGAGGACGGGTACCTGCTGCTGACCGCTCACAAGATCAGCGACATCAAGCAGCTGATGCCGCTCCTCGACAGCATCATGCGCCGCCCGAAGCCGCTGGTGATCATCGCCGAGTCCGTCGAGGGCACGGCGCTGCAGATGCTGGTGCACAACCACGTCAACGGCCTCTTCCGGTGCGTCGCGATCCAGGCGCCCGGATTCGGCGAGAAGCGCATCCACCTGCTCGAGGACATCGCGGCGCTCACCGGGGCCCGCGTGCACTCCCGGGCGTCGTCGTTCGCGCTGGAACAGATGACCACCGAGCACCTCGGCGGGGCCGAGCAGGTCCGGGTGACCAGTGACCACACGACGATCATCGGCGGCCACGGGGATGCCGCCGCGCGTCAGCGGCGGCTCACCCAGCTGCACGCCGAGCTCGATCGGGCGACGATCGGCACCGACCAGGACTTCCTGTCCGAGCGGATCGCCCGGTTGTCGGGCAAGGCCGCCGTCATCCGGGTGGGCGCGCCGACCAACGCGGAGGCCAAGGAGATCCGGCACCGGGTCGACGACTCCCTCCAGGCCACCCGGGCGGCCATGGCCGAAGGCATCGTCGCCGGTGGGGGAGCGGCGCTGCTGCACGCGGAGCCGGCGCTCGACGATCTCGACGTGGACGGCGACTACCGCGCGGGCGTCGAGATCGTGCGCAGCGCGCTCACCGAGCCGGTGCACCTGATCGCGGCCAACGCCGGCCACGACGCCGAAGATGTCGTCAAGCAGGTGGGCTCGATGGCGGTCGACGAGGGCTTCGATGCCCTCCAGGGCCGTTACGGCGACATGCTGGAACTCGGCGTCATCGATCCCCTGCGGGTCGTCCGGTCGGCGCTGCAGAACGGCGCCTCGGTCGCGGGTCTGGTCCTCACCACCGACTCCCTGGTCGCGGAGGAGCAGACCCCCTGGAACAAGTCGCTCATGACGGAGTTCGGCCAGCTGGACGAGGGGCTGCCGCAGCCCTCCCCGGACGCCAGTACTCCCCAGTCCCTGGGTCTGGGTCCATCCATGGGCTGACTCCCGGGGCCGGTGATCGATCGCGCGGCCGGGCGGGCGGTGACCAGCGCCCGCCCGGCGGCGAGGGCCGCGCGCGAGGTCATTGCGAAGCGGTGTCCTCTGTCTCAAAGTGAGACCTGCGCCACGTTGCGCCGTCCGTAGGTTCCTCTTGTCGGGTCACCGAGCGGCCCCCGGTCATCGGTGATCGGCGTCGACCTCCGAGGAGACACCTCGCATGCGAGCCGTCCGCGTTCACCGGTACCACGAAGACCCGAGCATCGACGACATCGGTGAGCCGAAGCTCCAGGGCCCGCTCGACGTCATCGTCAAGATCGGCGGCGCCGGGGTCTGCCGCACGGACCTGCACATCATCGAGGGCCAGTGGGAGGAGATCCAGCACCCCCAGTTGCCCTACGTGATCGGGCACGAGAACGCCGGCTGGGTGCACGAGGTCGGCGACGGCGTCAGCAACGTGGCGGTCGGCGACACCGTCATCCTGCACCCGCAGCCGAGCGACGGCCTGTGTCTGGCCTGCCGGACCGGCGACGACATGCACTGCGAGAACGCGTTCTTCCCCGGCCTCGATGGACACGACGGCGGAATGGCCGAGTACCTGCGCACCACGGCCCGCGCCTGCGTGAAGCTCGATCCGGGCACCAACCCGGCCGACGTCGCGGCGCTCGCCGACGCCGGCATCACCGCCTACCACGCCGTCCGCAAGGCTGTCCCGCTGCTGCACCCCGGGACGACGGCCGTGGTGCAGGGCGCCGGCGGACTGGGGCACATCGGCATCCAGTGCCTGACGGCGCTGACCGGAACGAGGGTCGTCGTCGTCGACAAGAACCCCGATGCGCTGAAACTGGCGGGAGAGATCGGCGCCGACGACACGGTCGTCGCCGACGGCAATCACGTGGCCGCCGTCCAGGAGCTCACCGGTGGCGGCGCCACGGTCGTCTTCGACTTCGTCGCCGAGCAGGGCGCCGAGATGGACGGCTGGAACATGACCGGGCCGGGGGGTTCCTACTACGTCATCGGTTACGGCGGCGAACTGCGCATCCCGACGCTGGACATCGTCGCTTCCGAGCGCAACGTCGTCGGCAACATCGTCGGCACCTACACCGACCTCGCCGAGCTGATGGTCCTCGCTCAGGCCGGCAAGGTCAGGCTGCACACGGAGCAGTACCCCCTCGAGCGGGCTGTTGATGCCCTGCACGACCTGGACGCCGGCAAGGTGCGCGGCCGGGCGATCCTCGTTCCCTGACAGCCGGCTCGACCCGCGCATTCCGGAAATCGACGCGAGAGGTGCGCCCCGATGTACGAGAAGGATGGCGAGAAGTACTTCATCGTTGACTCCCACATGCACTTCTGGGACGCCAGCCGCGAGAACTGGGTCCAGGGGCGGGAGCAGTACGCCAAGGGCTGGATCGACTGTTTCTACGGCTATCACACGTTGGGCCCGCCGGAGACCCACTGGGACTGGGAGCATTACCTGAAGGTCTCCGAGGACGACCTGATGAAGGACGTCTTCCAGGACGGGTACGTCGACAAGGCCATCTTCCAGTCCACCTACCTGAAGTACTGGTACAAGGACGGGTTCAACACCGTCGAGCAGAACGGTGCCCTGCTCGAGAAGCACCCCGACAAGTTCATCGTCAACGGCCGCTTCGACCCCCGGGACGGCGAGGCCGGGCTCCGGCAGCTGGAGGAGGACGCCCGGCGCTGGAACCTCAGGGGCGTGAAGGTCTACACCGCGGAATGGCACGAGAACGGCTCCCGCGGCTGGAAGCTCACCGACAAGGACTCCTACCGGTTCCTGGAGAAGTGCCGGGAACTGGGCATCAAGAACATCCACGCCCACAAGGGCCCGACGGTCTGGCCGCTGAACAAGGACGCCTTCTCCATGGAGGACGTCGACCAGACCGCGACCGACTTCCGCGACCTGAACTTCATCATCGAGCACGCCGGCATCCCGCGGATCGACGATTTCGCCTACATGGCGGTGCAGGAGCCGAACGTCTACGCCGGGCTCTCCGTCGTCATCGGGGCGCACTTGTACGCACGGCCCAAGTCCTTCGCCAAGTTCATGGGCGAGCTGCTGTTCTGGGTCGGCGAGGACCGCATGACCTTCGGCAGCGACTACAACATCTGGACGCCGAAGTGGCAGATCGAGGGCTTCGTCGACTGGCAGATGCCCGATGACGAGGCCTTCTCCGACTACCCGAGGCTCACCACCGCCACGAAGAAGAAGATCCTGGGCCTCAACGCCGCCAAGCTCTACGGGATCGACGTGCCGCCCGAGTGCCAGCTGCCCACCACGGCGGGTGAGCCCATGCAGCCGGGTGAGGAGCTGGTCGACGAGATCGCCGGGTCGCAGGCGTGAGCCTGCGCGACACCGTGTGGAAGGCACTGGGGACGGTGCTGGACCCGGAGCTCGACGAGCCGATCACGGATCTCGACTTCGTCGCGTCCTGCACGGTTTCCGCCGAGGGTGTCGCGTCGGTGCACCTCCGGCTGCCGACGTTCTTCTGCGCGCCGAACTTCTCGTTCCTGATGGTCGCCGACGCCCACGACGCGGTGTCGGCGGTCCAGGGGGTGACGCGGGCGGAGATCGTCCTCGACGACCACCACGCCTCGGCGGAGATCAACGACGGGGTGGCCGCGCACGCCGGGTTCGTCGAGACCTTCGTCGGGGAGGCCGACGCCGAGCTGGACGAGCTCCGGCGGTACTTCCTGGAGAAGGCGGTCGTCGCCGGGCAGGACCGGGTGGCCCGGCCACTGGTGGACGCCGGGGTCGGTCCCGACGAGCTTGCCGACCTGACCCTCGGGTCGGCTCCGGCCTCGAAGGACCTCGACCGGCTCCGCCGGCGCCGGGCCGCGCTGGGGCTCCGGGACGACGACGACGCGCCGCTGCTCATCCACCCCGACGGCAGCCGGGTGACCGCGGCTCAGGTGCCGCTGCACCTCCGGCGGGCTCGGCTCACCCGCCTCGGGATCGAGGCCAACGGAGAACTCTGCACGAGCTTCCTCAAGACCAGGTATGCGGGCACCTCCGGCACCGGCTGAGCCCACCCGGCAGGCGGCGAGGCCCGGCCCGGGACCGCCCCGGCGCCGTGATCGGTCGTCATTCGCTGGCCTCCGGCCGTGCCACGAGCACCCGGAACACGTTCTGCAGCCGGTAGCCCCCGGTGGCGGTGCGGAAGGGCCGAAGGTGCTCCAGCAGGGCCGCTCGCAGGCCGACCGGGCCGGCGCGGCGGGCGACCGCGGACACCAGGGCCGAGTCGAACAGCGGCCCGAGGAGCTCGTCCTCGTCGGCGTACCAGAACGGGCAGACCACCTCGTCCAGGCGCTCGACCACCAGACCGGCCCACCCGGCGAGCGTGCGCAACCGGTCGGGCTCGGTGACGGGTGGCGGCCCGGAGGACGGCCGGGCCGCACCGAGCCACGGGGCGAGCGCCTCGCCGACCACGCGGAGGTCGCACTCGTCGTCCCGCCCCCACACGGTCGCGGCCACGACGGGGCCGCGCCGCGCCGCGGCCCTCAGTACCGCGACAGGGTCCGCGACGTGCATGAGCAGCTGCACCGCTGCCACCACGTCGAACGGACCGGGCGGGGCCGCGGCTGCGCCCGTGACGAGGAACGTGCCCTCGGGCACCTCGCCGGCAGCGAGCCGGACGGCCGCCGGGTCCGTGTCGATGCCGGTCACCAGGGCTCCGCGGTCCGCGGCCGCGCGGGCGAACAGTCCCGCGCCGCACCCGAGGTCGAGCACGCGCGTTCCGGGTCCGACCGCGGTGGCGTCGAGCACGGCTGCGTACAGCGGAGTTCCCCAACCACGTGGGCCCTGGTCGCTCACCCGCGCGAGCCTATGCACCCCGGCGGCTGACCGTGCTGGAGCGGAGCGCGGCGGTCCGGGCGGCACGCAGACGCCGGGTGGCGCTGTTCGGGCCGGCGTTCGTCGCCGCGATCGCATACGTCGACCCGGGCAACTTCGCCACCAATTTCGCCGGCGGCGCCCGGCACGGGTACCTGCTGCTCTGGGTGATCGTCGCGGCCAACCTCACGGCGATGTTCGTGCAGAGCCTGTCCGCGAAGCTCGGACTGGCCACCGGGGCGAGCCTGCCCGAGCTGTGCCGGCAGCACTACCGGCATCCGGTCGTGGTGGGCCTCTGGCTGCAGGCGGAGCTCGTGGCCATGGCGACCGATCTGGCGGAGGTCGTCGGCGGTGCGATCGCCCTGAACCTGCTGTTCGGGTTGCCGCTGTTCGCGGGAGGCGTGATCACCGGCCTGGTGGCGTTCGCCCTCCTGGCCCTGCAGAGTCGGGGGGACCGGCGGTTCATCGGCGCGATCACGGGCCTCTTCGCGGTGATCCTGGTCGGTTTCCTGCTCCTGGTGCTCCGCGTGCGGGTGGACCCGGGTTCGGCGCTCGCCGGTCTGGTCCCGCGGTTCGAGGGCACGGGCAGCGTGCTGCTGGCAACGGGGATCCTCGGGGCGACGGTCATGCCGCACGCCATCTACCTGCACTCCGCGCTGATTCCGGACGGCGCCGGAGCCGGCTCGGTGCGGCAGCGGCGGGCCGCCCTCGGGGGGCAGCGCAAGGACGTGCTGGCCGCGATGGGTCTGGCCGGGCTGGTCAACGCCGCGATGCTGCTCGTCGCGGCCGCCCTCTTCCACGGTTCCGGTGTCGCGGACGTCGGCACGTTGACCGGAGCGCACGCCGGGATCGCGGTCGCCCTCGGCGGCTCCGTCGCCGTGGTCTTCGCGCTGGCCCTGCTCGCGTCCGGGTTCGCCTCGGCGAGCGTGGGGACCTACGCGGGCCAGGTCGTCATGCAGGGCTTCCTGCAACGCCGGATCCCGTTGCTGGCCCGTCGCGCCCTGACGCTGGCGCCGGCCCTCGTGGCGCTCGCGGCGGGGGCGGAGCCGACGAGCGCCCTGGTGATCTCGCAGGTGATCCTCTCGTTCGGCATCCCGTTCGCCCTCGTGCCGCTGCTGTTGCTGACACGGCGCCGCGACGTCATGGCCGACCTGGTGAACCGGCCGTCCACCACCGCGTGGGCGGCCGTCGCGACCGTCGTCATCATCGCGCTCAACGCCGTCCTGCTCGTCCAGCTCCTCTGACCAGCGCTTTCGGCGCCGGAAGCCCGGTCAGTTGGCGTGGAGGGCGGCGTTCAGGGCGCCCCAGTCGCTGTCGCGCGGGACCGCCTCGAGGGCACCCGTGACGCTGTTGCGCCGGAACAGCAGCCCGTTCCGGCCGGACAGTTCCCGGGCCTTGACGACCGAACCGTCGGGCAGGGTGACCCGCGATCCGGCGGTGACGTAGCAGCCGGCCTCGACGACGCACCGGTCGCCGAGTGAGATGCCGATGCCGGAGTTGGCGCCCAGGAGGCAGCCGCTGCCGATGGAGACGACCTCCTTGCCGCCGCCCGAGAGGGTCCCCATGATCGAGGCCCCCCCGCCGACGTCGCTGTCGGCGCCGACCACGACGCCGGCACTGATCCGGCCCTCCACCATCGAGGGGCCCAGCGTTCCGGCGTTGTAGTTCACGAAGCCCTCGTGCATGACCGTCGTCCCCTCGGCCAGGTGCGCCCCCAGCCGGACCCGGTCGCCGTCGGCGATGCGCACGCCGGACGGGATCACGTAATCGACCATCCGGGGGAACTTGTCGACACCGAACACGGTCACGTGCCCGACCGCCGCACGCAGCCGGTGGATGTTGATCCCGGCCGCCTCCACCGGCCCGGCGCTGGTCCAGGCCACGTTGGTGAGCAGGCCGAAGATCCCCTCCAGGTTCGCGCCGTGCGGCCGGATCAGCCGGTGGGAGAGGAGGTGCAGCCGCAGGTAGACGTCGTGTGCGTCGACCGGCGGTGCCGACAGGTCGGTGATCACCGTGCGCACCGCCTTGACCTCCACACCACGGGCGTCGTCGGTCCGGACCAGGCCGCCGTAGTCGGGGCCGAGCTCACCGGACAGTTCCAGCGCGCCGAGCAGGCTCGTGCCGTTCCCGGCGCTCTCGGGTGCACCGAGCCGCGGGGTCGGGTACCAGGTGTCCAGCACCGTCCCGGCCCGGGTCACGGTGGTGAGGCCTGCGGCGACGGCGGATGCGGGGGTGGTCACCGGGTGAACGCTACCGATCGGCCGGTGCGCTGCTCCGACCAGCGCGGGGGCCCGCCCGTAGGCTCGGCGGCGTGAGTTCGCCGCAGCTGGACCTCGCCGCCGACATCCTCACGATCACGCGTGCGCTGGTCGACACCCCGTCGGTCTCCGGCACCGAGAAGGCGCTCGCCGACGCGGTCGAGACGGCGCTGCGCGGGCTCGGTGGGCTCGAGGTCGAGCGGGTCGGCGACGCTGTCCTCGCCCGGACGAATCTGGGGCTCCCGACGCGGGTCGTGCTGGCCGGCCACCTGGACACCGTGCCGATCGCCGACAACGTGCCGAGCCGTCTCGACCGGGAGGCCGGGATCCTCTACGGCTGCGGCACCACCGACATGAAGTCCGGTGACGCGGTCATGCTGCGGCTGGCCGGCCGCTTCGGCGTCCCGGGGGCGCAGCCCGCGTGCGACCTCACCTTCGTCTTCTACGACAACGAGGAGGTCGAGTCGGCGCGCAACGGCCTGGGCCGGGTGGCCCGCGAGCTGCGCAGCTGGCTCTACGGCGACCTCGCGATCCTGCTCGAACCCACGGACGGCGAGATCGAGGCCGGCTGCCAGGGGACGCTTCGCGCGGTGATCGAGCTGAAGGGTCACCGTGCGCACAGCGCCCGCAGCTGGCTGGGCGACAACGCCATCCACCGTGCCGCCGACGTGCTGACGACCCTGGCCACGTACCGGCCGCGCGAGGTGGAGATCGACGGCTGCCGTTACCGGGAGGGGCTCAACGCCGTCCGCATCGAGGGGGGCGTGGCCGGCAACGTCGTCCCTGACGTCTGCACGGTGACGGTGAACTTCCGCTACGCGCCCGACCGGGACGAGGACGCCGCCGAGGCGCACGTGCGCGAGGTGTTCGCCGACGCGCTCGCCCCGGGCGCGACGCTGACCGTCGTCGACAACGCCGGCGGTGCCGTGCCTGGCCTCTCCGAGCCGGCCGCGGCCGCGTTCGTGGCGGCGGTGGGCCGCCCGGCCCGCGCCAAGCTGGGCTGGACCGACGTCGCCCGGTTCGCCGCGTTCGGGATCCCCGCGGTGAACTTCGGCCCGGGAGACCCGCAGCTCGCCCACACGCGCGAGGAGCACATCCCCGTCGACCGGCTGCAGCCGGCCGAGGACGCCCTGATCGCCTACCTCACCGGGAGTGCCGCATGACCCTCGAGACGCCCGGCCCGGTGCCGGAGCCGGACGGCCGGAGGGTCCGGCCGACCCGCCACCGCGGCCCGATCCTGCTGCGCGGAGGGGAGCCCGATCCGCAGAGCGGGGGGACGACGACCGACCAGCGGCTGCTCGACCGGCGCGGGCCGACGGACTGGGTGCACACCGACCCGTGGCGGGTGCTGCGGATCCAGTCCGAGTTCGTCGAGGGGTTCGGGCTGCTGGCCGAGTTGCCGCGGGCGGTCAGCGTCTTCGGCAGCGCCCGGACGCCGCGCGACCACCCGCACTACGCCGCGGGGGTCGAGATCGGCGCCGCGTTGGCCGGCGCCGGCTATGCGGTGATCACCGGCGGCGGCCCGGGCGCGATGGAGGCGGCCAACCGCGGCGCGTCGGAGGCCGGCGGCCTGTCCGTCGGGCTGGGCATCGAGCTGCCGTTCGAGCAGGAACTCAACGAGTGGGTCGACCTCGGCATCAGCTTCCGGTACTTCTTCGTGCGGAAGACGATGTTCGTCAAGTACGCCCAGGCGTTCGTGATCCTGCCGGGCGGCTTCGGCACGCTCGACGAGCTGTTCGAGGCCCTCACGCTGGTGCAGACCCGCAAGGTGACCCGGTTCCCGGTGATCCTCCTCGGCACCGAGTACTGGTCGGGGCTCATCGACTGGATCCGCGCCACGATGGTGCCCCAGGGCACGATCAGCGACGCCGACATGGAGCTGTTCACCGTCACCGACGACATCGCGGAGGTGATCTCCGAGATCCAGGCCGCCGACGGCGGGCGCAGGGACGGCGATGCCGGAGGCGGCATGCGGTCCCTGCCCCGTGACTCGGGGCCGGTCGACGACTGAGGTGCTCTCCTTCCTCCTGTTCGTCGTCGGCGTCCTCGTCGTGGCCGGCCTGCTGTTCCTCGCCGGGTCGGTGCTGCTGGGCCGCGGGGAGACGCAGCCGCCCGCGGAGCTGAACCGCTCACCGGTGGAACTGCCCGACGACCGGCCGGTCACCGGTGACGACGTCCGCGCGCTGCGCATCTCACCCGCCCTGCGCGGCTACCGCATGAGCGAGGTGGACTGGTTGCTCGACCAGTTCGCGCAGTCCCTCGATCAACGGGACGAGGAGATCGCGCGGCTGCAGGCACGGCCGGCCACGGGCAGGCCCACGCCCCATCCGCACCCGGCCCCCGGCGCGGCGACGCCGGACCAGCACCCGGTGCCGGAGGAGCAGCCCGTGGCCGAGAAGCAGCCCGCAGCCGAGAAGCAGCCCGCGGCCGAGCACCACCCCGCCGCGGACCAGCGCCCGCCGGCCGGCGACGTCGGCAACGGTGCGCGGGCCGATGCCTGAGCTGACCGAGACGGTCGACGTCGACGCCCCACCGGAGCAGGTGTGGGCGGCGCTGACCGACTGGCTCCGGCAGGGGGAGTGGATGCTCGCCACCGACGTCCGGACCGTCGGCGGGCCCGCGCAGGCGGTCGGTGGCCGGCTGGAGGCGCGCACCGGAATGCCGGTGTCCCGTGGCCGGCGCCTCGGCGTCCTCGACACGATGGTCATCACGCGCTGGGAGCGGCCGCGGCGGGTCGACGTCAGGCACACCGGCCGGGTGGTGCGTGGCACGGGGACGTTCGAGATCCGGCCGCGGGGCGGTTCCTCTGCGTTCGTCTGGACCGAGGTGCTCGACCTCCCGCTGGGGGCCGTCGGCCGCCTCGGCTGGCCGCTGGTGCGCCCGGTGATGCGAGCCGGGGTGCGGCTCTCGCTGCGTCGGTTCGCCGCCTACGCCCGATCCCACGCGGGCTGAGGGTCAGGCGCGGGTCGCCTCGACGACGTCATTCCTGCCGACCCCGGCGCACGGCCGGCTTGGTCAGCGTGCCGTACGCATCCACCGGAGCCGGTCCACGAGCCTGTCGCACCCGTCGGACAGAATGGGCCCGTGAGTTCGTGCACGGTGGCAGGGGCGCGTCGATGACCCGACGCGGTTGGGCCCTCTTCGTCGCCATGTCGCTCATCTGGGGCATTCCGTACCTGCTGATCAAGGTCGCGGTCGGTGAGCTGTCGCCGGTCGTGGTGGTGTTCGGCCGCTGCCTCGTCGGGGCCGCGCTTCTCCTGCCCTGGACGCTGGCCCGCCGGCAGCTGTGGCCGGCGCTGCGGCGGCATTGGCGGGCGCTGCTGGTGTTCACGGTGCTGGAGATGACCGGGCCGTGGCTGCTGCTGAGCTACGCGGAGACCCGGCTGTCGAGCTCGCTGACCGGGCTGCTCGTCGCCACCGTCCCTTTCGTGGCGGCGATCGCGGCGCGGTTCACCGGTGACGAGGACCGCCTGTCGGCGGTGCGCGTGCTGGGCATGGCCCTGGGCGTCGTCGGCATCGGGGTGCTGCTGGGCCTCGACGTCGGCGGCGCGCAGCTCGGCCCGCTGGTCGCCGTCGCCCTGACGGTGATCGGCTACGGGACGGCGCCGATCGTGATCAGCCGCAAACTCCCGGAGGTGCCCGGGGTGGCGGCCAGCTCGATCGCGCTGACGGTGACGGCGCTGGTCTACGCGCCGTTCGCGGTACCGCGTCTGGGCCAGATCGCCTCGGGGTCGTCGCCGGCGCTGCTGTCGGTGCTGGCCCTCGGTGTGGTCTGCACGGCCCTGGCGATGGCGGTGTTCTTCGCGCTCATCCGCGAGGTCGGGCCGCAGCGGGCCCTGGTCATCACCTTCGTGAACCCTGCGGTCGCCGTGCTGCTCGGCGTCCTTCTGCTCTCGGAGCCGCTGACGCTCGGCCTGGCCGTGGGTCTTCCGCTCGTGCTCGTGGGATGCGTGCTCGCCACCCGACGGACCCGGCCACCTCGGCCGGCCGACCAGGCGCCTGACGACGTCGTGATCGCCCCGGCGCCCTGACCGCTCACTGGGTGGCGCTGGCCACCAGGTTGATCGTGATGGCGATGATCACCGCGCCGAAGAGGTACGAGATCAGCATCTGCCGCAGGATCAGCCGGCGGAGGGCCGAGGTCTCGATGTCGGTGTCGGAGACCTGGAACGTCATCCCGATCGTGAACGACAGGTAGGCGAAGTCGGTCCACACCGGGGGGCCGTCCATGTTGAAGTTGATCCCGCCGTCCTCGTCGACGAAGTACTCCCGCGCGTACAACGTGGTGAACAGCGTGTGCACCAGGAACCAGGACGACGTGATCGACGCGATGCCGAGCACGATCCGAAACGTCTTGGCGGCTCCGGACATCCCGTGGGCGTCGGCGATGGTGTAGATCACCGCCACCAGGCTGAAGACGGCCGCCACGAGCAGGATGAGCGTGGTGACAGGACGGGTGGGGTCCTCGCGAACCGAGGCTTCCGCGGTCCGTTCGCTGTCCAGCCGGTGACTGGCCAACCAGACCCACACCACGTAGATCGTGGCTCCGATGTCCCAGCCCAGCAGGGCCCCGTAGGTCGGGCTGACGGGCGTGAGCAGCGTCACCACGGTGCCGACGACGGCGCCCGAGGCCAGGGAGACGCCGACCTGGAGCAGGCCCTCCATCGAGCGCGGAAGGCTCTCCCTGGGCAGATCGCCGCGGGCCACCGCCCGCGCAGTGCTCTCGGAGGTCGATTCCATGACTCTGCGCCGTACCCGCCAGGACCCGCTCCACTCGACCGCGGGAGGACTGTCACCCTCCGGGACTAGCTTCGTGCGCCGTGACCGCTGCCACGCCCACCCCCGTCGCCGATCTGCCGCGCTGCGCGTGGGCGACGAGCACGCCCGAGTACGTCGCCTACCACGACGAGGAGTGGGGCACGCCGCTGCACGGCGACCACGCCATGTTCGAGCGGCTCTGCCTCGAGGCGTTCCAGTCGGGGCTCTCCTGGATCACGATCCTGCGCAAGCGCCCCGCCTTTCGTGCCGCGTTCGCCGGATTCCGGATCGAGGCCGTCGCCGCCTTCACGGTGGACGACGAGGCGCGGCTGCTCGCCGACGCCGGCATCGTCCGCAACCGGGCGAAGGTGACCGCCGCGATCGCCAACGCCCGCGCCGCGCTCGAGGTCCCCGAGGGGCTCGATGCGTTGGTGTGGTCGTTCGCGCCCACGGCGCTCCGTGCGCGGCCGGCGACGATCGCCGACGTGCCGGCGACGAGCCCGGAGTCCGTGGCGATGACCAAGGAACTCAAGCGCCGCGGCTTCGTGTTCGTCGGGCCCACGACGGCCTACGCACTGATGCAGGCCACCGGGATGGTCGACGATCACGTGGCCAGCTGTTTCCGCGCGGCCGGCTGAGCACCTCATGTTGGTCCTGAGCCCGCGATACGGGATCATGGGTGGTGGAGCTCAACTGATCGACGAACGCCACACCGCAGTCGCACGGCAGCGGGTGGCCGGCGAAGGAGGCACGCATGGCGGCCATGAAGCCGCGCACGGGTGAAGGTCCCCTCGAGGTGACCAAGGAGGGCCGCGGCCTGGTCATGCGCGTTCCACTCGAGGGTGGCGGTCGCCTTGTCGTCGAGCTGTCGCCCGACGAGGCGGCCGCGCTGTCCGAGGCCCTGAAGGGCGCGACCAGCTGACCAGCACCGCGAGCCTGCCTTCCGGCAGCCCCGCGCAGGATGACGCGGCCCCGGCCGCCGGCAGCACGCCGGCGACCGGGGCCGCACCCTTGCCGCGGGTCGAGGTCATCGCCTCCCTGCCCGACCTGACCGGGGACGACGTCCTCGCCGTTCCCGTCGGTGCCGGCCGCGCCCTCCCCGCCTGGCTCACCGCGCCGGCCTCCGGCACTGCCCCTGTCGATGCCGGTCTGCTCGCCGGCGCGCTGGCCGACACCGGCAACGCCGGGCAGCCCGGCTCGGTGACCGACCTCCCCGTCCCAGGGCGTAGGCCGAGGAGTGTCGTCGCCGTCGGTCTGGGCGAGGCCACCGTGCCCGACGTCCGCGGCTATGCCGCCGTCGCGGCCCGGCGCGCCCAGACGCTCGCCGAGTTCGGCGCCCGCAGGCTCGTCCTGCCGGTGGACACGGCCGCCGCGCCGGCCGGCGCGGACGAGGTGCGCGCCGCCGTCGAGGCCGCCCTGCTGGCCGGCTACCGGTTCCGCGAGACCTCGAAGCCGCACCCGCCCCGGCTGGAGTGCCTCACCGTCGTGGCCGCCGACGCGGCGGATCCGGCCGTCACGGCCGCCGCCCGGGCCGGCGAGGTCGCCGCGAACGCCGTCGCCTGGGCGCGCGATCTGGTCAACACTCCCAGCAACATCAAGAGCCCGGACTGGCTGGCCGGGGAGGTGCGCGACCGGCTGTCCGGGCTGAATTCGGTCACGGTGACCGTGCTGGGCGTCGAGGAGTTGCGCGCCGGCGGCTTCGGTGGCGTCCTGGCGGTCGGCGGTGGGTCCGCGACGCCGCCGCGGCTGATCGTCGCCGGCTACCGGCCCCCCTCGGCGGGGCCGGGGCATCCCGTGCTGGTCGGCAAGGGCATCACGTTCGACACGGGCGGCATCTCGATCAAGCCCAACGCGGGCATGCGCGAGATGAAGACCGACATGGCCGGCGGCGCCGCGGTCCTGGCCGCCGTGGACGCCGCCGCGCGGCTCGGGCTGCCGATCGCGGTGACCGCCGTCGTCCCGGCCGCGGAGAACGCCGTGTCCGGCTCCTCGTACCGCCCTTCCGACGTCGTCCGGCACGTCGGAGGGCGCACCACCGAGGTGCTCAACACCGACGCCGAGGGCCGCATGGTGCTCGCCGACGGCCTGGCGTTCGGCCGGCTGGAGCTCGGCGCGACCGTGCTGGTCGACGTCGCCACGCTGACCGGCGCGATGAAGGTCGCGCTCGGAACGAGGACCGCCGGCCTCTACGCCACCGCCGACGGACTGGCCGATGCGCTGCGCACCGCCGGCGCGCACACCGGCGAGGCGCTGTGGCAGATGCCGCTGGACGAGCAGTACGGCTCCTTGCTGGAGAGCTCGGTCGCGGACGCGAACAACGCGCCGGGCAACCCGGGAGGAACCACGGCCGCCCTGTTCCTGCGTCCCTTCGCAGGCGACCTGCCCTGGGCGCACCTCGACATCGCCGGTCCCGCCCGTGCCGGATCCGACGAGGGCGAGCTGGTCAAGGGCGGTACCGGGTTCGGGGCGCGCACGCTGCTGCGCTGGATGGAGGCGGGCGCTCGGCTGACCGGCCCGGAGACCGTCCTGGGCTAGACCGGGGTCAGCGCACCCGGCGCTCGGCGGTCAGCTCACCGGGGCTGTCGCCGGTGTTGACCGTGGCGCTCGGCTCCAGCAGCAGGATCTCGGCGCCGTCCGTGGACACCGGCTGGTGCGGAGTTCCCCGGGGAACCACATGGAACTGGCCAGGTCCGAGCTCCACGTCGCCGTCGTCCATCCGGATCGTCAGCCGGCCCGAGAGGACGAGGAAGAACTCGTCCGTCTCCGGGTGGCTGTGCCGGGTGAACTCGCCGAGGGCCCGCACGACCCGGACGTCGTAGTCGTTGACGGTCGCGACGGTGCGCGGCGACCACGGCTCCGGGATCGCGCCGAGTACCACGGCCAGGTCGACAGCGTCAGGCATGGGGCCAGCATCCCGCGCCGGCCCGGTCATTCGCCGACGCTGCCGTCGATCGACTCCCGCAGGAGGTCGGCGTGCCCGGCGTGGCGGGCGGTCTCCTCGATCATGTGGATGAGCACCCAGCGCAGGTTCCAGTGCGTGCCGTCCGGCCACTCGCCGACCGACACCTGGTCGAGGTCCTCGGCCTGCGCGACGATCTCGCGGCTGCGCGCACAT
Organism: Frankiales bacterium; assembly: GCA_025465155.1. Taxonomy (GTDB): domain Bacteria; phylum Actinomycetota; class Actinomycetes; order Mycobacteriales; family Geodermatophilaceae; genus Geodermatophilus. The sequence continues at coordinate 20,831 of JAODNJ010000142.1, forward strand.
GCGTCCCGGTACCGCTGGCGGAGGACGTCCGGATCGAGCTCAGCAGCCGTGCGGAACTCGAAGTCGGGGTCGCTCTCCCAGTCCACGCCGGCCCACAGCTCACCCTCCGGGAGCCCGGAGAAGCGCTCCCGGAACCATGAGTCCTCGACGAGCGCCAGGTGGTTGAGCAGGCCGCCGATGGTCAGGGAGGACGGCGGGAGGGTGCGGCGGAACTGCTCCGCGTCGAGGTCCTCGGCCTTCCCCAGCACGGTCTCGCGCTGGTAGTCGAGGAATGCGCTGAGCTGCTCGAGCTCGCTGCCGATGGCGGGCGGGTCCTGTCGCACGCCCCGACTCTGGCAGTGAGGGCCGACAGAACGCCAGGCGGGCACGGGGGCGCTAGCGTGCCGGCGATGGACGCCAAGCCCTCCGGCTCCGATGCGGTCACGGTCGAGCGCACGGGACCGGTCACCACGGTCCGGCTGTCCCGACCGTCCGCGCGCAACGCCGTCGACGGGCCCACCGCCGCGGCACTGGCTGACGCCTTCCGGGCCTTCGACGCCGATCCCGAGGCCGCCGTCGCCGTCCTGCACGGGGAGGGGGGCACCTTCTGCGCCGGGGCCGACCTGCGTGCCGTCGGTACGCCGTCCGGCAACCGCACGGAACCCGACGGCGACGGCCCGATGGGCCCGACCCGGCTGCGGCTGTCGAAGCCGGTGATCGCAGCGATCGCCGGGCATGCCGTCGCCGGCGGGCTGGAGCTCGCGCTGTGGTGCGACCTCCGGGTGGCCGACGAGACGGCGGTGTTCGGCGTCTACTGCCGCCGGTGGGGCGTGCCGCTGATCGACGGTGGGACGGTGCGGCTGCCGAGGCTGATCGGCGCGAGCCGGGCGATGGATCTGGTGCTCACCGGCCGGTCGGTCGACGCCGCCGAGGCCCTGCGGATCGGCCTGGCCAACTACGTCGTCCCGCCCGGGGAGGAGCTGGCCGTCGCGCAGCAGCTGGCCGCACGGCTCGCGGCCTTCCCGCAGACCTGTCTCCGCGAGGACCGGGCGTCGCTGCTGGAGCAGGACGGGATGGACGAGTCGGCCGCCATGGCGAACGAGTTCCGCCACGGGCTCACCTCGCTCGCTGTGGACGCTCTCCCCGGGGCCGCGCGGTTCGCGGCCGGCGAGGGCCGCCACGGCGGCGGTATCTGAGCCGGGCGGGTTCCCTCCCCGGGCTCGCGGGTAACTCCCGACGGTGGATTTCGGAGACCTGACGAAGAAGGCCGAGCAGTTCCTCGACAGCGAGAAGGGGGAGCAGCGCAGCGACCAGGCGCTGGACAAGATCGAGCAGCTGG
>JAODNJ010000188.1 GCA_025465155.1 Frankiales bacterium
GGCAGATCCGCACCTTCCGGGCACACCACCCCGACGGTGCGGCCGCCCGCGTCTCGCAGGGGCTCGTCGTCATCCCGACCGACAGCGCGTCGGAGGAGCAGCGGGCCAGGTACGCCGCGTACGTGGCGGCCCGGACACCGCGGACGACGTCGCCTCAGGGGCCTGCCCGCATGGTGTTCGCCCCCGACCTGATCGGTACCTCCGAGCAGATCGCCGAGGCCCTGTACGCGCACGCCGGCTTCCGCGAGGTCCGCGAGGTCGCGTTCGCCCTTCCGTTCAGCTTCGAGCACGACGACTACGTGCAGATCCTCACCGACATCGCGAGCCGGCTCGGCCCGGCCCTCGGCCGGCGCCCGCGTCGGGCGGCTGACCGCGAGGGAGGCGATGGAGCCGACCGGCACGGTCGCGATGTCATCGGCGCAGTCGCGCATAGATCCGGGCCAGATCCGACAGCTGGTGGTGGGCGTTGAGCCCGCTCGGGTTCGGCACCACCCACGTCTCCGCCCCTCCGACCCGCTCCGGTTGCCGGCCGATCGCGGCGCCCGGTCGCCGGGACGCCACCCGCCAGGCGGTGACCCCCAGGACGGCGAGCACCCGCGGCCGGTACCGCATGACCAGCCCGGCCACTGCCTCGGCGCCGTCGCGCAGCTCCTCGGCAGCCAGTTCCGCAGCCGTCCGCGTCGGCCGGTCGACCAGGTTCGTCACCCCGAGTCCGAAGGCCGGCAGCTCGCCGTCCTCGTCCGGGGACAGCCGCCGTGGGGTCAGCCCGGCCAGGTGCAGGGCCGGCCAGAAGCGGTTCCCCGGACGGGCGAAATGGTGCCCCCGAGCGGCGGAGAGCATCGAGGGGTTGATGCCGCAGAAGAGCACGTCGAGATCCGGCGCGATGACGTCGCGCAGTGGCTTGGCCGGCCGTGTCAGAAGAGCTGACCCATCGGCGCGATCCGGTCCCCCGCGGGCTCTGTCTCGTGGGCGACGTGGGGTGCCCCGCCACCTCCGGCGGCGCCCCCGGCGTCCACGACCCGCCGCCGGGCGAGCCTGCGGTCCAGGGCGTGCGCCAGCTGGGACAGCAGAAGGTTGATGACCACGTACACCACGGCGACGATCAGGTACGTCTGGATGAGCAGGTGCGTGTAGACGGTCAAGTTGTTGCCCTGCTTCATCAGCTCGGGATAGCTGACCACGTAGCCGAGCGTGGTGTCCTTGAGCAGCGTGGTCAGCTGCGTGACCAGGGTGGGCACGATCAGCCGAAGCGCCTGGGGCAGGACGACGAGCCGTAACACCTGCCCACGCCGCAGCCCGACGGCCTCGCCCGCCTCGAACTGGCCGCGGTCCACAGCGCCGATGCCGGCACGGACGAGCTCGGCGAGCACGGCCGTGTTGACCAGGACGATGGGGACGACGAGCTTCCAGAAGATCGGCAGGTTGACGCCCAACCGGGGCAGCCCCAGCAGGAACGCGTAGATGAGCAGCAGCAGCGGGACGGCGCGGAACAGCTCGACGTAGACGCCGGCGAGCCATCGCACCGGCCGCCGCACGGAGATGCGCATCAGGCCGAACACGGCGCCTGCCGGGAAGCTGATCAGCGCGGCGACCCCGGCGGCGAGCAGGGTGCCCTTCAGTCCGTCCCACAGGAACCGGAGGTAGGAGAGCTGGCCGAACGGCGTCCAGCGCTCGGCGGCCAGCTGGCCGTTGTCGCCGAACTGCTTGACCGCAAGGGCGATCACCGCGGCGATGACGAGCACGGTCGCCGCCGTCGCGATCCGGATGCGGCGTCGCCCGACCGGCCCCGGCGCGTCGAACAGGACGCGGTCGGCGCTCACCGGCGGGCTCCCAGCCGCCGCTCGAGCCACCGGCCACCGCCGGCCCCGAGGAAGGCCATGGCCACGTAGAAGGCGCCGGCGACCAGGAAGGTCACCACCGCCTGGGCGTACTCGAGGTTGAGCTGCTGCGTCCGGTTGGTCAGCTCCGCAACCCCCACCGCGGCGGCGATCGACGAGCCCAGGGCCATGCCGATGAACACGTTGACCAGCGGCGGCACCATCGTCCGGAACGCCTGAGGGAGGACGACCAGCCGGAGCACCTTCGAGAAGGACAGCCCGATGGCCCGCGCGGCCTCCGCCTGGCCGACCGGCACGGCGTTGATGCCGGAGCGGACCGACTCGCAGACATAGGCGGCCCCGGTCATGGCCAGGCAGACGGCAGACGAGAGGAACAGCGAGAAGGTCAGCCCGACGTCGGGAAGCCCGAAAACGAACAGGATGAGGAAGGTCAGCAGCGGGATGTTCCGGAAGAACTCGACGTAGGCGGCCCCCACGATCCGCAGCGGCGTGATCGGGCCGACCCGGAAGACGGCGAGCACGGTGCCGAGGAGGAGCGCGCCGACGTAGCCGAGCAGGGTGAGCTCGACGGTGACGAGGAACCCGCCGAGGATGTAGCCGACGTGGCCGGTGACGACGTCCATCGCCGATGGGTTCAGGAGCCGGGCGCGGAGCCGATGGTCGGCGGCGTGGGCGGATTGCCGCTCACGATCGTGCCGATGGTCGCCTTCCACAGCTTGGCCCACGAGCCGTCGGAGTAGATCTTCTTCAGGAAGTCGTTCACGAACTGCTTGGCGCCGCCCTGATCCTTCGGCAGCCCGATGCCGTAGGGCTCCTGGGTGAACGGCTGGCCGACCACCTTGACCTGCTTGTTGGTGCTGGCGTCACTGACCAGGATGCCCTGGTCGAGGACGTAGGCGTCGACCCGGCCCTGCTGTACCGCCGCCTGGCACTCCTCGTCGGTCTGGAAGAGGGTGACCTGGGCGTCCGGAACCTTCTGCTTGAGCGCGAGGGCAGCGGTCGAGTTGCTCTCCGTGGCCACCTTCTTGCCGTGCAGGTCGTCGACGCTGGTGATGGTGCTGTTGTCCTTCTTGACCATGATGGCGTCGCCGGACTCGTAGTACGGGCCGGCGAAGTCGACCTTCTGCGCCCGTGCGGGAGTGATCGTGTAGGTGGCGAACACGGCGTCGACCGTGCCGTTCTGCAGCAGCGTCTCGCGGGTGTCCACCGTGGTGATCGTCAGCTTTTCCAGGTTGGGGACGTCGGTCCTGCCGGTGATGTAGTGCGCCAGCATCTGGGACAGGCCGGCGTCGAAACCGGTGACCCGGCCGGTCGCGGGGTCCTTGAGCGAGAACAGCGGCCCGGTATCGGTCCCGCCCCGGCGCAGGTACCCCTGCTTCTGCACCGCCTGGGCCCAGCTGCTGGCCGAGATGGCCGACGCGTCGGCCTTGGGTCCGCCCGTGATGATCGAGTCGTAGGAGCTGCCCCCGCTCCCGGCGCCGGCCCCCGGCGGCTGCGGCGTGGAACCCGAGCTGCCGCAGGCGGCGAGAGCCACCGAGACCAGGGCGGCCGCGGCCACCGCCGGCCCGCCGCGGCGCAGGACTGTCGAGCTCATGGAGGCTGCCTTTCTCTGGGCGGGACCGCGGACGTGCGGCCGACGGGGTTCAGTGCGCGAGGATCTTCGAGAGGAAGTCCCTGGCCCGGTCGGACCGGGCATCGGTGAAGAAGCGGTCGGGCGTGTCGATCTCGACGACCCGGCCGGCGTCCATGTAGACCACGCGGTCTCCTGCCTGGCGGGCGAAGCCCATCTCGTGGGTGACGACGACCATGGTCATGCCCTCGCCGGCCAGCCCGACCATCACGTCGAGGACCTCCTTGATCATCTCGGGGTCCAGGGCCGACGTCGGCTCGTCGAAGAGCATGACCTTGGGCTGCATGGCCAGCGCCCGCGCGATCGCGACGCGCTGCTGCTGGCCTCCGGACAACTCCGAGGGCCGGTTGTTCTCCTTGTCGTCGACGCCGACCCGGCGGAGCAGCGCCCGGGCCTGCTCCCGCGCCTCGGCGGCCCGCACGCCGCGGACCTTCACCGGCCCCAGCATCACGTTCTCCAGGGCCGTCTTGTGGCCGAAGAGGTTGAACGACTGGAAGACCATGCCGACGTCGGCGCGCAGCCGGGCGAGCGCGCGGCCCTCCTCGGGCAGCGGCTTGCCGTCGATGGTGATGGTGCCGGAATCGATGGTCTCGAGCCGGTTGATGCACCTGCAGAGCGTCGACTTGCCCGAGCCCGAGGCGCCGACGATCACGACCACCTCGCCCCGGGCGACGTCGAGATCGATGTCGTGCAGCGCCTGGAAGGAACCGAAGCTCTTGTTCACGCCCGCGATGCGGACCAATGGCTCGGTCATACCGAGACGTTAGGTCCGCCGACCGACCCGGACCATTCGGACGGAATGGGCCTGCGGGCCGCAAGCGCCTATCGTCCCGGGGGTTCAGCCGGGACGGCGCGGATGCCATCCGCGACCGGCCGGGGGCGGATCACCTCGGGAACAGGGGACGGCGTGGGGCCTGGGACAGTCGCCGATCCGGTGGTGGCCGCGGCGGAGCGCTGGCCGCGGAACGGCTTCCGGTTCGACGACGGAGCCGGGACCGTCACCGCTCTCCCCTTCCCGGAGCTGCGGGACAGCACCACGACGGCCGCGGCCGGCCTCGCCGCGCTCGGCCTGGCCCGCGGTGACCGGGTGGGGCTGATGCTGGTGGATCCCGAGGAATTCGTCGTCGTCTTCCTGGCGGCGGTCCGGCTCGGGGTGGTGCCGGTGCCGCTCTATCCGCCGCGCAGCCTGGCCCAGTTCGACGCCCACCTGCGGCAGACCGCGGTGATCGCCAGTGCGGCCGGCGTCCGCGCCCTCGTCGTCACCCCCCGGCTCCGGCCGCTGCTGCGCCGGCTGACCGCCGACGTGCGCGGCCTCCGCCAGGTCGTCGGCAGCGACGACGTCCGCGCGGGTGGGGGCCCCCGCGCCGATCCCGTGGCATGGCCGGAGCTGCGGGCCGACGACGTCGCGTTCCTGCAGTTCACCTCGGGGTCGACCGGACGCCCCACCGGCGTCCCGGTGACGCACCGGTGCCTCGCGGCGAACTCGGGGGCCATCCTCGCCGGCATCGGGGGTGGCCCCGGGACCACGGTCGGCGTCAGCTGGCTGCCGCTCTACCACGACATGGGCCTGATCGGGTTCGTGCTCACCCCCTTGCTGCAGGGCCTCGGCGTCGTCCTGTTGCCCACCATGGCCTTCCTCCGGCGGCCCCGCTGCTGGCTGGACGCCGTGCACAGGTACCGCGCGACGATCACCTTCGCGCCCGCCTTCGCCTACGCCCTCGCCACCCGCCGCGCGTCCGAGGAGGACCTCGCGGCCTGGGACCTCTCGTCGCTCGAGGTGGCCGGCTGCGGTGCGGAGCCGATCCCGCCCGACGTGCTGCGCCGGTTCACCGAGCTGTTCTCCGCCCGATGCGGACTGTCCGAGACCGCCGTGCTCCCCGCGTACGGGCTGGCCGAAGCGACGCTCGCGGTCACCATGAAGCCGCTGGGCACCAAGCTGCGCACCTCCCCGTGGCAGGACGCCGAGGTGACGTCGTGCGGTGTGCCGCTCCCCGGGGTCGGCCTGGTCGTGCGGGACCCGGCGGGACGGCCGCTGCCCGACGGCGAGGAAGGCGAGATCTGCGTCCGTGGACCGTCGGTCACCCCCGCGGCGGGGGGTACCCGCGCCGCGGGGGTGGGCGGCGAGCTGGCCACCGGCGACCTCGGCGTCGTGCTCGACGGCGAGCTGCACGTCACCGGCCGGATCAAGGACCTGCTGATCCTCGCCGGTCGCAACGTCCATCCGCAGCAGCTCGAGTGGGTCGCGGGCGAGGTCCCGGGGGTCCGACGCGGCGCCGTGGTGGCCTTCTCGGTTCCGTCTGCCGGTGGCGAGCGCGCGGTCGTGGTGGTGGAGACGGTCGCCGCGGACGGCTCGGCGATCCCCGGCGCGGTCAGGGAGCGGGTGCGCGACGAGCTGGGCGTCGTCGTCTCCGAGGTGACCTGCGTACCGCGCGGCACCATCCCGAAGACCTCCTCCGGCAAGCTGCGCCGCGCCGAGACCCGCGAGCGCTGGCTGGGCGGCTCGCTCGCCCCGGAGAGGTCGGGACGGACGTCGACCTCCGTGGCCGTCGGCAGGGCGCTGGTCCGCGGATTCGCCGCCCGGCTCCGTCCGCCGCGGGCCTGATCCGCCGACGGCCGGGCTAGAGGCTGACCGCCACGGTCGCGCCCAGCTCCCGGCACGCCTCCAGCTCGGCGGGACCCGGCGGCCCGGTGAGGCTCAGCGGCGCGGCGACCTGCTTCCAGCGCAGGGCGCCGGTGATCTTCCCGATCCCCGACAGGGCGCCCGCGGTGTCGTCGCCGCCGTGCACGTAGACCCCGAAGGGCAGCCCGACGGTCGCATCCAGGCAGGGGTAGTAGACGGTGTCGAAGAAGTGCTTGAGCGCCCCGGACATGTAGCCGATGTTGGCCGGTGTCCCGAGGAGCACACCGTCGGCGGCGAGCACGTCCGCGGCGCCGGCCGACAGCGCCGGCCGGACGGTCGGCTCGACCTCCTCGACCAGCGCGACACCCTCGCGGACCGCCTCGAGGATCGCCTGCAGGTTGGGCGACGGCGTGTGATGGACGACGAGCAGCCTCGGCACCCCGGCATCCTCCCCGCCCCCCACCGGGTCGCCCGGCCGGGCCGTCGCTGTACGCCCCGCCCTCCCGGTCGCTACTCTGCGCGCCGGGAGGCGCCATGGATGCGGATGTGCTCGTGGTCGGTGCCGGTCCGGCGGGTCTGGCCACGGCCGCGTGCCTGCGCCGGCGGGGCGTGGACGTACTGGTCGTCGACCGCGGGGCGGCCGTCGGGGACTCGTGGCGTGCGCGCTACGACCGGCTCCACCTGCACACGCCCCGGATCCAGTCCGCCCTGCCCGGCCTGCGCGTGCCGCGCCGCTACGGCCGGTGGGTCTCCCGCGACGACGTCGTCGCCTACCTCGGCGAGTACGCCCGGCACCACGGCATCCGGCCGCGGTTCGGGACGGAGGTGCGCCGCCTCGAGCGGGACGGCGACCTCTGGAAGGCCGAGACCGATGCTGGTCCGCTGCAGGCGCGCCAGATCGTCCTCGCCGGCGGCTGGAACGGGGTCCCGAAGCTGCCGTCGTGGCCCGGCCAGGAGTCCTTCGGCGGCGAGGTGCTGCACTCGTCGGCCTACCGCAACCCCGCGCCCTTCCGCGGTCGGGACGTGCTCGTGGTCGGGGCCGGCAACACCGGCGCCGAGATCGCCGCCGACCTCGCCGAAGGGGGCGCCGCGCGGGTCCGGCTCGCCGTCCGCACGCCGCCCAACGTGATCCCGCGGCAGGTGGGCCCGGTGCCGACCACCCTGCTGGGCATCACGCTCGACGTCTCCCCGGCCTGGCTGGCCGACCCGCTCAACCGGTTCCTGCAGCGGCGCTTCATCGGCGACCTCACCAGCTACGGGCTGCCTGCCGCGCCGGCCGGTGTCGTCGCCCAGGCCCGCGCGACCGGGGTGACACCGACCATCGACGTCGGTCTGGTCCGCGAGCTCCGGGCCGGGCGGGTCACGCCGGTGGCGGCCCTCGACCGGTTCGAGGAGGGCGCCGCCGTGCTGGGCGACGGCACGCGCCTCACCCCTGACGTCGTCGTCGCGGCGACCGGGTACACGTCCGGCCTCGCACCGGTCGTCGGCCATCTCGGTGTGCTGGACGACCGGGGCCGGCCGCTGGCACATGGCCGGCACACCGTGGCCGGCGCTCCGGGGCTGCGTTTCGTGGGCCTGGCCAATCCGCTCAAGGGCCTGTTGCTGCAGATCGGCCTGGACGCCCGGGCGGCGGCCAGGGCGATCGCCGGCGAGCTCTCCTGACCCCGGGTGCTCGGCAGCTGGACCGCCGCGGGGCGGGTCAGCGCAGGGCGCCCACCAGCTTCCGGGCGCCGGCCACCGCGGCACCGGCCGCGGCGACCCACGGCCCGGCCACGATGATCGGGTCGAGCGGCTGGTGCTTGATGTCGGTGCGGTGCTCGCCGAGCCGCGAGCGCACCGGGTGGTGCCTGAACTCGCTGAGCACACCGGTCTCGGTGATGGGGTTGTCGGGGCGCATCGTCAGGAACGACACCGCGTGGTTCTCCACGGCGTCGACGCGGTCGGCCAGCATCAACAGCAGCCAGTGCGCCGCGCGGCCCTCGCTGTATCGGGCGTAGGAGAACCGACGGATCGCGCCGGACAGCCACTTGGGCGGCTGGGCGGTACCGAAGACCGGGGTGAGGGTGCCGTGCTCGATGGAGCGCTCCCGCGGGTACTTCTCCGGCTGCCGTTCCGGAAACTCCCAGTGCGCGCCGGTGAGGTCCTCCTGGTACTGCAGTTTCGGGTTGCTGGGCCGGTCCGCCGGGTCCAGGTCGGCACCCCAGCCGGGGATCCGGGCCCTGAGCTGCTCGATCGGCTCGGGCAGCGGCGGCTTCGCCGAGGTGTAGGTCATCTTCGTGGGGTCGAACAGCCGGCCCTGATCCTTCGGCAGGTTCGTCCAGTTGTTGCGCTGGTCCTTGCCCTGCGTCCTGCCGTTGTTTCGGCCGCTGTCGCCGCCGTGGTTGCTGGTCATGCCGGGTCCTCCTCAGGCCGCGGTCGGTAGGACGACGGGCTTGATGCAGCCGTCGAGCTTGGACGAGAAGATGTGGTAGCCCTCGCTGATGTGCTCCAGCGGGATCCTGTGGGTGACCAGCTCGCTGGGCTTGATGTAGCCGTTGCGGACGTGCT
>JAODNJ010000211.1 GCA_025465155.1 Frankiales bacterium
GCGAGCGCCTCGATGATGGCGAAGTTCTCCGCGCTGGCCACGCCGCGACCGCCGGAGACGACGATCTCGGCCTCGGTCAGCTCGGGGCGGCTGCTCTTCTGCTCGACCACGCGGTCGACCACGCGGGTGGCCTTGGCGGCGTCGGAGAGGCTCACGCCGACCTGCTCCTCCGCTCCTGCGGCCGGAGCCGGCTCGGGGGTCACCGAGTTGCCGCGCAGCGCGTAGATCGGGGTGCCGGTGGTGACCTTCGAGTGGACGATGGTCTGCCCGGCGAAGGCCGGCTGGGTGGCCGTGCCGTCGGCGGCGACCTCCGTGACGTTGGTCAGGAAGCCGCTGCCGGTCTTGACGGCCACGCGGGCGGCGATCTCCTTGCCCTCCGGGGATCCGGGGACGACCACCGCGGCCGGCGACCTCTCGGCGACCAGCTGCGCCAGCACCTCGGCCTTCGGAGCGACGAGGTACTCGTCGATCTCCGGGGACTCGGCGACGTAGATCGTCGCCGCGCCGTACTCGGCCAGCGCGTCCTTCACCGAGGCGGCCGTACCGGGCGCACCGACGACGACGGCCGACGGCTCACCGAGCACACGCGCCGCGGTGAGGGACTCCAGGGTGGTCTTGCGGACGCCGCCACCGGCCGGGTTGAGCTCGACCAGGACCAGTACCTCTGCCATGGGTTCGACTACTCCTCTTCGTCGAGAAAGCGATGGGTGGGCGGGCTCAGACGAACTTCTGCTCGGCCAGGAAGCCGACGAACTTCTCGGCGCCGTCGCCCTCGTCGGTCACCTTGACGCCCTCACCCTTGGCCGGGCGGCCGGCGAAGTCGACCACCTGGCTGGTGGCGCCGGCCAGGCCGACGGTGGAGGGGTCGACGCCGAGGTCGGCCAGCGACAAGGTCTCGACGGGCTTCTTCTTCGCGGCCATGATCCCCTTGAACGAGGGGTAGCGCGGCTCGTTGATCGTGTCCCAGGTCGACACGATGGCCGGGAGCGACGCCTCCAGGGCCCAGTAGCCGCCGTCGGTCTGCCGCTCGACCTTCGCCGTCCCGCCCTCGACCGTGAGCTTGCGGGCGCCGGACAGCTGCGGGATGCCGAGACGCTCCGACAGCAGCGCCGGCATCACGCTCATCTGGCTGTCGGTGGCCTCGGCACCGCAGAGGATGAGGTCGTACTCCAGCCGCTGCAGCGCCGCGGCCAGCACGGCGCTGGTCTGCAGCGCGTCCGAGCCGTGGATGGCATCGTCGACGACGTGGACGGCCTTGTCGGCGCCCATGGACAGCGCCTTGCGGATCGCGTCGGTGGCCGAGTCCGGGCCGACGCTGAGCACGGTCACCTCGCCGCCCTGCGCTTCCTTGACCGTCAGGGCCTCTTCGATGGCGTACTCGTCCATCTCGTTGATGACGTTGTCGGCGCCGGACCGGGCGACGGTGTTGTCCGCCGGGTCGAGGCTGCGCGAACCACCCGAGTCGGGGACCTGCTTGACCAGAACGACGATGTTCATCGCCAGACCAACCTCCGGGATGCTCCATGGACGCGGGCACCCTGGCCCGCCTGGCTCCGATCATGGAGGTTACTGCCCGGTAACGCGGAGCCGCGCCGCGAGTCCGGTGACCCCCGTCACGCAGCCTCGCCGCACGTGTCGCGATCAGCGCGACGCGACCGCGTCAGGGTGTGCGGCGCCACTCCCCCGACCGCAGGAAGCTGTCCAGGGTGGCCGTGTGCGGGGCGAGGTCGAGTCCCTGGGCCGCCACCCACCGGTCGTCGTAGTAGGTGTGGGCGTACCGCTCACCGCCGTCGCAGAGCAGGGTCACGACGCTGCCCGCGCGGCCGGCCGCCAGCATCTCGCCGACCAGGGTGAGGGCACCCCACAGGTTGGTGCCGGTGGAGCCGCCGGCCCGCCGGCCGGTGACCCGCTCCAGGTGGCGCATGGCGGCCAGGGACGCCGCGTCGGGGACGCAGATCATCCGGTCGACGATCGTCGGAACGAACGAGGGCTCCACGCGCGGGCGGCCGATCCCCTCGATCCGCGAGGCCCGGCCGGTGGCCGTGGCGGGCTCGCCGTCGCGCCAGCCGGGGAAGAACGACGAGCCCTCGGGGTCGACGACGGCCAGCCGCGTGGGCAGCCGCCGGTAGCGCAGGTAGCGCCCGATGGTGGCGCTGGTGCCGCCGGTGCCCGCCCCGACGACCACCCATTCCGGCACCGGATGCCGCTCCCGGGCCATCTGGTCGAAGACCGACTCCGCGATGTTGTTGTTCCCGCGCCAGTCGGTCGCCCGCTCGGCGTTGGTGAACTGGTCCAGGTAGTGCCCGCCGGTCTCCGCCGCGATCCGCCGGGCCTCGTCGTAGACGGTCCCCGGATCGGCCACGAGGTGGCACCGGCCGCCGTGGAACTCGATGAGCGCGACCTTCTCGGGGCTGGTCGCGGCGGGCATGACCGCGACGAAGGGCAGGCCGAGCATCCGGGCGAAGTAGGCCTCGCTGACCGCCGTCGACCCGCTGGACGCCTCGACCACCGTGCTGCCCTCGGTGATCTGCCCCGAGCAGAGCCCGTAGAGGAACAGCGAGCGGGCCAACCGGTGCTTGAGGCTTCCGGTCGGATGGGTGGACTCGTCCTTGAGGTAGAGGTCGATGCCCCACTCGGGAGGGATCGGGTAGACGAGCAGGTGGGTGTCGGCGCTGCGCCGGGCGTCGGCCTCCACCACGGCGACCGCACGGTCGACCCAGGCGCGGCCGGCCGGATCCGAGCGGTCGATGTCCGCGGGCTCCGTCACGCCGGCTCGGGCGGGGCCAGCAGGACCGGTCGCTCGGCGAGGCCCACCGTCACCGCCGTCCCCGGCGTGAGGTCCTGGCTGTCGGCGCTGGCGACGTCGACCTGCACCTCCACGCCGCCGGGAAGCGCCACCGCCAGCCGGCTCACGGCGCCCGAGAAGGTCCGGGTCACGATCCGCCCCGGGCCGGCCGCGTCGGCGGTCACCGACAGGGCCTCCGGCCGGACCAGCGCGAGGACGGGGCCGCCGGAGGGCACGTCGCCGGCGACCGGCCGCCGCACGCCGAGGACCTCCGCCCCGCCGTCGACGACACGGGCGGGGAGCCGGTTCATCGTGCCGACGAACTGCGCGACGAAGACCGTCGCCGGTCGCTCGTACAGGTCGCTCGGGCTGGCCACCTGCTCCAGCCGGCCGGAGCGCAGCACGCCCACCCGGTCGGCCACCGAGAGCGCCTCGGCCTGGTCGTGGGTGACGAACACGGTGGTGATGCCCAGTTCCAGCTGGATCCGGCGGATCTCCTCCCGCAGCTGGACGCGGACCTGGGCGTCGAGCGCGGAGAGCGGCTCGTCGAGGAGCAGGACCTGCGGGGCGACGGCGAGGGCGCGGGCCAGCGCCACCCGCTGTTGCTGCCCGCCGGAGAGCTGGTGCGGATAGCGGTCGGCACGGTCGGCCAGGCCGACGAGCTCGAGCAGTTCGCCGGCACGACGGGCGCGCTCGGCCTTCCCGCGGTGGCGTACCCGCAGGCCGAACGCGACGTTCTCGGCCACGTTCAAGTTCGGGAACAGGCTGTAGGCCTGAAAGACCATGCCCATGTCCCGCTTGCTGGCGGGGACGTCGGTGATGTCGCGGCCGTCGACGAGCACCCGGCCGCCGTCCGGGCGGTCGAAGCCGGCGATGGCCCGCAGCGCCGTCGTCTTCCCGCAGCCCGACGGGCCGAGCAGCGCGAGGAACTCACCGCCGGTGATGTCGAGGTCGAGCCCGTCGAGGGCGAGCAGTGAGCCGTACCGGCGGGTGAGCCCCTGCAGCCGCACATCGACGCCCGGCCGGTCCCGCAGGTCGGCGGGTGCGGCGGCGGCGAGCACGTGGACGGGGGCGGGCGCGGCGGTCATGTGGCCTCCTCGGTCGGGCGCCGTCGGTCCAGCGCGGAGATCAGGAGCAGCAACGCCCAGGTGATCGCGAGCGAGAGGATCGACACCGAGACCGACAGCTGGGGATGCTCGCCGCCGGTCTGCACGATCCAGGTCGGGAACGTGGTGAAGCCCAGGATGTTGGCGACGGTGAACTCTCCCATCACGAGGGCCACGGTGAGGAACGCGGCGTTGAGCACGGACGTGCGCAGTACCGGCACCACGACGGTGGCGAGCACCCGGGGCCACGAGGCGCCGAGTCCGCGCGCGGCCTCGGTGAGGGTGCGCAGATCCACCCCGCGCACGCCGGCGTCGAGTGCGCGGTAGGCGAACGGCAGCGCCAGCACGCCGTAGACCAGCACGAGGATCCAGGGCAGCGACGGCTGCTGCAGCGCGTAGAACGCCGACGCCAGGGGTGTTCCGTAGAAGTAGTCAGGTGCCCACGACAGCACGCTCCGCACGCCCACGACCAGTGCGATCGGGGGAAGCACGAGGGGCAGCAGGGTGAGGATCTCCACGGTCGGCCGCAGCCGCGGCAGCCGGAGCTCGACCAGGACGACGGTGGGGATCATGAGGAGGAGGACAAGGACGACGGTCAGCACGGCGAGCAGGAGCGAGCGCAGGAACGCGTCGGCGAAGCCGTCCGCTCCGGGGATGGCGCTGTAGTACGTCGCCGTCACCCCGCCGCCGACCCGCCGGACCGTGAACCAGACCGAGGCGACGATCGGCCCGATGAAGTAGACGCCCAGCACGAGCAGCACCGGCCAGCGCCACCACCCGGCGCGACGTCGCCCTCGCCGGACCGGTGCGGGTGGGGCCACCCCGCCGCCGCCCGCGACGCCGGCGGCGGAGAGCCCGGTGGCGGTCACGACAGCCACCGCTGGGTGCGCCGCTGGACCCAGGCGTAGAAGACCATGACGACGCCGACGAGCAGCACCATGCCCAGGGCGAGCGCCTTGCCCAGGTTCTCGGAGCCCACGACGACGTTGCTCGACAGCGCGTTCGCGATCTGCAGCGTGACCAGCGGAACGCTGCTGCCCACGAGCGCCTTCGCGGTGGCGTAGGCGGCGAAGGACGAGGCGAAGAGCAGCATCGTGGCGCCGAGCACCGGGGGCAGCAGGACCGGTCCCCCGACGTGGCGCCAGTACTGCCGGCCGGTGGCCCCGAGGTTCTCCGCCGCCTCGCGCCACTGCGGCCGGAGCGCCTCGAGCGCCGGGACGATGGTCAGGACCATGAGCGGGATGAGGAAGTACAGGTAGACCAGGCCGAGGCCGGTCATCGAGTACAGCGAGAACCCGCCCAGCCCGAGGCCGAACCGGTTCTGCAGGAGCGCGGTGACCACACCGGCGTTGCCGATCGTCGCGAGGAAGGCGAAGGCCAGCGGGACTCCGCCGAAGTTGGCCAGGACCCCCGAGGCGGTGAGGACGAGCCGGCGCAGCGCCCTGCCGCGCCGGGCGTTGACGATGACGACGGCGAGCGCCATCCCCAGGACCGCGGCGACGACGGCCGCGATGAGCGACAGCTCCAGGCTGCCGAGGTAGGCCCGGCGATAGGCACCCTGGGTGACCTGCGCGATCGAGCTGGTCGACCAGGTCGTCGCGAACGTCACCGGATCCGTGCCGCGGAACGCCTCGACGGCGACCGCCCCGATGGGCAGAAGGAGGAAGAGGGTGATGTAGAGGAAGAACGGCACGAGCCCGAGCCAGGCCGGCACCCCCCGCCGGCCGCGTGCCCCGGTCCGTGGCCCGGCACGACCCGGGCCCGCGGCGGCGGGGTCGCCGCCGCGGGCCGGGTCCTGATGTGCGGGGTCGGGCGCGTTCGCCCGCAGGGTGGTGCTCAGCCCGACATCTCCTGGGTCCACCGCTTGGCGACCACCTGCTGCGCGGCCGTCGCCTGCTGCTGGCTCGGGAACTTGGCGGCGCCGGACACCGGCGGGAGCGCCGCGAGCGCCGTCTGGTCGGCCGTGCCGGCCTTCTGCATCGCCGGCAGCCGCACGGGCCGTGCGCCGCCCTGCAGCCAGAGGTTCTGGCCCTCGTCGCTGTAGAGGAACTCCTCCCACAGCCGGGCGGCCGCCGGGTGCGGCGCGAACTTGCTGATGGCCTGGCTGTAGTAGCCGCCGAACAGCCCGTCGGTCGGCACGTGGACCTCCCAGTTGACCCCCGCGGCCTTGAGCTTCGCGGCGTTGCCCACATTGAGGTAGTCCCAGTCGATGGAGATCGGCGTCTCGCCGCTCTGCACCGTCGCCGGCGTGATCTCGACCGGGTTGAAGTTGCCGGCCTTCTTGACCTTGACGAAGAAGTCCACGCCGGGGCCGACGTCGCTCAGGCTGCCGCCGTTGGCCAGCGCGGCCGCCCACACGCCCCCGAAGGCCGCGGCGGCCTGCGTCGGGTTGCCGTTGAGTGCCACCTGGCCCTTGTACTGCGGCTTGAGCAGGTCGGCGAAGGACGTCGGGCAGGGGTTCACCTTGCTGACGTTGCACCCGATCGAGACGTAGCCGCCGTAGTCGTTGAACCAGCGCGCCTGCGGGTCCTTCTGGTCGCTCGGGATGTCACCCCAGGTGCTCACCTGGTACGGCGCGAGGAGATTCTGCGCCGCGGCCTGGTTGGCGAAGCTCGTGCCGACATCGAGGACGTCGGGTGCGCGGCCCTGGCCCTTCTGGCTGGTGACGGCGTTGAGCTCGTCCTGGCTCGACCCGTCGGGGTTCACGCTGTTGATCTTGATCCCGTACTTCTTGGTGAAGGCGGAGAGAATGTTGCCGTAGTTGGCCCAGTCGGGCGGCAACGCGATCACGTTCAGCGTCCCCTCCGACTTCGCCACCTTGATCAGCGCCTCCATGCCGCCCGCGGCAGCGGCGGAGTTCGCGGTCGCGACGGAGTTGCCGCCGGTACCGGAACCGCTGCTGCCCGAGCCGCACGCGGTCAGGGTGAGTCCCGCCGTGAGAACCGCTACCGCGGTCGTCAGGGTGCGTCGTCGCACGTGTGTTCCCTCCAGGTCGTGGTGCCCCGCCGGGCCCGCGACCGGTCGGTCACGGTCGGCGGGGCTCCCGGATTGTGACCGAGGGCGGCCCCTTCTGGGGAGTGTCGGCACGCGAACGTACGGCGTCGATTCGGCGAACGGCCCCCGGACGGACCGGACGGTCCGCTCAGCGGCCCTGGAAGGTCGCCTTCCCGGGGCCGCTCTCGAGGAACGAGCGCATTCCGGTTTTCTGGTCCTCGGTGTCGAACAGGCCGGCGAACAGCTCGGTCTCCAGGGCCAGGCCGCGCTCGAGCGGTCCGTCGAGTCCCTCGTCGATCGCCCGCTTGGCGGCCGCGAGGGCCAGCGGCGGCCCGGCAGCGAACTTGCGTGCCATGGCCAGAGCGGTGGAGTACACCTCGGCGTCCGGCACGACGGCGTCGACGGCCCCGATCGCCAGCGCCTCGTCGGCGCCCAGGTGCCGGCCGGTGAAGACGATGTCCTTCGCCTTCGCCGGCCCGACCAGGCGGGCCAGGCGCTGCGTGCCACCGGCGCCGGGGATGACCCCGAGCAGGATCTCCGGCTGGCCGATCTTCGCCCCGGCGCCGACCACCCGGAAGTCGGCGGTCAGCGCCAGCTCGAAGCCGCCGCCGAGCGCGTAACCGGTGATGGCGGCGATGACCGGCTTCGGGATCCGCGCGACCTCGGTGAACGACGTCGTCAGCTCCCGGCCCCAGGCCGTCATCCCGGCGCCGTCCAGCCCGGCCATCGCCTTGATGTCGGCCCCCGCGGCGAAGACCCGCTCGCCGCCGTAGAGCACCACGGCCCGCACGTCGGGGTCCTTGCCGGCCTCGAGCGCCGCCTTCCGGATCTCCCTGTGCAGCTGGTCGTCGATCGCATTCATCTTCGGCCGGTCGAGGCGGATCGTACCCACCCCGCCCTCGACCTGCAGGGTCACGAACTCGGACTCGGGCACAGGGCCTCCCGGAAGTGCGGACGACATCGTCCCCGAGACCCTAGCCAGCCGCGTTAAGCCACGCGGCGGGCGGTGAACCGGCCGGCGGTGCGTGACAGGGCGAGCGGCAGCCCGAAGGTCTCCGACAGCGCGCCCTCGGTCAGCACGTCGTCCGCCGGCCCCGCGGCCACGACCCGACCGTCGCGGAGCAGCAGCGCGTGCGTGTAGCCCGGCGGGATCTCCTCGACGTGGTGGGTCACCAGCACCTGGGCCGGGGCGTAGCGGTAGCCGGCGAGGTCCGAGAGCCGGGCCACCAGGTCCTCCCGGCCGCCGAGGTCCAGGCCGGCCCCGGGCTCGTCGAGCAGGAGCAGCTCCGGGTCCGGCATCAGCGCGCGGGCGATCTGGGTGCGCTTGCGCTCGCCTTCGCTGAGCGTCCCGAACGGCCGGTGGGCGAACTGCTCCACGCCCCACTGCTGCATGAGCATCGCCGCGCGGGTGAGGTCGTGGACGTCGTAGCGCTCGCGCCAGCGCCCCACGACGGCGTATCCCGCGGAGACGACGACGTCGCCGGTGCGCTCCGACGGCGCGATCCGCTGGGCGAGTGCCGCGCTGGTCAGCCCGATCCGTGGCCGCAGCTCGAAGACGTCGACCGCGCCCATCGTCTCGCCCATCAGCCGCACCGTGCCGCGCGTGGGATGCAGCTGCGCCGCGGCGAGTTGCAGCAGGGTCGTCTTGCCCGCACCGTTCGGGCCCAGGACCACCCAGCGGTGGTCGGCCTCGACGGTCCACGAGACCCCGCGCAGGAGGTAGGACTGTCCACGGACGACGTCGACGTCGCACATCTCCACGACGGGCTCGCTGGGCACCCCCCCATCCAACCAACCGCTCGAGGCAGGCCCGGGGTCCGACCCACCCGGTCGCGCCACCTGGCGGCTCAGGTTGCGGCGGCAGGGCAGTATCGGCGCCGATGAGCACGATTGCCGACGTCGAGGTGTGGCCCGGGGCCCCGGCGCCGCTGGGCGCGCACTGGGACGGCACGGGCACCAACTTCGCGCTGTGGTCGGCCGGCGCGCAGGCGGTCGACCTCTGCCTGTTCGACCAGGACGGCACCGAGTCCCGCCACCGCCTCCGGGAGACCACCCACCAGGTGTGGCACGGCCGGCTGCCCGGCATCGGACCCGGTCAGCGCTACGGCTACCGGGTGCACGGCCCCTACGAGCCGGGCGCGGGGCTCCGGTACAACGCCGCCAATCTGCTGCTGGACCCCTACGCCCGCGCCGTCGACGGCGAGCTGCGGCTCGACCCTGCCCTGTTCGGGTACCCGGGTGACGCCGTCGACTCCCGGACCCCGGACGAGCGCGACTCGGCTCCCTTCGTGCCGCGCGGCGTCGTCACCCATGACGAGTTCCCCTGGGGTGGTGACCGCCGCCCCGGGACGTCGTGGTCGGACACCGTCATCTACGAGGTGCACGTCAAGGGCGCGACGATGCGCCACCCCGACGTGCCCCCGGCGCTGCGGGGCACGTACGCCGGCCTGGCGCACCCTGCCTTCGTCGAGCACCTGCTCGCCCTCGGCGTCACCGCGGTCGAACTCATGCCCGTGCACCACTTCGTCAGCGAGCCGCACCTGATGCGCCGCGGGCTGACCAACTACTGGGGGTACAACACCCTCGGCTACTTCGCCCCCCACGCCGCCTACAGCTCCGCGGGCAGCGGAGGCGCGCAGGTGACCGAGTTCAAGGCGATGGTGAAGGCGCTGCACGCCGCCGGCATCGAGGTGATCCTCGACGTCGTCTACAACCACACCGCGGAGGGCGACCACACCGGCCCGACGCTGTCGTTCAAGGGCATCGACAACCCCGGCTACTACCGGCTCGACGGGGGCAACCCCTCCCGCTACACCGACTACACCGGCTGCGGGAACACCCTGGACGTGCGCCGGCCGGCGGTGCTCGCGCTGCTCATGGACTCGCTGCGGTACTGGGTCAGCGAGATGCACGTCGACGGCTTCCGCTTCGACCTCGCCTCCGCGCTGGCCCGCTCGATGCACGACGTCGACCGGCTCTCGGCCTTCTTCGACGTCGTGCACCAGGACCCGGTGGTCAGCCGGGTGAAGTTGATCGCCGAGCCGTGGGACGTCGGTGAGAACGGCTACCAGGTGGGGAACTTTCCGCCGCCGTGGACGGAGTGGAACGGGCGCTACCGCGACACCGTCCGGGACGTCTGGTCCGGTGCGCGAGTCGGCGTGCGCGACCTCGCCTACCGGCTGACCGGCTCGTCGGACCTCTACCGCTCCGACGGCCGCCGGCCGTTCGCCAGCATCAACTTCGTCACCGCGCACGACGGGTTCACCCTCGCCGACCTCGTGACCTACGAGCACAAGCGCAACGAGGCCAACGGCGAGGACAACCGGGACGGCGAGAGCCACAACCGGAACTGGAACAGCGGGGTCGAGGGGCCGACCGACGACCCCGGCGTCCGGGCGCTCCGCGCGCGTCAGGTGCGCAACCATCTCGCCACACTTCTGCTCTCCACCGGCGTCCCGATGCTCACCGCGGGCGACGAGTTCGGCCGCACCCAGCGGGGCAACAACAACGCCTACTGCCAGGACAACGAGCTCTCCTGGCTGGACTGGGGCTCCGCGGACCACGACCTCACGGCGTTCGTGACCCGGCTGCTGCGGTTGCGCCGCAGCTCACCCGTGCTCCGCCAGGAGGCGTTCTTCGAAGGCCGCGAGATCGCGGGCACGGAGGCTCCCGGCGGCGGCCGGACCCGCGACCTCGCCTGGTTCGCCCCCCGCGGCGGCCAGCTGAGCACGGCGGACTGGTTCGACACCGGCCTGCAGACCATCGGCATGTACCTCGACGGCCGCGGCATCCGGCACCGGGACGAGCGCGGCCGGCCGGTCATCGACCGCTCCTACCTGATCTGGCTCAACGCGGGCCCGGACCCGGTCACCGTGGAGATCCCCGGGCCGCCCTGGGGGCAGCGTTACGAGCTGATGCTCACCACCGAGCACCCGACCGGCGAGCCGACCGGGCCGACCAG
>JAODNJ010000238.1 GCA_025465155.1 Frankiales bacterium
GCGTCCGGCAGCCGGCCCGAGAGCGCGGCCAGCGCCCGCGCCTTCACCCACATGCCGTGCGCGATGGCCCGCTTGAACCCGAACGCCTTCGCGGTCAGCCCCGACAGGTGGATCGGGTTCACGTCGCCGGAGACCTTGGCGTACCGGCGGCCGGCGTCGTCCGGCACCCGCCAGGTCGCCGCGGGGTGGGACAGCTCGCCGACGGAGACCTCGACGTCGGACGCCGGTGTGCCTTCGGGCGCCGTAGCACCGCGTGCCAGGTACGTCGAGCGGCCTCGCCAGACCTCCTCGCCGCCGGCGGTGACCGACGCGCAGAGGTCCACGGTGGCGCCGGACCGGTGCGTCGCCAAGCGCTCGGCCCACACCTCGATGTCGAGCGGCTCCTCGGTGCCGATCAGCCGCAGCTGGTCGATCCGGTTGCGCACGTGCACCAGCCCGGGCAACGCCAGGGGGAACGCGCGGTCGCTGATGAGCGCGACCTGGAGCGGGAAGGCCAGGACGTGCGGGTAGGTGACCGGGAGCGTGTTCGACAGGCCGCACCCGCACACCCGTGCGTACGCGGCCAGCCGGCCGGGGTCCACCTGAACTCCGGCGCGCGCCAGCCGGGTGTCGGGCAGGTCGCCTCCCCGGCCTCGCGCGGTCAGCGCGGCCTTCGCGAACAGCGACGCCAGCGACGGCGCCGACTCCACCTCCGTGCGGGCCATCACGCGCCGATCAGCGACTGGCCGCACACCCGCACGACCTGGCCGTTGACGCCGGCGCTGCCCGGCTGCGAGAGCCACGCGATCGTCTCGGCGACGTCGACAGGCAGGCCGCCCTGCTGCATGGAGTTCAGCCGGGAGCCCACCTCCCGGGTGCCGAACGGCATCTTCGCCGTCATCTCGGTGACGATGAACCCGGGCGCGACCGCATTGATCGTGGCGCCGCGCTGAGCGAACGTCGGCGCCCAGGCGCGAACCATGCCGATGATCCCGGCCTTCGACGCCGAGTAGTTGGTCTGACCACGGTTGCCGGAGATGCCCGACTGCGAGGTCACGCAGACGATGCGGGCGCCCGCCTTCAGCACGCCGTCGGCGTCCAGCAGCGCCTGGGTGATGTCCAGCTGCGCCTGCAGGTTCACCGCCATGACCGAGTTCCAGCGCTCGGCGTCCATGTTGACCAGCAGCTTGTCCCGCGTGATCCCGGCGTTGTGGACGACGATGTCGACCCCGGCGTGCCGTTCCCGCAGGTGCTCGATCAGCCGCGGGGCCGCGTCGGCAGCGGTGATGTCGAGCTGGAACGCCGTCCCGCCGATCTCGTTCGCGACGTCGGCCAGCGACTGGCCCGCCATCGGGATGTCCACCGCGACGACGTGCGCGCCGTCGCGGGCCATCACGCGGGCGATGGACGCCCCGATGCCGCGCGCCGCACCGGTGACGACGGCGACCTTGCCGGCCAGCGGCTTGTCGTCGTCCTCCCCCGCCGGGACGTCGGCGCCGGCGAGCGTGACCGTCTGGCCGTCCACGTAGGCCGAGCGGCCGGAGAGGAAGAACCGCACCGGCGAGGCGATCGAGCCCTCCGCGCCGGCGGGCACGTAGATCAGGTTGGCCGTCGCCCCGTTGCGCAGCTCCTTGCCGATGGAGCGGACCAGTCCGTCCAGAGCCTGGCGGGCGGCGGCCTCCGCGGGCGAGGGCGCCGCGGACGGCGGGTCGGCCAGCACGAGCACCCGCGCCGACGGGCGCAGCCGCTTGAGCGCCGGGGCCAGGAAGTCGTGCACGGCCGCGAGGTCGGCCGGGCCGGTCAGCCCGGTCGCGTCGAGCAGGACGGCGGCCAGCTTCTCGCCGTCGCCCGACCCGTCCGCGGCCACCGGCGACAGCACGGACACGCCGGCGTCCTTGAGCACGGACGACAGCTGCTCGCGCAGTCGGCCCTCCTCCGCCGAGCCGATGACTGCCGGACCGGGCAGTAGCGGTTCCCCGGGCTCGTAGCGGCGCAGCACGGCCGGGCGCGGCAGCCCGAGCTGCTTGGTGAGGGTGCCGCCCACACCCGAGTTCGCGAAGTCGCGGTACCAGTCACTCACGTGGAACGTTCCTCTCTCTCCGCGCTTCCGGCGTCGAAACCGCGGGTGGTTCCGGCGCCGCAACCGCGAACGGGGTGGTCAGGATTCGAGGATGGCGACGACGCCCTGGCCGCCGGCCGCGCAGATGGAGATCAGCCCGCGCCTGCCCGGGCCGGCCTCGTGCAGCTGCTTCGCCAGGCCGGCGACGATCCGGCCGCCGGTGGCGGCGAACGGGTGCCCGGCCGCCAGCGAGGAGCCGTTCACATTGAGCTTCGAGCGGTCGATCGAGCCGAGCGGGGCGTCCAGACCGAGCCTGCCCTTGCAGAACGCCGGGTCCTCCCAGGCCTTCAACGTGGCCAGCACGGTCGAGGCGAAGGCCTCGTGGATCTCGTAGAAGTCGAAGTCCTGCAGCGTCAGGCCGTTCCGGGCCAGCATCACCGGCATCGCGTAGACCGGCGCCATCAGCAGTCCCTCGCCGCCGTGCACGTAGTCGACCGCCGCGGTCTGCCCGTCCACGAGGTGCGCCAGCACCGGCAGGCCGTGCGCGTCGGCCCACTCGTCGGAGCCCATGAGGACGGCGGAGGCGCCGTCGGACAGCGGCGTCGAGTTGCCCGCCGTCATCGTGGCCTCGGCCCCCGGGGGCAGCACCCTGCCGAAGACCGGCTGGAGCGTGGCGAGCTTCTCCACTGACGAATCCGGCCGCAGGTTCTGGTCGCGGGCCAGGCCCAGGTACGGCGTCACCAGGTCGTCGAAGAAGCCACGGTCGTAGGCGGCGGCGAGGTTCTGGTGCGAGCGCACGGTGAGCTCGTCCTGCTCCTCGCGGCCGATCTCCCACTCGTGGGCGGTCACCTGGGCGTGCTCACCCATCGCCAGGCCGGTCCGCGGCTCGGCGTTGCGCGGGATCTCCGGCGCGAGCATGCCCGGGCGGATGCCGGCCAGCGCCTTGAGCCGGTCCTGCACCGACCTGGCCGCGTTCACCTGGATCAGCACCCGGCGCAGGTCGTCGTTCACGGCCAGCGGTGCGTCCGACGTCGTGTCGACGCCGCCCGCGATGCCGGACTCGACCTGCCCGAGCGCGATCTTGTTGGCGAGCAGCAACGCTGCCTCCAGACCGGTGCCGCACGCCTGCTGGACGTCATAGGCGGGGGTGGTCGCGGCGAGCCTGGACCCGAGGACGCTCTCGCGGGTCAGGTTGAAGTCGCGCGCGTGCTTGAGGACGGCGCCGGCGACGACCTCGCCGAGTTGCTGGCCCTGCAGGCCGAAGCGCGCGACCAGCCCGTCCAGGGTCGCCGTCAGCATGTCCTGGTTGGACGCCTGGGCGTACCTCGAGTTCGAGCGGGCGAACGGGATGCGGTTCCCGCCGACGATGGCCGCCCTGCGCGGTGCCGGCTTCTGGGTGGCCGGCTTCTCCGTCGTAGCCACTGGGACCTCCGGGTCGGGGTTGATTGGCCGGTACCGACAGTATCAGGTACTGTCGGTCACATGAAAGCCGAGACGGGGAGACGGACGTCTCGCGAGCCGCCGTCGGAGCACAAGATCGCGCATCCGCGCATGGAGCGCGACCCGAAGCCCGAGAACGGCCGGGATCGGCGCGACTCGCGCTGGGACGAGCACCGCCGCGCCCGCCGCGAGCAGCTCGTCGACGCCGCGGTCGCCGCCGTCGGAAAGCACGGCGCCGGTGTCGGCATGGAGGAGATCGCCGCCGAGGCCGGCACCAGCAAGACCGTCGTCTACCGGCACTTCGCCGACCGGGCCGAGCTCCACCTCGCCGTCTGCACCCGGGTCGCCGGGCAGCTGCTGCCCAGGCTCCGCGAGGCGATGGGCAGCAGCGCGCAGCCGCGCGAGATGGTCGCCGCGGCGATCGAGACCTACCTCGCGTTCCTCGAGGCCGACCCGGAGCTCTACCGCTTCGTCGTCCATTCCCGGTGGCTCGACCGGCCGGTGGACGGCGACCCGATCGGCACCCTGTCCGACCTCGTCGGGCAGCAGGCGGCGACCCTCGTCTCCGGCGCCCTCGAGCAGGCCGGCCGCGATCCCGCGGCGGGCGCGCCCTGGGGGCACGGCGTCGTCGGCATGGTCCGCGCCGCCGCCGACTGGTGGCTGTCGGCCGATCGCCCCATG
This sequence comes from Frankiales bacterium, assembly GCA_025465155.1. Classification (GTDB taxonomy): domain Bacteria; phylum Actinomycetota; class Actinomycetes; order Mycobacteriales; family Geodermatophilaceae; genus Geodermatophilus. The sequence goes on from JAODNJ010000238.1 coordinate 4,160, forward strand.
ATCCGGAACGTTCTCGCCGCTCACCTGACCGAACTCGCCTGGGCCGGACTGTCCGGCGTGGTGACTCCCAAGGAGGAGAAGTGACCAGCACCCTGCCCCCCTCGGTCGACCCCCAGCGCCTGCAGGAGGTGCTCGACGGACGGTGGGCCCACGTCCGCCGCGACGCCCGCGAGAACCTGGGCGAGCCCGAGTTCGCGCCCGTCTACGGCGAGTCGATGCAGGAGGCCCGGAAGCGGGTCACCCGCATGTCCAAGAAGCTGGCCGACAGCGGCCGCGTCGGCCTGGGATTCCCGAAGGAGTACGGCGGCAACGACGACTCCGGCGGCTCGGTGACCTCGATCGAGATGCTCGCCTTCGGCGACCTCTCCCTCATGGTCAAGGCGGGTGTCCAGTGGGGCCTGTTCGGCGGCGCCGTCCAGCTGCTCGGCACCAAGCGCCACCACGACGCCTACCTGCGCGACATCATGAGCTTCGACCTGCCCGGCTGCTTCGCCATGACCGAGACCGGTCACGGCTCCGACGTCCAGCAGCTGCGGACGACGTGCACCTACGACCCGGAGACGAAGACCTTCGACCTGCACACCCCGCACCAGGCCGCGCGCAAGGACTACATCGGCAACGCGGCCGAGGACGGGCGCATGGCCGTCGTCTTCGCGCAGCTCATCAGCCGCGGCAGGAACCACGGCGTGCACGCCTGGATCGTCCCGATCCGCAACGACGACGGCACGCCGTGCGGGGGCGTCACCATCGGTGACGACGGCCCCAAGGCCGGACTCAACGGCGTCGACAACGGCCGGCTGACCTTCGACCACGTGCGGGTCCCGCGGGAGAACCTGCTCGACCGCTACGGCCAGGTGGCCGAGGACGGCACCTACACGTCGAGCATCGAGAACGAGACCCGGCGTTTCTTCACCATGCTCGGCACGCTGGTGCGCGGCCGGGTCAGCGTCGGCGGGTCGGCCGGGTCGGCGACGAAGCTCGCGCTCGACATCGCCGTCCGCTACGGCGACCTGCGGCGGCAGTTCGCCGCCCCGGGCCAGGACCGCGAGATCGTCGTCAACGACTACCTCGTGCACCAGCGCAAGCTGCTGCCGGCACTCGCGACCACCTACGCGCTGCACTTCGCGCAGGCCGAGCTGGTCGGCACGATGCACGACGTCCAGTACAAGGTCCACGTGCAGGGCCAGGAGATCGACGAGGACTCGCAGCGCGAGCTGGAGTCGCGAGCGGCCGGGCTCAAGGTCGCCCAGACGTGGCACGCCACGAAGGCGATCCAGATGTGCCGCGAGGCCTGCGGCGGCGCCGGCTACCTGCAGGAGAACCGGCTGCCGCACCTCAAGGCCGACACCGACGTCTTCACGACGTTCGAGGGTGACAACACCGTCCTGCTCCAGTTGGTCGCGAAGGGCCTGCTGACCGGCTACCGCGACGCATTCGGCTCGCTCGACGGGTGGGGCAAGGTCGGCTTCATCGCCGACATGGTCCGGGAGACGGTCCTGGAGCGGACGGCGGCCCGCAGCCTCGTCGCGCGGCTGATCGACGCCGTCCCCGGCCGGGACGACGACGTGCCGATGCTCGACCGCGGGTGGCAGCTCAAGCTGTTCGAGTTCCGCGAGAAGCACACCCTCGAGGGCGCGATCCGGCGGCTGCGCAAGAACGCGTCGACCGACGGCATGGAGCCGTTCGACATGTTCAACAGCGTCCAGGACCACGTGCTGCGCACCGCCCAGACGCACATCGACAGGATCGTGCTCGAGGCGTTCGTCGCCGCGATCGACTCGGCCACCGATGCCGACGCCAAGGCGCTCCTGGACAGGGTCTGCGACCTCTACGCGCTCTCGACGATCGAGCAGGACAAGGGCTGGTTCCTCGAGCACGGTCAGCTGACGCCCACCCGCGCGAAGACGCTCACCGCCACGGTGAACCAGCTGCTCAAGGAGCTGCGACCGCACATGCGCACACTGGTGGACGCCTTCGCCATCCCGGACGCGTGGCTGGCCTGCCGGATCCTCGAGGAGGAGGAGGGCCGGCAGGAGACGATGGCCGTCCACGACGCCGAGGTGCGCACCGGCGCCGAGGGGAGGCAGGCGTCGAAGGAGAGCGCCACCGACCTGGAGGTCGCCCCCGCCCAGTGACGGCGGCGGCCACCCCGGGCTCCCCCGCTGCGGCTGTGGGGTGACGGAGAATGGCCGTCGTGCAGATCCTCGCCGTGCCGGCCGCGGTCGACCTGGCCGCTGTCGTGATCGGCGCCCTCACCGGCGGGCTGCTCGCCGCGCGGGAGGGGTTCGCCGTCTCCGGAGTGCTGCTCCTCGCGATCAGCGGCGGGCTCGGCGGCGGGCTGATCCGTGACGTCCTGCTCGCGGGCGGGCCACCCGTCGCGCTCACGAATCAGGCCTACCTGCCGACGGTCGCCATCACCGCCGCCGTGACGTTCTTCTTCTCGGGATGGCTGTCCCGGCTGACCAACCTGCTCGTCGTGCTGGACGCGGTCACCCTGGGCTTCTTCACGGTCATCGGCGCGCAGAAGGCGCAGCTGGCGGGGCTGCCCAGCGCCTCGGTGGTGTTCATCGGCAGCCTGACCGCGGTCGGCGGGGCGCTCATCCGCGACGTCCTGCTCGCCCAGCGGGCCGACATCGTCGAGCCGGGGCCCTACAACGCGGTCGCGGCCCTGCTCGGCGCCACGCTGCTGACGATCCTCGCCGGGCCGGTGGGCCTGCAGCCGCTGCCCGTTGCCGCCGCGGTCATCGTGTTCGTGGCCGGACTCCGCATCCTGTCGGTCCGCAGAGGGTGGGAGGCCCCGGTCGCCGTCGACCTGGCGCAGCGCGTCGGACAGCGTCGCCGCCGTCAGCGGGCCGGGAGCCGGTGGCGTCGCGCCCGCTGAGGCTCAGCGCCCGCTGAGGCTCAGTGCTTCGGGTGCAGCCGGACGGCCAGGATGGCGACGTCGTCCTCCGCGTCGGGGAGGAACATCCGCTCGAGCACGCGGTCGCACAGCTCACCCAGCGGCAGATCGAGGCATTCCGCGAGCACCTTCACGAGCTCGCCGGTGCCCGCGTCGATGTCGCGGTCGCGGCGCTCCACCAGCCCGTCGGTGTAGAGCAGCACGGCGGACCCGCGGTCGAGGACGACGGCGCGGTCCTCGCGGGGACTCTCCGGGGCGACGCCGAGCAGGAGGTCGGCGCGGGCGGCATCGAGGACGGTCACCGTGCCGTCGGCGCCCAGCACCACCGGCGGCGGGTGGCCCGCGCTGGCCCAGCGGAGCAGCACCTGGTCCGGCCGCAGCCGGGTGTCCTTCCGGGCGTCGTCCCGGCGCTGGTCGGCGGTCTCGAGCCGGGCGACCAGCGCCGTCGCCATGGTGTCGAGCCGGAGCCCCTGGACGGCGCGGTCGAGTTCGGTGAGCACCTCGGCCGGCGACCCGTTCCTTGCGTAGCTGATCCCCCGCAGCAGGCCGCGTACCTGGCCCATCGACGCGGCGGCACGGGTGTCGTGGCCCACCACGTCGCCGATCGCCAGCACGGTCGCCCCGGCCGGCTGCAGGAAGGCGTCGTACCAGTCGCCGCCGATCTCGGCACCCTCGGCGGCGGGGACGTAACGGACCTCGATCTCGCAGTAGTCCGGCTGCGGCGGGTCGGTGAGCATGCTGCGCTGCAGCGCGTCGGCCAGCGCGCGCTGCTGCCCGTACAGGCGCGCGTGGTGGATCGCGAGGCCCGCGCGCCGGCCGATCTCCACGGCCGTGTCCACCTCCGGCGGGGACTGCGGGCCGCGGTCGGCGCCGTTGAACAACCCGAGCGCCCCGAGCGACTGCCCGCCGGCGGTCAGCGGCACCACCGCTCCCGCCGCCGGGCTCAGTCGGGCGAACGCCATCTGCGCCGCGGGATCCGGCATCGCCCGCGTGACGCGGTCCTGGTCGATCTCCGACACGACCAGCGGCTGCCCGGAGCCGGCGATCACCCGGGGCGATGCGTCCTCGGCCAGCGACGACACCATGGTGCGCACGGCCGCGGCCAGCTCCGGTCCGCGGACCGGGTCCCGGTGCGCGGTCGCCAGCCGCTCGATCCGGCCCTGCTCGTCCATCACCATCAGCCAGCACCAGTCGGCCAGCCCCGGGACGACGAGCGCGGTCAGCTGCTCCAGCTGCTGGTCGATGTCGAGGGTCCCCGACAGCACCCGCCCGGCGTCGGCGAGCAACTGCAGCTGCCGGTTCGCCTCGGCCATCGCGGCGACGGCCGCTGCGCGCGCGGCGTCGGCCTGCAGCCGGGAGACGGTGAGCGCGATCTGCGCGGTGAGGGCATCGAGCACCTCGAGGTCGTCGCCGGCGAAGCGGTGCTCCTCGGGCCACACCGCGACGAAGCTGCCCAGGACGCGGCCCTCGACGCGCAGCGGAAGGGCGGCGAGTGCGCCGGTGCCGAGGAGTACGTGAACCTCCGCCATGTCCGGGAAGCGGGCCTCGGCCTCCTCTCGGTCGGCCAGCAGCACCCGCCGGCCGTGCCGAGCGGCGTACTGGGTCGGCAGCCGGTCATCCAGTTCGATCTCGACGCCGCCGGGCGGCAGCACGATGTCCGTCCCCGTCCGCACGGCGTCGATCAGCCGCTGGGTCATGTGCAGGCGCAGGGGACCTCCGGGCGAATCGAAGGCGGCCAGGGCGCTCGACTCGGCGCCCAGAACCTGCGCGCCCCGGAGAGCGACGTCGGCCAGCTGCTCCATGCGCGTGGCGTTGGCCAGCTCCGCGGCCACCTCGGCGATGGCCGCGGCCCGCTGCACCGCCGAGAGCCGCCGCGCCGCCTGCTCACGGGCATCGGTGACGTCGACGACCGTTCCGAGCACCCGGACGGCCTCCCCGCGGGAGTCGAACACGACCCGTCCCCGCGACACCGTCCAGCGGTCCACACCGTCGGGCCGGAGTACCCGTGACTCGACGACGTACTCGCCGCGCTCGGCCAGCGCGACCCTCATCGCCTCCTGGACCGCGGCGTGGTCCTGGGGATGGATGTGCCGGGCGAGGAGCTCCTCCATCGAGTCCAGCTGCACGGC
>JAODNJ010000243.1 GCA_025465155.1 Frankiales bacterium
GGCCTCCGTGGCCACGACCGGCAGCATCGGCACCCCGGCGTTGGCGTAGTCGTCGCGGTAGCGGATGGCCAAGGCCCAGAAGTGCGGCGGCGTCCAGAGGAACACGACAGCGAAGAGCACCACCGGCGCCCAGGCGAGCGAGTCGGTGACTGCGGACCACCCGATGAGCACGGGCATGCAGCCCGCGGCTCCGCCCCAGACGATGTTGGACGACGTGCGCCGTTTGAGGACCGCGGTGTAGACGCCGACGTAGAACGCGATCGCCGCCCCGGCCAGGATCGCCGACAGCACGTTGGTGGTGAGCGCCAGCAGGATGAGGGCGGCGACGCCGAGCAGCAGACCGAAGACGAGCGCGCCGAGCGGTGTGATCGCGTGGCGATGCAGGGGCCGCCGCGCGGTGCGGCGCATCAGCGCGTCGATGTCCCGGTCGAGGTAGCAGTTGAGCACGTTGGCCGACGCGGCCGCCAGGGTCCCGCCGACCAGGGTCACCGCGACGAGCCGTGCCGCTGGGTGACCGTGCGCCGCGAGCAGCATGGTCGGCACCGTCGTCACCAGCAGCAGCTCGATGATCCGTGGCTTGGTGAGCGCCGCGTAATCGGCCGCGATGCGGATCAGACGGTGCCCAGCCGGTGAGAGGACGGTCACGACGGCTCCTCTCGGTGTGCGGTCCCGGTCCGTGCCACGTCAGGACTCCCGTTGAAGGGAGCCGATGAGCCGGCGCAGCTGCGGCTGCGTCACCGGGCCGATCACCCGGGCCGCCACCAGCCCCCGCCGGTCCAGCAGCAGCGTGCTGGGGATGCCGGACTGCGGGAGGACGGAGAGCTTGTCGAGAAGCAGTCCCTGCGGATCCGACAGCTGCGGATACGTCGTCCGTGTCTCTGCCACGAAACGACGCGCGGCAGGCGCCTGGTCCTGCTCGTCGACGCCGACGAAGCTGACCTGCTGCCCCTGCAGCTCGCCGGCGACAGCCGCCAAGGCAGCGGACTCCTCGCGGCAGCTCGTGCACCAGGACGCCCAGACGTTGATGACGACCACACCGGAACCAGCCACGTCGCCCAGATTCAGCGACTGGCCGGCCAGCGTCTCGCCGGACAACTCAGCCAACGGGCGACGCTCAGCCGCCGGGAAGACCGTCGTGCCCGGCGTCTCGGCGGCGGCCACCGATGTCCGGTTGCCCGAGTTGCCGCAACCGGCGACGAGGACGAGGACGGCAGTGACGGCACAGATGCGCGACCAGCGGACACGGCTGTGTCCCTGCCCCCGGACCCGCCCTCGCGCCGACACGCGGCGGACCGTACTGCTCCGCGTCGAAAATGGCATGCCCCGTTGCTCGAACGAATCCGGCACAATTCGAGTCGAAATCTCCCTCTCACCAGTGGGAACGCCAGAAACAACCACTTGACGCAGCCCGCCCGTAGGGCCACCCTTCGCGCTGCTCAACTAGTTGGGGTCCTCAACGTGGAGGTGTGCCATGCAGGTGCGTCGCACCGTCGTCGGGCTCGCCGTCACCATCGGCGCCGGGGCCGCCGTGCTCAGTGTCGCCGCATTCGCCCTTTCCGCGAAGGGACCCAACGCCACGCCTCTCACGGCCAAGATCACGGGCACGGCCGAGACAGCGCAAGGGACCGTGCCCCACGCCTGGCTCGACCTCGCCACGTATCCGGACAGCCTGGCCGGCGAACACGGCGCTTCGGGTGGCGCACACCCGGACTGGGTGAGCTACGGGCCCTCGACGAACCTGCACGTCCCTGCGCATGCCCTGGTCACGGTGACCATCAGGCAGTACGACTCCGGCGGGGCGGTCACGAACCCGTACTTCGCCAAGGCCCACGGAACGGTGGACGGCACCGTCAGCATCGACGGCAAGACGGAGACGCAGGCGGCCCCCGACGCGATGGGGCACACCTTCACGATCCACGCCGCCCCGACCAATCAGGACCCGCTCTTCGTGAGCGTTCCGCTGCCGGCGGTCGCCGATGACGCCAAGACCGCGCCGAACTCGGACTACCCCGCCCCCCATGTGGTCGTGTTCTCGTTCCTCACGAACGGTCCCGGCGAATATGTCTGGAACTGCGAATACCCCTGCGGCGACGGTTACTACGCGAAATTCGGTGGCCCGATGTCCACCCGGGGTTACATGTCCGGATCGCTGACCGTCGGATGAACGCCCGCGTCCCGGCGAAGGAATCCGCCTCATGACCGCCCCGACGTTCGGCGCGCGCGCACGGGCCTGGTCGCGACGTGCGGAGGTCCGGGGAGTCTTCCTCATCTGGGTGGTCCTCACCGCCCTGCTCTGCCTGTTCTCGTTCGTGCCCGCCCGGCTCATGGGAGCACCGGCCTCCCCGACCAAGCAGGCCGTCGAGACGACGATGACCCTGTTCACCCTGGCCGCGAGCCCTGTCGCCGCCTTCGTCTGGGCCATCGCCATCTACAGCCTGGTCAGGTGGCGGCACCGTGGGAAGCAGGCGCCGACCGAGGACGGGCCGGCGATCCGCACCAACACGCCGGCATCCGCCCTCTGGGTCGTGGTCTCGAGTGTCCTCTGTCTGTTCCTGCTGGTCTGGGGCTTCGTCGAGGTCCAGGCGGTCGCGACATCCGCGTCGGCGTCGGACGCCATGGTCGTCGACGTGACGGGCCAGCAGTGGGTGTGGACGTTCAGCTATCCGCAGGAGGGCAACCTCGAGTCCGACCAGCTCTACCTGCCCGTCAACCGGCCGGTCATCTTCCACGTGACCAGCAAGGACGTCATCCACTCGTTCTGGGTCGTGCAGATGGGCATCAAGGTCGATGCCAACCCGGGGGAGACGACACAGACCAGCGTGACCCCGGACCGGTTGGGCCGGTTCGACATCCGGTGCGCCGAGCTCTGCGGACTCCTGCACGCCGACATGGAGACCAGCGTCCACGTGGTCAGCCCGACCGATTTCAGGTCATGGCTGCGGTCGAACGGAGGCCCCGGCTGATGGGACTCCCCGACAGGCCCCTCCCGATCGGAAGGTGGTGCGAGGCATGAGCGGAGCAGTCCTCGAGCGCGATGCGGTGGCACCGCCGACCGGAGGCCGGTTCATGCGCCGGTTGAACGTGGGGACGGCCGTGGCCGGTGGCCTGATCGGCGGCTCGATCGCGTGGTTCCTCGCCCATCAATTCCTGGCGACCGACAACCCGAGCGGCTCCAATCAGGTCACCATCCTGACGATGGTGGGCTGGGCGATCGGATTCATGATCGGCATCGGCGCGTTCCATGGCCCGTGGTGCTGGCTGATGGGCCGCGACCAGAGCCACGAGGACGAGAAGTTCCTGGCCGGCGACGGGCAGGGGATCGGCCGGTACTTCCGGTTCACCACCGACCACAAGGTGGTCGGGATCCAGTACCTCGTCGTCACCATGGTCCTGCTCGGCGTGGGCGGCATCCTGGCGATGATGATCCGAACCGACCTGATCAGGCCGGACAGCGGATTCCTGTCTCCCCAGGTCTACAACTCCGTCGTCGGCCTGCACGGCCTGACGATGATCATCGCGACGATCATCATGGTGACCGGTCCGTTCGGCAATTTCATCGTGCCGATCATGATCGGGGCGCGTGACATGGCCTTTCCGCGGCTCAACGCGCTGAGCCTGTGGTTGATCGTCGCATTCGTGCCGGTGCTCTTTTCGGCGGCCGTCCTCGGCGGGATCCCCACCGGCTGGAGCGGGTACGCGCCCCTGTCGGATCAGGCCCCGCCCGGAATGGACGCGTACCTGACCGCGATCGTCATCTTCGCCATCTCCAGCGCCATCGCCGGCGCCAACATCACGACGACGATCCTGACGATGCGCGCCCGCGGCATGACGTGGAACCGGACGCCGATCTTCGTCTGGGGAACCCTGGCGAGCGTGGGCCTGGCCATTCCCGCCTTTCCGATGTTCATGGGATCGATGGTCCTGCTGGGTGTGGACCGGACCGTCGGGGGCCAGTTCTACGTCGCCTCGGGCGGTGGCAGCCCGTGGCTGTACGCCAACCTGTTCTGGCTGATGGGCCATCCCGAGGTCTACGTCATCGTGATCCCGGCCGTCGCGGCGCTCATGGAGCTGACGCCTGTCTTCGCGCGCAAGCCGCTGTTCAACTACACGGCGGCGGTTCTGTCCATCGTCGGGATCGTCGGGCTGAGCATCATGGTCTGGGCCCACCACATGTACGCCTCCGGCTGGGCGCCCGACCTCAACGGCCCGTTCATGCTGACGACGGAGTTGATCTCGATCCCGACCGGGATCATCTTCCTGGTCGTCCTGGGGACGATCTGGCGCGGCCGCATCTGGACCACGCTGCCGATGATGTCGACCTACGCCATGTTGTGGAACTTCATCATCGGCGGTGTGACCGGCATCTATCTGTCCGACGTGCCGGCCGACTACGACCTGCACGGCTCCATGTTCGTCACCGCGCACTTCCACTACACCCTGATGGGTGCCGGTCTGACCGGGGCGATCGGGGCACTCACCTACTGGTTCCCGAAGATGACCGGCCGGATGCTCGACCGCCGCGCCGGCTTCGCGTCGTTCTGGCTGGTCCAGATCGGCTTCAACGTGACCTTCCTCAGCATGTTCGCCGCGGGGCTGGCCGGCCAGCCCCGACGCGTCGAGCACTACGACAGCCTGTTCGGCGTCGCCAACCTGGTCTCGAGCCTCGGTGCGTACGTCATCGGGCTCGGCATGCTCATCCTCTTGTACGCCGTGGTCAGCTCCTGGCGGCGCGGACCGCTCGCGCCCGCGAACCCGTGGGGTTCGAAGACCCTCGAGTGGACCGTTCCGAACCCGATCCCGCTGGAGAACTTCGAGGTCCTCCCCGTCGTGATCGCCGACCCGTACGGCTACGGCGAGGGCGACCTGCGGGTGCCCGTTCCCCGGGCGCCCGCACCCGCGGAGGCCGTCGCAGGGGCCGCCACCGGCGCTGACGGCGCCACCACACCCACGGGCGCCGTCATGACCAGGACGGACGCGCCCCCGATCCCTGAGCAGGAGCGGCCGTGAGCTCCGTGACGATCGGTGAACCGGCGGTTCACCTCGAGGATCCCGACAAGGTCGGGCGCCGCTGGCGCACCGGCATCCTGTTACTGATCCTTGCTGACGGCGCCTTCGTCGCTGCCCTGCTCTTCTCGTACTTCTACCTGCGTGGGCTGAACACGGAGAAGGCGTGGGTCGCGCACGGCCAGGCCACCGCGTCCATCGTGGTCGGCTGGCTGCTCGCGGGGGGCGTCGTGCTCAGCGCCGCCCTGTACCACTGGGCACTGCGCGGCATCCGTGCCGGCTCCGAGCCCCGCTTGGTCCTCGGCACGCTCCTGGCCGTGGCGGTCCTGCTCGCCACCGCGATCGGCCAGGTCATGCAGCTCACGACCTTCCCGTTCGGAGTGGCCGACAGCGCTTACTCCTCTGCCCTCTACACCCTGGCCGGCGCCAACCTCTTCCACCTGCTGCTCACGGCTTTCCTCGGCGCGGCGATGTGGAACCGGGGTCGCCTGCACATCTACAGCGTGACCAGCAATTGGCAGGTCCGGCTGGTCGGCCTGTGGTGGACCTGGGTCGCCGGGGCAGCCGTTCTCGGGGCGTTCACGACGTCATTCATCGCGAGCCCGAACGTCGGCGGCTGACCGCCCCGCGGCACGTGACGGTCAGTGCTCCCCGGTCGCTGCCCCGAGAGCGGCGACCCAGGAGGGCAGGGGGACACGCGTGAACCTCGCCCCGTCGCCGTCGACGGACCACAGTGAAGGATGACGGCCCCCGGAGGCGGCAAAGCCCCGGCCGGCGCCCGTCGGGCTCAGGTCCGTCAGGCCGGCGGGTGCGGCTCCCTTCTTCGTCCAGGTCGCACCTCCGTCGGCCGAGGAAAAGACGGCGTTCGCGGGCCCTGAGGCGGCGACCACCCACACCGCGTCACCGGAGCACCCCCACGCAGGCTCGCCGACAGCCACGGGCAGCGGCTGTCCGGCCGTCCAGGTGCCGCCACCGTCCCGGGTCCGGAGGACCTGGATGTGGCCCGTCGAGTCCAGAACCGGCAGCGACCAGCCGGCCCCGTCGCCGCAGGGTGCGAGCGCCGCAACGTCATCGCTGCCCGGCAGCCGCACCGGCGTCCAGGTCACGCCCGCATCGGTCGTTCCGAACGCGACGGCGCCGCCGGGGCGCCCGTGACCCGTGAGCCAGCCGACGGAGTCCCCCGCCCAGGTCACGCTGTCGAGGGCGAGACCCGACGCGCCCGGGAGAGCCCGGGCGTCGACTGCCGCATGCCAGGAGCCGCCGCGCTGCGTGAGCAGCGTGCCGCCGGCTCCGGAGGTCAGCGCCGTGACCCCGGTCCCGGCAAGGGCCACCGCGCCGCGGGATCGCACGACGCCCCCGGGAAGTTCGGCCGGCGTCCACGGGGCCGTCCCGGCCGTCGACAGCAGCGGCGAGCGCAGCAGCTGCTCGACCGGCCCGACCGCTACCGCGGCGCGTTCCCCGGCGAAGTCCCCGATCAGGCCCCCGTCGGTGGGAACACCGATCGGGGTGCGGTTCTCCACGTGGCCGAAGCCGTCGACGGTGTGCAGCAACACCCACGCGCCGCCACTCGGCCATACGGCCCACCCGGACGCGGGGCTGGTCATGACCAGGTACGGCTCGGTCGCCGGCAACGGCGAGGACCCTCCGGGCTGCCCTCCCCCGGGCGCGACCGGCCGGACAGACGTGGAGCACGCGGTCGCGAGAGCGGCGCAGAGCAGCCCCGTGAGGGCGCTTCCGAGGCGTCGCCGGGCGCCAGGACGACGTCGCGACAGCAGGCCACCACGTCCCGCCACTAGAGCAGGCTCCGGATCTCGTCGCGGATCTGCCGGGAGTAGGCGGTCGTGAGCTGGTCGCCGGCGCCGTCGGAGAGGAAGGCGGCCTCCCGACCGTCCGGAGTGATGAAGTAGATCCCCTCGCCGTGCTCGATCATCCCGACCGCCGGCACGGAGACGGCGATGCCGAAGTCGGCCAGCACGTTCTGCACCGTGTCGGTCGGACCCCAGACGAAATGCCAGTTCGGCAGCGAATCCAGCCCGTGCGACTCGGTGAAGGACGCCACGTCGGCCTCCTTGTTGAACACCGGATTCGTGTCGATGGCAACGATCTTCACGCGATCGGCGAGCCCGCCCAGCTGACGGTCGGCGGTGGCGAGCTGGTTGGCGATCAGCGGGCAGTCGGAGCTGCACACGGCGTCCAGGAAGGTGATCAGGACCAGCTTGCCGCGCAGGGACGACGTCGAGACGGTTCGTCCCTTCTGATCGGTGAGGTCGAAGATCGGGGCCACGCGCGGCGGGATCGTATGGACACCCCCCGCGCTGTCGAGACGGAGTGCTGCTGCGTCGGCGGCCCCGGGCAGCGTTCCCAGCAGCACCAGCGGGACGACCAGCGTGAGCACCACGGCCAGGCTCGCCAGCCCGGCACCGAACGCGATTCGCAGCCGGTCAGGGCGGCCCGGGTGCGCCGGCGTCCGTGCGCGCTCGGGGCTCGAAGCGCGCCACGCGGGCAGCGCCGCGGCGAGCATCAGTGCCAGCGGCAGGGCCGTGTTGGGGTCGGTGGACAGGCCGCCCAGGACGCCGAAATCCTGGGCCAGCCACCAGGTGCCTGCCGACAGGCAGAGGGCCGACACGAGCACGGCCGTCCGGCCCGACAGCCACACTGCAACGGCCGCCGCGGCGACCAGAGCGACGGTCGTCCCGTTGACGACCAGCGGATGACGGGCACCCAGCACCGCCAGGTGCTCGATGGGCCACGCGAACAGCGGCGGCTGCGTCTGAGAGGCGCCGGAGGCGAACCGCTCGGACGCCCCGGCAGCCGTCCAGCCACCCTCCCCCGGCAGCGCCTGCAGCACGGCCGCGACGCCCAGCCACACCGCGCCGGCTCGCCGCGCGACGAACTGTGCTCTGCCCGAGTCCCACCACCGCCAAGGCAGTAGCAACAGCCCTGCAGCGAGGACGTAGACCAGTACCGCCCCCGGTGCGCCGGACAACCACGTGGCACCGCTCTGGAAGAGGCCGCCGACCGCCTCCCCCAACACCCAGACCACGAGACCCCAGCCGATCGCGGTCCACGCGGCCAACCGGGCCAGCAGTCCTCGAACGCCGAGGACCAGTAGGAGACCCAGACCCACCTGCGCCCACACAGTCGCCGCGTCCGCTGCCACGGGATGCCGCCCCCAGGCACGAGCCAGCGGGTCGACGACGTTCGCCAGCCAGGACGGTCCCGCGTCAGCCTGTGCCCGTACCTGCTGCATGAAGCCCGCCGGCATCCGTGGCTGGGCCTGCAGCAGGCCGTCGATGATCCACAGCAGCCCGAAGGAGACACGCAGGAAGCGGCGGGGCCTCGGTTCCGAGCGCCCCGGCTCGCCGAACCAGCGCCCGTGCGCCCGTATCACCGCACCCAAATCACCGGAAGGTCCCGGCCCCGCGATCGTCCTCGTGGCCAGCCCTACGAGCAGTGCCACAGCGAGTGCCGCGACCAGCGCCCATCCCAGGCAGCGAACCAGGAAGAGCCAGAGCTCCGGTCCGAGACCGGCGCTCGGGAGGTCAGGTGACATGGCCCGCCGCGGAGGCTGAGCGCGTCGTTGACTCCGGGGACCGCACGACCGCCCCCGGCGATGCGCGGCCGCCGGCCCGGCACGGCGGAACAGAGCGCATGGTCACCTCCGGCCGCCACACATCGACGACGGCCGGGCGAGACTATGCCTGTGACCAGCCGCTTCCAAGGCCTCACTGCCTGGAGTGACTGGCGGGACGCGGGCCTTGTGGCGGCCCACCCGCGATGCCACTCTCCCGGCCATGGCTCGTCCAGCAACGCCTGGTCCACGGATCCTCTGGCTGCTGGGCGCGACAGCGGCGTGCTACGCCGTCGGCTATCCCCTTG
>JAODNJ010000264.1 GCA_025465155.1 Frankiales bacterium
GTGGTCGCCGTCGCCGCCAGCTACGGGATGACGCCCAGGCCGTCCGGCCCGGCCGCCCGCGTCGCCCCCGCCCAGGTCGTCGGGGCGGCGACTGCGGTTGTGGTCCCCGAGGCGCAGGCATGACCCCGCCGACGAGACAGACGACGGCACTGCTCGGCGCGCTCAGCGGCGAGGGTGCCGTGTGGTCGGCCGACTTCCTCCCCGGCGCCAGGGCCTGGGCCGGCATCCACGGCGGTGCCGTCGTCGGCACGATGCTGCAGGCCGCCGAGCTGGCCACCGGCGCCACCGCGGTCGCGGTGACCGCGCACCTGCACGCCCCGGTCAGGCCCGGGACCACCCGGCTCGACATCGCCATCCAGCGAGCCGGACGCGCCGTCATCAGCGCGCAGACCACGCTGCACCAGGAGGACCGGCGGGCCACCGCGCAGGTCCTGCTCAGCCCGGACGCCGCAGGCGCCGAGGATCTTCGGACCTGGCCCCGCACGTTGCCTCCGGCGGCGGAGCTTCGACAGGATCCCGTGGTCATCCCCCGCCTCGACCTGCCCACCGACGTCATGCCGTTCGCCAAACACGTGGACATCCGGCCGCTGGGCGACCATCTACCCCTGGCCGGCGGCTCCCTGCCCGAACTGCGGGCATGGATCCGGCTGACCGAGCCGCACCCGTACTCACCGGCCCTTGCGGCCCTGCTGCTGGACGCCCTTTTTCCCTCGCTGTACGCCGTGCAGACCGAGCCGGTGCCCATTCCCACCGCCGAGATCACCGCACACTTCGCCCCCACCGAGGCAGCCCCGGACTGGTTCTACATCCAGCAGCGCACGGTATGGGCAACGCCCGGGCTCTGCCTCGACGACGCCGAGTTGTGGACCGCCGAGGGCCGACTGCTGGCCCAAGCCCGCCAGTTGCGTCGCATCCTGCGCCAACCGGCCGGACCGGCCGCCTCGCTCCACGAGCAGCCTGTTCTCCATCGACTGCGTCCTGGACTAAGCGATCCAGTAGGTCGTGGAGCAGATGAGCAAGTGCTCCACGGCAGCCGGTACCGACCAGCTTGATGGCTGGATGGCGCGAGTACGAATCGTTCGACGATCACGCCGATGCCCGCTGCGGCGGCTGTCGTTGCTCCCAGGGCAATCGCGCCTCGAGGCCGCCCTCACCCGAGCGGGCTACCGCCGCGTGCAAGAGATGATCGGCGGCTTCGAGTGCTGGGCCCGCGAAGGCCTGGCCTGCCAGACCGCCAATGGCCGCACCCGCCGCCCCGTCGACGAGCTCACCGCACCCGTCATCGCATGAGGGCCTGTCCGCAGTGCGATCTGGCTGCGGGTCGGAGGCTCGCGAGGACCTCTACCGCCTGACCGCTGGGCGACAGGTGCACGTGAGAGCGAGGATCGGACGCGTGTGCTGACGTGCGCTCGGCCGGTGAGTTCCGGGGCCGGGGCGGGTCGCTGCTCCCGGGGACGGGAACGCGCTTGCCCGACAAGGCACGCGACCGAAGGGACAACTGATGACCACCGAGGCCCTCTCCGTGACGACCACCGTCCCGGCGTCGGCAGACGCCGTGTTCACGGGGCTCGCCGATCCCGGCAGCCACGCGGCGATCGACGGCACGGGCTGGGTGTGCGGGCCGCGGGCCGCGGGCCGCGGGCCGCGAGCCACTGATGAAGTACGGGCAGGTGTTCCGCATGGGCATGTACCACGCCAACCATCCGGACGGCCGGTACGAGATGGCCAACCCCGAATGGGAACGCCGCGGCCCGAGGCCCGTGGTCCTCGGCGGCCGTCCCGCAAGCCCGTTCGGTGATCTTTCCCGCCAGGGGGCGGTAACGGCGCACGAGCGGGAGCTTCCGCCACGGCAGCCCGTGGCGAGGCAGCAGCTCAGCGGGATGGGCCGGCGGGGGAAGCGTCGCCGGCAGCCACCCTCTCTTTGATTTCGGTGTGATCACTCGCGCCCTCAAGGCCGTTGCTGGCGTGAGCGGGAACCTCGCAGGATGACTCATGGACCCGAGCACAGGGCGGCCGCCACCGACCCTCTCGAGAGCCGAGGTTCTGCGGGCGCTCAGCGTGGCGTTCTCCGAGCCGCGCGTGCTCGTGGACGCGTTGCAGACCGCGGACTCCGACGACGACGCGGTTGACGCGATCTGCCGGCGTTCGGCCTCAGCCGGATCGAAGCGAGCACCGTGCTCGATCAGCGAATCGGCCTCATCACGCGCGCACACGTGAGCGCGATGCGCGACGAACTCGAATACCGTCCGCAGGATCACCGCCCCGAAGGCAGGTGAGCCGCTGCGGGAGCGTCGGGTCAGCGAGGGCGCCAGCCGCCTCGCGGCCCCACCTGCCGGGCGGGTCCGGCGGGGGGGCGCCCCATTGGCTGCGGCAGCGAACGGTCCGGGTGACCGTCCACCTCAACCAGCAGTACCCCCGGGCCTGCGCCCTCGGGAAGGCCGGCGGCCGCGAACCGCAGCCCGAAGCGGGCGTCCACCTCGCCCATGACCAACTCGACGTGGGTGCCCCGGTCGGTGACGGCCACCAGCCGGCTGACCTCGGGGGCGGTCCGGGCCATCACAAAGTAGGGAAGGTCATCGGTGCGACCGCGCCACTCGTGGACCTTCCGGTCGGGGTAGAGGGCAGGTCCTCCGAAGCCCGACCAGGCCACGCGCCGGTCACCGTCGAAGACCTGCAACATCGTCATCAGGTCGTCCGGAGTGCCGCCCGCCCACACCTGCCACCGCAGGTTGCCGTGTGTTCCGGCAAGAACCTCGACCTCATCGTGCAGCGACTCCGGCACTCGACGCTCCTCGGTAGACCCGGGACCGTATGCCCGGCCGCCTGATCAAGACCAGCCATCGAGGCGACCCCAGAAGCGTGTGCCGGGGCGCATGGGTCCCCGGTATCACACCGAAATCAAAGAGGGGGGTACGCGTCCCGAAGCACAGCCGGGCACCGCGAAGGGCACCGTCGGCGCAGTCAGCCCCCGATGAGGCGCTCCTCACCGGGCGGCCCAGCTGGGCACGCTCTGCCAGCGTCGACGCACACGGGCGGCACGGCGGCACCCTCCTCGACTCGTCGAGGAAGAAGACCCACGTTCCGCACTACCTGGACCGAGCTCCCCCGCCCGGTGGCCCGTTGGCGCAGGACGGCGGCCGCTCTCCGGAGAGATCGCAGACCACCCCGATTGGCTGCGGCCACTCCGGTCTGCAACTCAGCGGCAGTGGTCTCGCCCTCCCTGGCCACGCCCCCATGACGCGTGCGAACCACCTAGATTTCGCTGGCTTGCATCAGCTTTCCGCCCCATGCTGGTCGTGTCGGAAAGCGGCCGCCGCGGCGAGCCCCAGGTCATCGAGTTCCGTCACTCCGTGAGCGGCGGAGCGGAGCGAACGCACTCCCCGGATAACCTCCCCCGATTCGCTCGAGGGCGACCAGGTATTTCGCTCCTGAGCAGGACGTTTGGCGGGTCTGCACCCCGAAGATGCCCGGCGAGCCGATGCGCGTGCAGCCCAGCCGCGCCAGGGCCCGGACCAGCGAAGATGCTTGACCCTCCTTCTCCTCGGCACGTCCGCCGCTCACTCGGTCGTCCATGGCCCGGCTTGCTGCCTATCGAGACCCGAGCCGAACAGCCTGAGTGCGCCGGCCGACTCGACCTCGCGACGTGCAGCCGCGCTCATTCGGGCGCATCGGATCCGCGTCACCTCGAACCCCTGCTCGAAGTAGGGGGAGAACGAGCCGAACAACACCCGGCCGGGCAGCTCGGAGGCCAGCTTCTCGATGAAGTCCTGCCGGTACACCCCGTTCGTCATGACATGCAGATTCCGCGAGCGGCTGAGCGCGGCCCAGGCATCGATCATGCTCAGTCCGGATATGTTGATCTGGCCGCCGCTGGTCATGACGATGGGGGCGTCCGGAACCTCCTGCGCCGCGGAGAGGATCTGGAGAGGCTCGGACAGGCCGTACAGGCCCGCTGCGACGACGACGGGCGCTCCGACTTCGGCCGCCACCCGCAAGACATCCCGGGCCGCGCGCATGGGGAAGTACTCCTCGCCCGGGTGCAGGAACAGTCCGGCGCAACCCAGCGTGCCAAGGCAGCGCCGAGCCTCGGCCACGGCCTGGGCTCCCTGTAGCGGGTCGACGCGTCCGAGACGGACGACCTCCGGCAATCCCTCGGCCTCGGCCGCGAGGGCGTCATTGGCCGGACCAAGCGCGTACTCGGGCGGACGGCCCGGCGCGGCCACAACGGCGTCGACCCCGTAGGAGCGGGCGACGGCCAGGACGTCTGCGAGCGACTGGCTCGGCGCGAACAGGTTACCGCCCGCGACGATGAGCGCATCGAACAGCATCTAGCCCCCCAGGAGCTTCATCGCCGTGCGGCTCAGTATCTGTTCCTCCACGCTCTGCGGGAGCTCCAGCCGCCGGATCTTGTCCAGTTCCAGGGCCGGGTTGCACCCCGGGCCGTCACTACCGAAGAGAATCCTCTCCGGTCCGATCCGTTCGACGGTCTCCGTGATCCGAGTCGGGTATGGCATCGCGGAGGTCTCCAGAAAGAGGTTGGAGTGCCGTTCCGCCTCCTCGAGGGCATCGTCGACGTGCAGGTAGCCGCCCATGTGGCCGAGCACGATCGCGCAGTCCGGCGCCGCCTCCGCCGCCAGACCCATCGCCTGCGGCGTGGTGTAGGGATCGTCGCCGCAGTGGAAAAGCACGGGTAGACCCAGCTGCCCGCACCGGCGCAGAAGCGCCACCGTGGCATCGCCGGCCGGATGAGCCAACGTCGTGGTCGGATGCACCTTCACCCCTCGGACGCCGAGTTCGACCGCCCGGTCGAGCAGTGGGCCCGCGCTGTCGGGGAAGGTGGGATTCAGCCGGACGAAGGGGATCAGCCGGTCGGGGAACCGACCGGCCGCGTCGACGATGTACTCGAGCGCATCCGGATTGAGACCCGGCAGATCGGTGTAGGTCATGATCACTGCCTGGTCGATGGCCGCATCGTCCAGGAGGCCGACGATCTTCTCCGGCGGATCGATCCAGCCGAAAGCAGGGGCCTCGTCCACGTGGGTGTGGAAGTCGATGATCACCGTCAGCGCACCTCGCACTCGGTCCCGGCCCTCACCTGCCGAGATCCCGCCAGACGGTCTCGGCCTTGAACGTGCGGTCGAATCCACCGCCGTTCCACGTAGCCATCTTCCGTGGCCAGACACGGAAAGGGACACGCGCGAAGCCGAAAGTGCTCTCGGCGTAGTCCATGCCCTCCGGGCCGAGATACCGCAGGGCCATCTCGCGCATGGGCGTGAGGTAGTCGAAGTCCTCGCCGAGAAACTCGACCTCTCCCTGCACGCTGACCCGCGCATAAGGCAGCTCGTAGTTGTCCACGAGCACGCCGCAGCGGGCGGTCTGTCGGAGGTTTCTCACCATGCCGGTGCGTTCCTTACTGATGATCAGGAAGGACGAGCCGTCCCACGCGTACCAGACCGGGCTGATCTGCGGCCAGCAGTCCTCGTTGACGGTCGCGACCTTCGCGAACAGCCCGCGTCCGGTGAGGAACTCGTCGAGCTCGGCCTGGGTGAACCCGCGACCGTCGTCCGATGTCATGGGCATGTGCGCAACCTCCGTGACGTGGCTTGTCGGTGTTGGTCGACGGTCCATGGACGCGTAGATGAGTTCGCCGCGACCGCGCTGGTCTAGGAGACGCGGAACACGGGCCCGGTGGCACAGACGAGCGGCGACTCCTCATCCCGCCCTACCTCACCGGCTGCGCAGCCATGGCAGTAGCCGAGTCCGCACGCCATGTGCGCCTCGACGGAAACCTGCACCTCGCAGGTCCACCGCCTGCCGAGATCCCGGCACAGGGCGAGGAGTCGCTTCGAACCACAGGTCGCCACGAAGTCGGGAGGGGCCGGGTCGTACTGCTCGACGAGCAGCCGTCGGATGCTTTCAACGTCACTGGACCCGTCCTCATCGCACAGCTGCCTCGCGTGCACACCCACCGCGTCGCAGAAGTCGGCGCCGATGATGGCGCCGCGGTGACGCCCGCTCAGGAGGACGGTGACTGCATGCCCCCGCTCGGCTCGCTCGCGAGCCAGAAGGGTCAGCGAACAGATCCCGATGCCCCGTCCGACGACCAGGAGGCGCGTCGCGTCGCTGGGCGGCTCGAAGGGACGCCCGAGCGGCCCGACGGCCGTCATCCGGTCGCCCGGTCGAAACCTCGTCAGTTGCGTCGTCCCGGACCCGACCACGCCGTAGAGGATGTCGATCGCACCATCCGCGCGGTCCACGTCGTACACCGCCATGGGCCTGGGCAACGAGGGGCCCTCGCCAGGTGTCTGCGAGGGCGTCAGCAGGACGAACTGACCCGGCCTCACGCCAGTGGCGATCTCCGGCGCGTCGAGGCGCAGCATCCAGTAGCGGTCGGACACGTACTGGTTGCCGAGGACCGGCGCGTCGATACATACGGGCAAGATTCGCGAAGGTATCTCCGCGGCCAAGGGCTGCAGCATCATGCCTGAAGGCTTCCCACGAGGTCCGCCACGCGGCGGCACCCCAGGTCCGTCAACTGCGTAGGGAGCTCGTCGAGCATCTGCGCCATCGTCGTCGGTCGCGAGAAGGTGGCTGTCCCGATCTGCACGGCGGTGGCACCGGCGACGAGGAACTCGGCGACGTCCCCCGTCGTCGCGATGCCTCCGCAGCCGACGATGGGGATGTCGACGGCGCGGGATGCCTCCCAGACGAGGCGGAGCACCAGGGGTTTGATCCCGTGACCCGACAGGCCCCCCGTGCCGTTGCCGAGAACGGGGCGCCGGCGACGGAGGTCCACCGCCAGCCCGACGAACGTGTTCGCAACGGTCAACGCAGCCGCGCCGGCTTCTTCGGCCGCGCATGCGGTCTCGTCGACAGAGGCGACGTTGGGCGTCAGCTTGACGATGACGGGACGGCCTGCGGCACGGTCAACGACGCCTCGAGTCACCCGATACACCTGGTCGGGATCCGCCCCGATGCTGATCCCGCCACGCTCGAGATTGGGGCAGGAGACATTCACCTCGTAGGCGGCGAACTGCGCCATGGAGAGCTCGTCCGCGATGGAGAAGTAATCGTCGACGGCGAGGCCACCGATGCTCACGATGACCGGCGTGCCGTGCGCGGAATAGCGGGGAAGAACCTGGGAGCGAAAGGAAGCCGCTCCGGGACTGGGAATGCCCACGGAGTTCAGCGCACTGCCCGACCCGCTGTCGGTGAGGCGGTGGGCCGCGTTACCTGATCGGGCGGCCGTGAAGACGGTCTTGGTGACGAGTGCCCCGAGCCGCTCCAAGGGAAGGAGTGACGCGAGCTCCGGACCGAAGCAACCGGACGCGGGCATGATCGGGTTGCTCAGTCGCAGAGGTCCGAGTTCGACGGAGAGATCGACGTCGACGACCTCAGACGATGTCGCACGCACCTGCCACGCACCTCCGAGGAATCCGTGGCGCGGAAGTTACACTTTCATGTGGCAGATGTCATGCGGTAGCCGCGTGACTCGCGGAGCCCTCGGCTTGCGACTGCCCGGCGCCAAGCTCCGTGGACAGTTCCGCAGCCGCCGACACCACGGCCGACTGCAGTTCCGCGCGTCGTTCCGCGTCGCCAACCGTGGGCAGGGGTGCTACGACCGCCAGTGCGGCGCGCACTTCCCCGGCGATGTCCCGGAGCGGTGCCGCCACCGCCCAGACGTGGTTTTCCATCTCGTCATCGCAGATGTCGTAGCCACGGTCGCGGATGAGTTCCAAGTGGCGCACCAGCTCGCGCCTGTCCGTGATGGTCCTCGGCGTCCACTGGGTGAATTCGACCTCGTCGAGAAGGGCGGCTGCGGTGACCTCGTCCAGATGCGCCAGGAGGACACGCGCCGACGCGGCTGCGTGCAGCGGCAACGAGCTGCCCAGTTGTACGTACATCCGCAGAGGACGCGTTCCTTGCATGATCGCGAAGCAGACGGCCTCCTTGCCGACCAGTTCGGCCAGGAAGACCGTCTCCCCCGTTGCGCGATTGAGCCGCGCCATGGTGGGTTCCGCCACGCGGCGCACGTAGTCACTGCTGGTGCTTGCGACGAGCCGGCGCACAGCCGCCCCCAGCATGAAGCGCTTGCCCTGCCCCGTCCGGACGACGAAGCCCTCGTCGATGAGCACGGCGGTCAGCCGGTACACGGTCGATGGTGGAAGCCCCAGCAGGTCGGCGAGTTCCTGCAGACCCAGTCCGCCACCGTGGTCCGCCAGCGACGTGAGCACGCGCAGTGCCCGAACGACCGGTTGCATGAGACCTCCCGAGGTCGGAACTAGCGGTAGAGGCCGCGCACCTCTTGACAGCACTGCGACGAATCACCAGCTTGTTCGCACCACGGCCGCATTGTTTCCGCGGGATGGAAGACTACCGAATCTCGGTACGCCGGCCAAGGCAGCCAGCCAGGGCCACCTCCATCGACGGTAGCCGCCCGTGCCCACGTCCACGCCTGGAGGGACCGGATCCATGAGCGCCACGTCCTCAGATGCTGCTCGCGCACTACGGTTGCTGGCCGCCGAACTGAGATCCACGCCAACCACCCGGGAGCACTTCTCCTCCCCGTCCGTGGTCGAGGCGGCTGCCTCTCTCATAGCGGAGGCGCTACGGGATGCCCGGCCTGAGGTTGTTGTGACCTGGGAGTCGCTCAACGATGCCGTTCTTGCCCACGAAGTAGCCCGCCAGCTGGGGATACGCACGGCCGTGGTACTCGAGCCGCAAGAGGGCGTCCTCGACCTCAGCCCAGCACTACGGGCCGGAGCCCGCGTCGCCCTCCTCGCGACCTCGTTCAACCGGACGACCCCACACGGCGCCGCGGCGTCCCTGATCGAGCAGAGGGGCGGCGTGCTCGTGAAGGTCGCGTCTCTCGCGCCGGCCGCCGAACGGGGTGACGGGGGCCCTCAGGGCCGCGAGTACGTCTTCTTCGCAGACTGACGACGACGGAGCCTTGACAGCCCGCAAGGCAGTCGGCCAAGGTGTCGCCTCACGGAAACCAGCGTTTCTCCCTGCGGAATTCTCGGCCGGTTGTCTTCGCCCCTTGGAGGGCCATATGCGTAAGCGCCGCTTCGTGGTAACCCTGCTTCCGCTGGCGCTCATGGCCAGCGCGTGCGCCTCGGCTGGCAGCAGCACAGCCTCATCGAGCTCCCCGAGCCGTGCGAACGGCGTCTCCGTCGACCTCCAGCAGGACGCCAAGATCGTTGTCGACACCTCGAAGTGGAAGAAGTCGGGGCCGTACACCCTGGCAGCTCTCACCCAGGGGCCGATCAATGGGTGGGGCCTCACGTGGGACGTCACGATGCAGTACGAGGCGAAGAACAACTCCGACATCAAGAAGCTCGACTTGCTGCCCGCCAACGGGGATCCCAACAAGGAGATCGCCGCCATGGAGGATGTCGTCAAGCAGAAGCCGGACGCCATCCTGCTCGACCCCATGGGGCGGGCAGCGCTCGCGGCATCGGTGTCGCGCGCCATGGCGGCCGGGATCCCGGTGATCGTCTGCGGCAACGGCGTCGAGGGCAAGAAGTACGTCACCTACTCGGACATCGACCTCTACGCGGTTGCGTACTCAGCGGCAGACGCGCTGGCAAAGCGTCTCAACGGCAAGGGCAACGTCGTGATGTTCCACGGCATCCCCGGGGTTGACGCAGCGGAGACCTGGAAGAAGGCCGGGGAAGACGCGTTCAAGCACTACCCGAACATCAAGATCGTCGGCAGTGAGTACGCCAACTGGTCGGTCGCCACCGGCAAGGAGAAGGCCGCGGCTCTCATCGCGGCGAACCCGCAGATCGACGGCGTGTGGTCCGGTGGCTCGGAGATGGCGACCGGAGCGATCCTCGCCTTCAACGACGCCGGGCGCGCCCAGCCGATCTACGGAGTCGACAACCCCACCAACGGCTTCCTTCGGCTGGCGAAGGAGAACGGCATCAAGTTCAACGCCTTCCCGGATCCGCCGGCGCCGATCGCCAAGGCCTGCATCGACAATGCGATCAAGGTCCTCAAGGGCCAGTCGGTCAAGAAGTTCGAGGCGCAGCCCGCCGAAGGTTACGACGAGAGCCAGCTCGATCAGCACTACGACCCACAGCTCAACGACGACTTCGTGCCTCCGATGGCGGCCCCGAAGCAGGCCTACCTCAGCGCGGGCATGCAGCGCTGATGGGTTCGAGTGATGCCACCGCAGCGGCGGTTCGCCCCGGCGAACCGCTGCTGCGCCTGGCGGGGGTGAGCAAAGCCTTCGGGGGCGTTCAAGCACTCAGCGACATCTCTTTCGAACTCGCCGCCGGGGAGATCCATGCGCTGGCGGGCGAGAACGGGGCCGGCAAATCCACCTTCGTCAAGCTGGTCGCCGGGGTCTATCCGCCGGACGCCGGTTCGGTGGTCCTCAACGGCGAGGAACACGCACGGCTCACGCCCAAGCTGGCGCGGCAGGCCGGCATCGCCGTCGTCCACCAGGAGTTCAACCTCCTACCCGAACTCTCGGTCGGCGAGAACATCCTTCTCGGCGCTCTTCCCCGAGACCGGTGGAAGACCGTATCCGCCAAGCGGACCCAGCGCACGGCCGCAGAGCTGCTGGCGCGGCTGGGCTCGACAATCGATCCGCGACGCCTCGTGCGAGAGCTCACTGTCGCCCAGCAGCAACTCGTCGAGATCGCCAAGGCTCTCGCCGTCGACGCACGCATCATCCTGCTCGACGAGCCCTCGACCGTGCTGTCCGGAGACGAACTGGACGTGCTGCACGCGGTCCTTCGCCGGCTCCGGGACGACGGCCGCGGGCTGATCTACATCTCTCACCGGTTGAACGAGGTCTTCGCCCTCGCCGATCGCGTGACCGTCTTCAAGGACGGGCGGCATGTGAGCACCTGCGACACCAGCGAGCTCGACCACGACGAGCTGATCCGCCGCATGGTGGGACGACCGCTCGTCGAGCTGTTCCCGCAGCGTCACCCCTCGCCCGGTCAACCCGTGCTCGAGGTCGACAACGTCAGCGTTCCGGGAAAGCTGTTCGACGTCTCCTTCTCCCTGCGACAGGGCGAGATCGTCGGCTTGGCCGGACTCGGCGGCAGCGGCCGGACCACGATCGCCCGAGCGATCGTCGGATTGGAGCGGGTAGCAGCAGGCCACATCAGTCTCGACGGAGCCCCCGCCCCCCGGTCGCCCGCGGCGTGTGCGCGGGCCGGCCTGGTCATGGTCCCGGAGGACCGGAAAACCCACGGCATCCTGGCCGAGCACTCCGTGGCGTTCAACCTCTCCCTCCCCTCACTCCAGCGCCTGCTGCGTCATCGCTTCCTGTCGCCCCGCGCGGAGAAGGTGATGGCCGACCGGTTGATCAAGGAATTCGGCATCCGGCCGCCGACGCCCGGCACCGACATCCGACGCCTCAGCGGCGGCAACCAGCAAAAGGTCGTACTGGCCCGCTGGCTGGCGCAATCGCCGAAGGTCGTGGTGCTCGACGAACCGACCCGTGGCGTGGACGTGGGAGCCAAGGCAGAGATCTACGCGCTCGTCGAAAGGCTCCGGGAGACCGGGGTGAGCGTCCTGCTGGCCTCTTCCGAACTCCCCGAGATCCTCGGCACCTGCGACAGGGTCCTCGTCCTGCACGAGGGGCAGCTCGTCGCGGAGATGGACCGGGCGACCGCCACCGAGGAAGCCATCATGCGCGCGGCGACCAACAGCGGGTCGGCGACCGTGTCGGCAGGCGCGTCCGACGACGATGCCCGGGACAGCGCATGTCGCTGACCCTGGAACGGCCGGTCGTCGGGGAGCGCCGCGCCGAAACGGTGTCGGCCGTTCGCCGTCACGGCGCGGTCCTGTTCATCTACTCGCT
Organism: Frankiales bacterium; assembly: GCA_025465155.1. Lineage (GTDB taxonomy): Bacteria > Actinomycetota > Actinomycetes > Mycobacteriales > Geodermatophilaceae > Geodermatophilus. The sequence goes on from JAODNJ010000264.1 coordinate 11,825, forward strand.
CGTCGTGATCCTGCTGATCGCAGCCTCCGCGGTGTCGTCGGACTTCCGCCAGCCCAGCAATCTGATCGACGTCCTGCGCCAGTCCATCGTGCTGGGACTCGTCACGATCGGGCAAACCTATGTCCTGCTCGCCGGCGGAATCGACATGTCGGTCGGGATGACCTCGCGGGTCGTGGCCCTCGGAACGGCCGTGGCGATGAGTCACACGCTCATCCACCCCTATGTGCTGATCCTGCTGGGACTGATCGGCGGAGGCCTGATCGGCTTCCTCAACGGTCGCCTCATCACCGGCTTGGGAGCGGCGCCATTCATCGTCACCCTGGGGATGATGGGTGCTCTCGCGGGGACAGCGCTCGCGATCAGTGGCGGTGGACCCACCGACGCGGTTCCGGACTTCTTCCTCGCCGCCTATGACGCGAGCATGGGTCCCATTCCCGTCGCTGTGCTCGTGATGGCGGTCATCTGGCTCGTGGCATGGTTCGTGTTGAGCCGCACTCGCTTCGGCCGCAACATCTACGCGGTCGGCGGATCGACTGCCGTGGCGCGACTCGCCGCCATTGACGTGCGGCGCACGCAGACCAGCACGTACGTCATCGCCGGAGTCCTGTCCGCCGCTGCGGGACTGTTCCTCCTCGCCCGATCCGGAGTCGGTGACCCGAGCCTGGGCGGAAATCTGGAATTCCAGTCGATCGTCGCGGCGGCCATCGGCGGCATCAGCCTCTACGGCGGCCGCGGCTCCCTCGTGGGTTCGCTCGGAGCAGTGCTGCTCGTCTCGTTGTCGAGCAATGTCATGAACATGCTCCACGTGAGCGCCTACTACCAGGACCTCGCGCTCGGAGTCATCGTCCTGCTCGGCGTCGCCGTCTACCGGCCGAGGAGGTCGATGTGACGACGACTCGGCAGCTCGAGATCACCGGTGCGGGATCGCGACGTACGCGTCCCGGCATCGAATGGCTCTCTCGCTATGCCGCCGGCACAACGCTCGTCGTCGTCCTGTGCATCGCCGCCGTGGTCACCCCGTCCTTCTACTCGGCGGGCAACCTGCGCACGGTGGCCCTGCAAGCGGCGGCTTTGGGCGTGGTCGTCCTCGGGCAGACCGTCGCCCTGCTGGTGCGTGGGCTGGACATGTCGGTGACGGCCGTCATCGCCTTCTCCGGTGTCCTTGTGGTCTCGGCCGGCGCCCCAGGACAGGCCTTCTGGCTGCTCCTGCTCGCCGCGGGCGTGGCCGCCGTCGTGGGTTTGACCAACGGGTTGCTCATCACGTGGCGCAAGGTCCCGCCGTTCGTCGCGACCTTCGCCATGCTGATCGTGGTCGGCGGCTGCCGGCTGGCCTACACCCATGGGCAGACCAGCGGCTCAGCTCCCGGTTGGCTACGGCAGTTGGGCTCGGGCTCTCTCCTGGGGCTGCCGATGCCCGTCGTGATCTGGGTGGTCCTGCTGATCATCTTCTGGTTGGCGCTGGCCCGCACCAGGTGGGGACGCTGGATCTACGCGGCAGGAGCGAACCCGGAAGCCGCCCGGCACAGCGGAGTCCCCGTCGGAGCCGTCGTCCTCAGCGCATATGTCGTCTGCGCCTTCTGCGCCATGATCGCCGGCCTCGTGCTGAGCGGCTATCTCGGCTATGTCGACGCAAATCTCGGCGTCAACGTGAATCTGAATTCGATTACCGCGGCGATCATCGGCGGCGTCGCTTTCAGCGGAGGACGCGGCGGAGTTCTCGGCGCCACGCTGGGTGCAATTCTGCTTACCGTTCTCGTCAACGTGGTGGTCGTCGCGGGGCTGCCGGTGTACTGGCAGATCATCGCCATGGGAGTCGTACTCGTCCTTGCTGTGGCAATTCAGGGTCTCCGGGACCGAACGATTGCCGACGGCTCATGACATCCGAAGGAGCGCACGTGGATCCTAGAGACGTTCTGCGACGAGCGAAAGAATTGGCGCATTACGGCGCCTACATCTCTCTCAACGAGGAGTGCGAGGCCGGCACCCTGGTCGCCGTCAAGGACAACATCGACGTCGAGGGACTCGTGACCACGGCCGGCGGACGCCACCTCTCGCCGGAACCGGCGGCAGCCGACGCACCGATCATCAGCGCCATCAAAAGGGCCGGTTGCACGGTCATCGGCAAGGCGAACCTGCACGAGTACGCGTTCGGTGTCACCAACCACAATGTCCACCACGGCGTGGCACGCAACCCCCTGGACGACACCCGCGTGCCAGGTGGCTCCTCCGGAGGATCCGCGGTCGCGGTCGGCCTCGGCCTGTGCGACTGGGCAATCGGTACGGACACCGGGGGCTCCATCCGGATCCCGGCCGGTCTCTGCGGAATCGTCGGGGTGAAGCCGACCCACGGATCACTGAGCATCGAGAGGATCTTCCCGCTCGCCGAGACCCTCGACATGCCCGGCCCCATGGCCAAGGACGTCCGCACGGCGGCCCGCGGGCTGGCGGCCATGACCGGGAGCGCCGAATTCTCGCTCGACACACCGGTCGGCTGGGAGCCGTCCCTCGCCGTCCCCCGCGGGTGGGAAGACGGCCTCGACGAGCCCACGAACGACGCCTGGCACGCCGTGACCCGAGATCTACCGCGCATCGACTTCCCGGCCTGGAAGGAACTCGAGGACGCCTTTCAGCCGATCCTCTTCGCGGAGGCGACCTCCTACCACCTGGAGTGGTTGCGAGAACGGGCCGACGAATACAGCGACGACGTCCGCAACACCCTCGAGTTGGGCCGCAAGGTTCCCGCCGCCGGTTACCTGTGGGCGGTTCGGCAACGGCCGCGGCTGCGTGACGCGGTGGAGCGAGCGCTTGGAGGACACGATGCCGTGCTCGTGCCGAACACCTGCATCGTGGCTCCGCCGATCGGCGAACCGCACGTCAGGGAGAAGCTGCTCCGCTACACCCGGCCCTTCACCCTCTCGGGGCACCCGGTCGTCACCATCCCTGCCCCCACCAGCGGACTTCCCGTGGGCGTGCAGGTCGTCGGCCACTGGGGCCAGGATCAACAGCTGCTCCGGGTGGCCGCAGCTCTCGAAGAACGCTGGGGACGCCGCGGTGCTGCTGCTTGACGACAAGGCAGTCGCCGCGGAACTCACCCCCGCTGCAGCGCTGTCCTGCGTGGAAACGGCGTTCCGGCTTTTCGCAGAAGGCGCTGCGATCAACGAACCACGCCACCGAACCGCCACCGACGGGGCGACCTTGAACGTCATGTGGGCCTTGGCCCCGACGCTCGACGCGGTCGCCATGAAGTGCTATCCGGTCGTGCGTTCCGATGTCAGTCAGGCCTCGATCATCCTCATCACGCTGTTCTCCCACTCGACCGGAGAGCCGTTGGCACTGCTGCAGGGCGATCTGCTGGGGCAACGACGGACAGCGGCCGCCAGCGCGCTGGCTACTCGGCTGGCCGCGCGCCCGGACAGCCGGACGCTCACCGTCTTCGGCACCGGCTATCAGGCGTGGGGACAGGTGCAAGCGCTCGCCGGTGTTCTTCCCGGGCTGGAGAAGATCAACGTCGTGGGGCGTACACCCTCACGACTGCACCGGTTCATCACCGCCTTGTCCGCGGCGTTCCCCGGGTTGACTTTCGTGGCCTGCGATGCCGAGGAAGGAGTGCGCGACGCCGATGTCGTCGTCACCGCGACCGGTGCGACCACTCCCCTTTTCCCGGGCGAATGGCTGCGGCCCGGGACCCACGTCAATGCGATCGGCAGCAACCAGCCGCACAGCCGCGAACTGGACCGGACGACGCTGACCCGCGCCGCCACCGTGATCGTCGACTCGCGGGCGGTGGTGTCCCGCGAAGGCGGGGACCTGCTGGCCAACGACTTCCCCGCTGACATGGCGGTCGAGCTCGGCGACCTCCTGGTCAGCGGAGAGGTGGCGCGTCGTGACGACGCCGACATCACGGTGTTCGACTCCCACGGACTCGCCGTGCAGGACCTCGTCTGCGCGCTCCATGTCCTTCGTGCCACGGAGTCGGCCCGGAACGGCATCCGGGTCTCGTGGCCGGAGCAGTCCGTGGGCACGGACCTGGCCGCCGCCTCTCGCACGGTTGCGCCCTCGGCATGACCGTCCTCGAGGAGCCCGCCTCCTTTGACGTCGTCGTGGTGGGCGGCGGCAATGCGGCGCTGTGCGCGGCGCTGTCCGCCCGTGAATCCGGCGCGAGCGTCCTCGTGCTCGAGCGGGCGCCGGAAGCAGAGCGTGGCGGGAACTCCGCCTTCACCGCAGGCGCGATGCGCTTCGCCTACGACGGGGCCGACGACATCGTCGAACTCGTCCCCGACCTGACCGAGGTGGAACTGGCGTCGACGGATTTCGGCTCGTACACCACAGAGCAGTTCTTCGACGACATGGCGCGGGTCACGCAGTTCCGGTGCGATCCGGACCTCACCGAGGTTCTCGTCACCCAGAGTCTGCCGACCTTGAAATGGATGAGGGGCAAGGGCGTCCGGTTCGCACCGATCTACGGCCGGCAGGCCTTCAAGGTCGGCGGCCGGTTCCGGTTCTGGGGCGGCCTGACCCTGGAGGCACACGGCGGGGGCCCCGGCCTGGTCGACGGACTCACCCGAGCGGCGCGAGACGATGGCATCGAGATCCGCTACGAGGCTCGGGCGATCGGCCTACTGCACGAGGAGGGCCGGGTCAGCGGTGTCCGTGTGCGCACGGGCGGCCGCACGCTAGACATCGCGGCCGGTGCGGTTGTCCTCGCCTGCGGAGGCTTCCAGGCCAACGTCGAGTGGCGCACCCGGTACCTGGGCGCCGGCTGGGACCTCGCGAAGGTTCGCGGAACCCGGTTCAACACCGGCGACGGCATCCGGATGGCCCTCGACGCCGACGCGATGCCGTGGGGGAACTGGTCGGGCTGCCATGCAGTCGGCTGGGAGCTCAACGCACCCCCGTTCGGCGACCTCGCCGTCGGCGACTCGTTCCAGAAGCACAGCTATCCGTTCGGGATCCTGGTCAACGCCCGCGGCGAGCGGTTCGTCGACGAGGGCGCCGACTTCCGCAACTACACCTACGCGATGTACGGACGGGAGATCCTGGCGCAGCCCGGTCAATTCGCCTGGCAGGTGTTCGACTCGAAGGTCGAGCACCTTCTGCGTGACGAGTACCGCATCCGACAAGTCACGAAGGTCACGGCGGACACGCTCGAAGAGCTCGCCGTGAAGCTCGACGGCGTAGATGCCCAGGGCTTCCTCGCGACGGTCCGGATGTACAACGACGCCGTCGCGACCGACGTGCCCTTCGACCCCAACGTCAAGGACGGGCGGGGAACACCTGGGCTGCCGCTGCCGAAGTCCAATTGGGCGAACACCATCATCGACCCACCGTTCTCGGCCTATGCAGTGACCTGCGGCATCACGTTCACCTTCGGCGGCCTGCGCATCACCACCGACGCGCAGGTCATGGACACCGAGGGCCGTCCGATCCCGGGCCTGTACGCCTGCGGTGAGCTGGTGGGCGGCATCTTCTACTTCAACTATCCGGGTGGCACCGGGTTGACGAACGGGGCGGTCTTCGGCCGCATCGCCGGGTCCCGCGCCGCCGCGGCCGATCCCCTGGTCGCCGGCACGGCAAACGCGCGGGGGCGACGGGACATGAGCCCGATGCCGGCCGACCCCTAGGTGATCCGGCCCCGTCCACTCCCCCGAACCGCGCGCAAGCGAGCCCCCTAGCGGCCAAGCCCAATCGAGGATGCAACTGATGAGACTGATCATCAAGAACGGTTCTGTCGTCACGCCTGCCGGCGTCCAGGAAGTCGACATCCTCTGCGACGACGGACGGATCGCGGCCCTGCTCGAGCGGAACCTCTCCGTGGACGCCGACGAGACCCTCGACGCCGCAGGCGCCTATGTGTTCCCGGGCTTCATCGACCCGCACGTGCACTCCCGCGACCCGGGCCTGACCGAGAAGGAGGACTTCGCGCACTCCACGCTGGGTGCGCTGGCCGGCGGGGTCACCACGATCATCGAAATGCCCAACGCCGTGCCGCCGGTGGACTCGGTCGACATGCTGCACCAGCGGCGGGAACAGCACGAGCAGGTGGCGTGGGTCGACTTCGGCCTCTGGGGCATCTCGCTCGGTGAGGCCAACCTCCACCAGCTCGCTCCGATGCTCGAGGCCGGCGCGGCAGCGGTCAAGATCTTCTGGGGCTATGCGCTGAGGCGCGACACCAAGCAGCTCGTGTACAACCTCGACGACGAGCCCGTGGAGAACCTGCTGATGCCGCCCGGTAACGGCGTCGTTCTGCAGATCTTCAAGGAGGTGGCGAGCGTCGGCGGTGTGCTGGCCGCGCACTGCGAGGACCGCGACATTCTCTCGGTCAGCGAGCGGGCGCTCGGCCATCCGGTGGAAACCTACGACGACCTCCTGCATGCCCGGCCCGACACGGCAGAGTCCACATCGATCGCGATCGCGGCGGAGTTCTCCCGGGCGACGGGCTGCCGCTTCCACGTGGTGCACATGGCTTCGGCGCGAGGCGTCGAGACGGTGCGCGGCGCTCGCCGACGAGGCATTCCTGTGACGGCGGAGACCTGCCCGCAGTACCTGACGCTGACCGAGGACGACTATGCGCGCGTCGGCCCGGTGATGAAGGTCTACCCGCCGATCCGGAAGCAGGAGGACCAGGACGCGCTCTGGGCGGCAATCAACGACGGCACGATCGTCTCCATCGGCTCCGACCACGCGCCGCACACGGTGGAGGAGAAGGCCCGGGGGTTCGCCACCCAGCCGGCCGGAGCCGTGGGCTGCGAGACCTTCGGCCCGGTGATGACCGACGCACTCTTCCGGGACAAGACCACGGTGCAGCGATTCGCCGAGGTGATGTCGACGGCGACGGCGAAGCTTTACGGGCTCTACCCGCGCAAGGGCGTCATCCAGCCGGGAAGCGACGCCGACCTGACCATCGTGGACCCCGCCGCCACCCGGACCGTCCGCAACGAGGACCTCGTGGCCAAGCAGCCGGTCAGCCCGTGGAACGGGTTCGAGCTCGCCGGGCTGCCCACCGCCGTGGTCCTCCGGGGTGAGATCGCCATGCGCAACGGCAAGCCGGTCGGAGGTCACCGGGGCCGCTACGTCCGAGCCCAGCACGGGAGTGCACCGTCGGCATGACCAGCCTCCCACTCGATCAGGCAGTCGAGATCGCGGCCGACCTCGACCTCGAGCGCCTGCCCGACCACGTGCTGCAGCACGCCGAGCGCACGATCGCCGACACAGTCGCCGTGAGCCGAGCCGGCGCACGGGAGCCGGAGATGGCGCGGCTGGGCCGGCTGCTGGCGGCTCAGGGAAGCCTGCGGACACCGGTAGGTGCGGACGCCTCCGCCCCGGCGTCCGGAGGCCCCGGGGCGGCCACCACGTTTCTGGAGGACCGCCTGGTGGGTCCGCCCGCTGACGTGGCCTTCGTCAACGCCACCGCCGGCACCTTTCTGGAACTCGACGAGGGAGTTCGCCCGACGGGGCATCCGGCCATGCACGTCGTGCCGGCGGCCCTCGCCGTGGCCGAAAGCGTCCATGCGACCGGCTCCGAGCTGCTTCGCGCGGTGCTCGCCGGGTACGAGGTCACTGCCCGCCTCTTCACGTCGGTGCGCCTGACATACCCGGTGCATCCACACGGGCACTTCGGCGCGATCGGGGCGGCAGTCGCCGCAGCGATGCTGTCGGGCGGTGATCCGGTCGGCGCAGCCCGCGTGGCGGCGACCACGCCTCTGCTCCCGGTGTGGGATGCCTGCTTCGACGGAGCGACGGCGCGGAACACGTTCACCGGACACGCCGCCCGCACAGGAGTCATGGCGACCTACCTGGACAAAGCCGGCTTCACCGGTTCGCCGAGTTCGCTGGCGACGGCCTATGGACGCATCGCCGGCGAACTGGTCGACCCGGATCAGCTGTCCCGCCCCTTGGACTACACCGCCCTGGGCATCACGCGTAACTACTTCAAGCGGCACAGCGCCTGCGCGCTCTCACACGCCGCCATCGACGCCGTGGCGCAGCTGGCACTGCCCGACGGAGCTGAGATCGAGCAGGTGCACGTCGAGACCGTGAACAACAACATGAAGTTGGCACGGCAACCGCAGGCCAACGATCTCTCCGGCCGATTCTCCCTCCCCTACGCCGTCGCCACCGCCCTCGCCCGGAAGAGCACCGGCCCCGCGGACTTCCGGTACTCCGGCGAGATCGCGCAGCTCGCCCAGCGCGTGACGGTATCTGTCGCTCCGGATCTCGAAGCCCAATGGCCTGACGCGGCCCCAGCACGCGTCCGGGTGGAGTCCAACGCCGGAACGTTCTCGGCCACCGTGCGCAATCCTCGCGGCCACTGGTCCGACCCGCTGACACCGGAGGAGATCCAGGCCAAGTTCACGGCCCTCCTCGACAACCCGGACGTCTCGCCCTCGTGGTGGGGACGTATCACGGAAATCCGAAGCCTTCCCGACTGCGCCGACCTGTTCGCACCGGCCCGGGCATGACCGACCGGTTCATCAGCCTGCTGGCGATGGGCGGGACCATCTCCACTGCGGCGGCCGAGGACGGCGCAGTGCCGACGCGCAGCGCGGACGAACTCGCCGCCACCCTCGCCGGGCAGACCGGCATCCGCGTGCTGCCCCGAGACATCGAGCGGATATCGAGCCCAGCGGTGACGCCGTTGCACATGTGGGAGCTGGCCTGCGCGGTCCGGGAGGAGATTGACGGTGGCGCCGCCGGCATCGTGATCACGCACGGCACAGACACCATGGAGGAAACCACCTACGCACTCGCCCTGCTGCTGGAGACCCCTGTGCCGGTGGTGCTCACCGGTGCCATGCGACCGCCCCACGCCCCTGGCCACGACGGTCCAGGCAACCTCGCCGCAGCGCTCGCGACCGCGTCCGAGCCAGGCATGGCCGCCTACGGACCGGTGGTGGTCCAGCAGGACGAGGTGCACGCCGCTCGTTGGGTCACGAAGCTCTTCAGCACGCGCATCGCGGCGTTCGCATCGCCCGCGGCCGGCCCCGTTGCCCTCGTGAGCGAGGGCCGAGTGGTTCCGCTGCTCGGACCTCCTCCGGCGATCGACCGACTCGGGTCCGTCGCACCCCCGACCCGCAGGGTCGAGCTGTTGTGGGTCGCCGCAGGGATGGACTCCCTGCTCGTGGACGCTCTTCCCGACGCGGTCGATGCGCTCGTCGTCGCCGGGACGGGCGGCGGCCATGTCCCCCCTGCATTGGCAAGAGGATTGATCGACGTCGTGCGCGGTGGCCGTCCCGTCGTCCTCTCGTCCAGATGCGCCGCTGGTGAGGTGCTCCGTTCCACATACGGCGGAGAGGGATCGGAAAGGCACCTGCTGTCGTCAGGACTCGTCTCCGCCGGATCCCTGTCACCGCTCAAGGCCCGACTACGGCTGCTCTTCGGGTTGTCCGCGGGACTGGAAGTCGACCCCATATTCGCACCTGAGGTGGTATGACCACGATGCCGTCCACGGATCCGGAATCCCAGCACCTTCCCGGTAGCCTGAATCTCTTCGACGAGACACGCTTGCGCTTGGCGGATGCCGAAACCCTTCAGGAGCTGCGCGACGACCTGCTCCGGGTGTCGTTCCAGCGCAGGGACGTGCGCCTGGACAGCGGCGTCCAGCAGCCGTACTTCTTCGACAAGTATCTGATGGCGTCTCGTCCTTCGATCCTGCGCCGCCTGGCGCGCTTCCTGGCCGCTGATGTCCCGGCGGGCACCGATCGCCTCGCCGCACCGACGCTGGGCGCTGTCGCCTTCGGAACAGCGGTATCCCTGGAGACGGGGCTTCCGCTCGCCCTCGTCCGCACGCACTGGGACGGCACCCGCGGCAGCGCCGCCATCGAAGGCGGACCGCATCGCGGCGAAACGGTCGTCCTGATAGAGGACGTCGTCGTCAGCGGCACCCGTGCGCTACACGCCGTCGAGCAATTGCGTTCAGCCGGCGCCACCGTCGTCGCCGTCGTTGCGGCTATCGACTGCGAGCGGGGCGCCGACGCGGCGATGGGCGGTCAGGGCGTCGACTACGTCCCGTTGTTCCGCTTCTCGGATTTCTCTTCGACTCGGGAGACACGATGACCGTCGCTGACGCCAACCGCATCGACATGTTCCTCAGCGAGCTCGCCGAGATCGGGCGGGACGACCGCAGTGGATGGTCCCGCATGGCCTTCTCCCCCGCCGAACGAGAAGCGCACCACCTTTTCGTCCGATGGCTGGAGGGCTACGGCCTGGAAACCCGCACCGACACGGTGGGGAACACAATCGCCGTCCTGCCCGGTCGTGCCGATCTTCCGGCGCTCGCCACCGGATCCCACCTGGACACCGTCTACCACGGCGGAAACTACGACGGCGCGGTAGGCGTGGCCGCCGCGGTGGAGATCGCCCGCCTGCTCGCCCACGACGGCGGTCTACAGAGCCCCCTTCACGTCATCGCGTTCGCCGGAGAGGAGGGCGCACGTTTCGGGACGCCGTGCATCGGCAGCCGACTGTTGACCGGCGCGTTCAGCGCCGAGGACCTGCGGGTGATGGTCGACCGCGACGGCGTGACCGCATACGACGCTGCTGCAGCTGTCGGGCTGCAACCGGGCGAGGCAGCAGCAGCTCGATCGGGCTTCGAGGACGTGGCCTGCTTCGTGGAGGTGCACATCGAACAGGGGCGAGTGCTGGAAGCGCGCGAACGCCCTATCGGCGTCGTCCACTCGATCGGTGGCAGCACGCGCGTCGAACTGGTGTTCGATGGGCGCGCGGACCACTCGGGTGCCACACCGATGTGGCTGCGACGCGACGCACTGGTCGCGGCATCCGAGTTCGTCCTCGCCGTCGAGCGGCGCGCTCGCATGCACGCCACCACCGTGGCCACCGTCGGACGTCTCGACGTCGACCCCGATTCGCTGACGACCGTCCCGGGGCGCGTTGTCCTCGGCCTGGACGTCCGCGACATCGACTCCGAGCGTCAGCGCGACCTCGCCGAGGCACTACTGGACGATGCCGTGCGGATCGCCGCCGGACGAGACGTCAAGGTCAGCGCCCGGCGATTGTCCGACCAGTCACCAGTGGCTCTGCACGGCACCGTGCAGAGCGTCCTCGCGGGAGCTGCCTCCAGACTGGACCTGCCGTTCATCACCATGGCCAGCGGCGCGAGTCACGATGCAGCGCACCTAGCGAAACACGTGCCGACCGGGATGGTCTTCGTTCCATGCCGGGAGGGCATCAGCCACTCGCCGGTGGAGTGGGCTGATCCGCAGCACATCGCTCAGGCGGTGGACCTCGTCGTGGACGCCTTCCGGGCGATCGACGCCGGCGCCTCCCTCTAAAGACGCCCCTGGCGTCGCCGTTGTTCGCGTCACTATCCGCTCTCCCGCCGCCGCTCGTGCACGTGGGAACGGCCGACCTGCTTCTCAGCGATCCCGAGCGCCTAGCCAAAGCGGCAGCCGAAGCCGGGGGCGATGTCCTCCTTGAGGTGGGCGAAGGCCTACCTCACGTCTACCAACTGGCGCTCGGCACGCCCGAAGCGGCCGAGGCGACTGAGCGAGTCGGGACGTTCCTGCGCGCGCGTTCCCTAACCACACCCCCACAGACAGCACGAGTCCGACGCACGGTCAGTCCCGTCGTGCTCGGGGTCTTCTATGCGTCTTCGAAATGTTCGCCGGCGGCCATGCCGGCTGTGCCGGCCACAGCCACACAAGCCGCTTCGCCGCCACGACCCCTCCCGAGGTCCGTCTCCAGCGGGTGGTCACATCGCGCCTGTTCCGCGGACTGTGACTCCCCGCATTCCCTGATCGCAAGTCGTAGCGGCGCCCCTCCAACCGGACCGTCCGCGCAGCAAGGGCGTGTGAACCCGGCGAGGCGGTCTTCCTCGATCCTGCGCTGTTCCGGTGGGACCCCCCGAGCACATGCAGCTCATGACGCGGGCTTGTTCGTCGTCGACCGTGGCGGTCGGCCGGACCTTCACCGGGAACAGGGCCCGCGAATACGCGGTGCTGCGCTCACTCACGGAAGAACAGCCGTTCGGGCGAGTTCACCAAGACCTGATGCCGATCAGGCGCGCGAGAAGCCCCCTCGGCGAGCAGGTTGAGCAGCTCTCCGCTGTCGCGCTGTCCGTCGGGGAGTCGCGGCCAATCTGATCCCCAGATGAGTCGGTCGGGGCGGGGGGTGACCAGAGCTCGAGCGAGCGGAGCGACATAGGCCAGCGGCTTGCTCTTGGCGATCCGGTACCCCCGCGAGTTTGATCCAGCAATTGCCTCGTCGTCGGCCCGGCGCGGGTCCGCGTCCCTCGGTCTCCCAGCGGCCGCTCGCCGACTCGACGTTCACCGAGAAGGCCACCGCGGCCGCATGAAGACCGAGCCGGCCGTCCTGGGCGTCCGTCGCAACGACCACACAATCAACCCCGACGGGGAACGCTCTGGCTACCAGCGGGGCGGCATGGCCACCGACGAGGGGCGCGACGGGGACGGCGGCCCCGTCGTCGGCCGTCTCCTCCCGCCCGCTGACCCACCTGCTGGCCTCCATCTGTTCGACTACGGCGCGCGCCGTCGCGAGATCTCCGTGACGCACCAGGTGGCGCGGGGACTCGGGCAACCGGAGGCACGCCCACAGCGCCGCCAGTGCGGGCACTGTGCCGATGGCGAACAGGTACCGCCACGCGTCCTGCGGCGGGAACACCGCGAGAAGCACACCGGCGGTCAGCGAGGCCGCGAGGCCGCCCCAGACGAACAGGCTCCCGTAGGCCAGCGCGATCCTGCCGCGCGACCTGGCCCGCGCGAACTCGTTGAACATGGCGGCGGCGACGGGGACCTCGGCGCCCAGCCCGAGCCCCTGGATCAGCCTGAGCACCAGCAGGCTCGGGATGCTCCACGCGAACGCCGCACCCAGGGACAGCAGGCCGAAGAGCAGCGACGAGGCGATGAACGCGATCCTGCGTCCGAACCGCTCGCTCGCGTAACCGAGTCCGGTGGCGCCGACGATCTGCCCGAGGGATCCGGCAGCGATCAGCAATCCAGCGGTCTCGACGCTCGCTCCGAAGGAGCCGAGGATCGCGGTCAGCGCAACCGAGATGACGACGGTGTCGAACGCGTCGAAGAACGTGGCCAACCCGAGGATCGAGGCGATCCGCAGGTGAAACCGAGTGAGCGGCAGCCGCTCCAACCGACCGAGCAACGCGGCTCCTTCGGCCGTCCGTGCACCGCTCGGCTGCCCTCCAAGGGCGCCTGTCCCGGTGGTCACGGCCGCTCCTTCGACGCACTCCGCGACGAGGCCTCGGCAGCGAACCCCACCGCACTTCCCCGATGCCTCTCCGACGTGACGCCGGCAGCGCGAGCACTCCAGGCGGACGGTCAGCTTCCCCGCGAGGGGCCGGCGGGTTCGGGTTCGACCGTCAGGTCACGGCCGGTGCCGTCCGGTGCGCCGGTGACAGCGACCGGTGGCCCCGGCCGCGCCGGAGCGGTCAGTGGCAGGCTCACCCGCACGGTGGTGCCCGCGCCGGGCGGGCTGTGCAGCACGAGCCGGCCGCCGAGGGCCTCGACGCGGTCGGTGAGGCCGACCAGGCCGGAGCCGCGGGTGAGGTCGGCCCCGCCGCGGCCGTCGTCGCTGACCCGGACGCACAGCCTGCCGGCGTCGGTGGCCAGCTGGACGTCGATGGCGGTGGCGGCGGCGTGCTTGGCGGTGTTGGCGAGCGCCTCGCAGACCACGTAGTAGGCGGCGATCTCGATCGGTTCGGGAAATCGTGCCTCCGCCTGGAGGTCGAGGCGGACCGGGACCGCGGAGCGGCGGGCCAGTGCCTTCAGCGCCGGCCGCAGGCCGCCCGCGGCGAGGATCGCCGGATGGAGGCCGTGGGCGATCTCCCGCAGCTCGTCGAGCACGCCGCTCACCCCGTCGGCCACGCGGTCCAGCTCGGCGGCCGCGCCCGGCACCGCCGCCTGCGCCGCGCGGAGCTGCATGGCCAGGGAGACCAGCCGCTGCTGGGCGCCGTCGTGCAGATCGCGCTCGATGCGGCGGCGGGTGGTGTCGGCGGCAGCCACGATCCGCGCCCGCGACGCGGTCAGGGCCGCCTGGGCCTGCGCATTAGCGATAGCGGTAGCGACCAGCTCGGTGAACCTGGCCAGCCGGACCTCGGTGTCCGCCGGCAGCGGCCCCGTGGACATCGAGATCACCATCACCACGCCCCACAGCCGGCCCTCCACGCTGATCGGCACGCCGGCAACCGAGCCGAACTTCCGCTCATGGGCGAAGGCAGCGGGTTCACCGGTGCCCTCGGCGCTGTTGTCGATCCGTGCCGGCAGGCCCGTCTCGAACACGAGGGTCACCACGTTCCGGCCACCCAGGCGCACCCGGGTGCCCACGGGGAAGGACGCGCCGTCGGAGGTCCTGGTCCACCCACCGACGGCGGCCGCCGTACCGTCGGGGTCGTACCGGCTGATCCCCGTGAGGTCGACAGAGATCACCCGCCCGATCTCCTCAGCGACGGCGGAGAACACCTGCTCCGCCGGAGCTGACCGGGCGACCAACAACGCCACCCGCCGCAGCGCGGCCTGCTCCTGGGCGAACCTGCGCAGCTCCACCCGCGCCTGCGCGTTGGCGACCGCGGTGGCGGCCAGCTCGGCAAACCCCGCCAGCCGTGCCTCGGTGTCCGCAGGGAGCGGCTGGTCGCGGGTAAAGGCGACGAGGACGAGGCCCCACGGCCGCCCCTCGACGCTGATCGGCACCCCCACCGACGAGCGGAAGCCCCAGGCACGGGCGCCGGTGTCCCCGATCGTGCCGGTGACGTCGGCATACGCATCCAATCGGGCGGGGCGGCCCGTGCGGAGCACCAGCGTGCTGACGTTCCGACCGCCCACCGCGAACCGGCTGCCGACCGGGCTCGGCGCGGGGCCGCCGGTGCTCGTCCAGGTGCCGACGACCGTGATCACGCCGCCGGGGTCCGACCGGATCAGCACCGTGTAGTCGACCTCCAGCAGCCGTCCGACCTCCTCGACGACCGCAGCCAGAACCTCCTCCGCGGGCGTCCCAGCGGCGACCAGCGTCGCCAACCGGCGCAGCGCGGCCTGCTCCTCGGCGTGGACGCGGAGCTCGGCGCGGGCGTGGGCGTTGGCGATCGCGGTCGCGACCAGCTCGGTGAAGCCGGCCAGCCGGGCTTCGGCGTCGTCGGCGAAGGGCTGATCGGCGGCGGAGGAAGCGAACATGACACCCCACGTCCTCCCCTCGACCACAACCGGGACGCCGATGAACGACCGCATCTCGAGCGCATGAGCCTCCTCCACGAACGGCCCGGGGCGCGGCAGCTCCGCCGGCCCCCACCGCCGGGGGCGCCCGCTCTCCCGCATCACCCGAAACGGAGCGTCCATCGGACGGGTCGCGCCGATCGGCACGTCGGAGTCCCGGTCGGTCCAGGTGGCCACCAGGGTGACGTTGTCATCGGGGTCGAAACGCATCAGCGACGTCGTGTCCGCGGCCACGAGCCAGGCGGTCTCCTCGGTGACGGCCGCGAACACCTCGTCCTGCGAGACACCCCGCGCGACCAGCGTCGCCACCCGCCGCAGCGCCGCCTGCTCCTCGGCGACGATGCCCGCCTCGCCCCGTGCCGGCACCCGCACGGCGTCCGCGATATCAGCCGGTTCGGGCATGAAGTAACTGCGGACCGACACGATGCGCCCCTCGCGCAGCCGGCAGATCTCGCAGGTCGTTCCCGTCGGGCGCGATGGGCCCCCCGCCGGATCGCCGTCCACCAGGTCGATCTCGGTGACTACCGTGTCGCCGGACGCGGAGACGGTCCGTTCGGCGGCGATGTAGAGGCCGGGAACCTTGCTCACGCGCCCGACCCCGTACCCGACCACGGCGTCCACGCCTCGAAACGGCATGCCATCGACGAGGAACTCGACGTCCTCGTCGAACACCTCGCGCCAGACGTCGAAGTCGCGTTCGTTGAACGCCCGGTGATAGCGAACGAGGAGAACCTCGAGTTCTGTCATCAGGGGCTATCCCCTCACTACGGCGAGCTCACCGCCGGCATGGCGGGACCATCCGGCGTCGCCACGCGGCCCGGCGCGGGCAGCCGCCCAGCGATCCGGTTCCTCACCGGCCGGCATCGGGTCTCTGCCCCGGCTGAACGCCACCACCTCGGCAGGCAGTGCCCGTCCGGGTCTCAGCCTGCTCCCGGGGAGGAGACCAATCAAGAACGCCGGGCGACCGATACGGGGCGGTGACGAGGCGCGGGTCGGCCAGTGCGTTCGGCCGCGGCAGTTTGCGCGGCGTGAACCAATGCTTGGGGGACTCGAACCGCGGACCCCGCACTACCAGTTGATCTTGATCGCATTCGCACGGGTTCGCTGCGGTTCAGTATGCCGCCTGACCTGCGCGCTGAACGGCGGGGACCTTGAGCGCACAATCACGGAAGCCGAGAACTGCAACCACAACTGGAACTACGGCGCGACGGTTGCTAGCGAGGGTCGATAGGTGCTAAAAGTCCGCCAGATGTGGAGGATCCGATTCGCCGAGCGCCGGCTGAAGAGTCCTCGACTCAAACCCCCAAGATGCCCGGCGAGCCGATGCGCGCGCAGCCCAGCCGTGCCAGGGCCCGGACCAGCGGAGATGCTTGACCGGACCGGCCCGCTGTCTCTGGGACGGAACGGCTGACGTCGCGCACCGCTCGTTCACCTGACGACCCGCCGGGGCGCGCCATACCGAGCTGGCCAC
>JAODNJ010000274.1 GCA_025465155.1 Frankiales bacterium
CTCGTGCTGGCCGCCCTCCCGGTGCGTACCCACAGCATCGGCGGATCGGAGACGGCGGTTTTCCGCGCGCTCAACGGCTACGGCGTCCTCCCGTTCGCGGTGATCTGGCCGGTGATGCAGCTGGGCAACTTCCTCGCCGTTCCGGCGGCCGCCCTCGTGGCCGCCGGCCTGCGGAGATGGCGGCTCGCGCTCGGGCTGCTGGTGGCCGGCGGCGGGGTGTACTGGCTGGCCAAGGTGGTGAAGACGATCGTGCTGCGCGGCCGGCCGGACAGCGTGCTGGGCGACGTCGTCATCCGCGGCGCCGGGGCGGGCGGCCTGGGCTTCGTCTCGGGCCACGCCGCCGTCGTCACCACACTCCTGGTGGTGGCGTGGCCATGGCTGAACCGGCCGGCCCGCATCGTCGGGGTGGTCCTCGCGGTCGCGGTCTGTCTCGCGCGGGTGCACGTGGGTGCGCACCTGCCGCTCGACATCCTCGGCGGGGCCGCCCTCGGGCTGGCCGTCGGCGGCGCGGTGCGGCTGGTCCTGGGACACCCGCGCTGATGCTCCTCGACGCGCGGCGGGGACTCCTCGTCAGCGGCGCGCTGCTCAGCGGAGCGGTCGCCGTCGGCGTGCTCGTCGTCGTCCCCGCGACCCGTCCGGCGGTACAGGCGGTGGACGACGCGGTGTGGCGGTTCGCCGGGGCCCTGCAGAATCGCCCGACCACCGTGCTGGCGGTCGGGTTGTCGTGGCTGGGCAGCGCCTGGGTCAACTGGCCGTTGCGGGCCGCCGCCCTCGCGCTGCTGGCCTGGCGCCGGCGCTGGCTGCGGCTGGCCGCGCTCGGCCTCGCCGTGCTCACCAGCGAGATCCTGATCGGCTCGGTCAAGGCGTCCGTCGACCGGCCCCGCCCCGCGGGCAGCCTGATCGCGACATCGGGGGCGGCCTTCCCGTCCGGGCACGCGATCGCCAGCGCGGTGACGGCCGTCGGGCTCGTCCTGGTGCTCGCCCCGCCCGGACCGCGACGCTGGCGCTGGGAGGTGCGGGCGGTCGCCTTCGCCGCCGTCATGGCGCTGTCTCGGGTGTACCTGCGGGCGCACTGGCTCTCGGACACGGTCGCGGGTGGACTGCTCGGTGCCGCGCTCGCCCTGGGCTGGCCGGCACTGCTCCTGGCGCTGACGCGTCGATCCGGCTCTGGCCTGCGGCACCCGGTTGCCCGTGGTTGAGTGGCTGGGGTCACACAGCGCCAGGGGGACGGCGTCACTCGGCAGCCCCTGAGCTCACCGCGCAGGAGGAGACCGGCGATGTCCCAGCTCGCGACCAGCCGTACCCGCAGCGACGAGACAGCCGGCAGGCCCGCTCGCGCGGTGGCCGACCGGCCCGCTGCCGACCCGCCGGAGGACGCCACCGAAGCCGTGATGGGCCTGGACATGGTGCTGGTCGACGGCGCCAGGGGCCCGCTGCGCCGGCTGGTCCCCCCGGCCCGTACCACGCTGCGGTTCGCCCGGTCGCTCGCCGGCAAGCCGGACGTGGTGGCGCGCCGGTCCGTGCGGCTGGCCCGCGAGCTCGGTCGCATCGGCGTCGGCCGCTCGCAGGTGGAGCCGAACAAGAAGGACAGGCGGTTCACCGACCCCGCCTGGGCCGGCAACCCGTTGCTGCACCGGGTCATGCAGGCCCACATCGCCGCGGCGCAGACGGCCGCGCGCCTGGTCGACGACGCGGAGTTGGACTGGCAGGACGACGAGCGGATCCGGTTCACCATGACCAACCTGGTCGACGCGACGGCCCCGTCGAACACGCCGCTGAACCCACTGCTGTGGAAGGCGATCATCGATACCGGCGGCCGCAACGCCGTTCGGGGCGCGCGGCGGATGGTGTCCGACCTGCTTTCGCCGCCTCGGGTTCCCTCCATGGTCGAACCCGACGCGTTCACGGTCGGCGAGGACCTCGCGGTCACGCCCGGCGCCGTCGTCTTCCGGACGCCGGTGTTCGAGCTGATCCAGTACGCGCCGACGACGCCGGCGGTCCGTGAGGTGCCGCTGCTGATGATCCCGCCGACGATCAACAAGTACTACATCGCCGACCTCGCGCCCGAGCGCAGCATCGTCGAGCACTACGTGAGCCAGGGTCAGCAGGTCTTCATGATGTCCTGGCGCAACCCTGACGAGCGGCACGCCGACTGGGGTCTGGACACCTACGGTCAGGCCCTCCTCGACGCAATGGACGCCGTGGAACGGGCTACCGGCAGCGAGCGCGTGGGTCTTCAGGCCTTCTGCTCGGGCGGCATCATCACGGCGATGGTGCTGGCGCACCTGGCCGCCCAGGGCCGGCAGGACCGGGTGAGCTCCGCCAGTTTCGCCGTCACCGTCCTCGACTGGGCGCGGGCCGGGACCGTGGCCGCGTTGATGGACGAGGGAGCGGTCAAGGAGGCGACCGAGAAGTCGCGGAAAAAGGGGTACCTGGACGGCGCGGCGCTGGCCGAAGTCTTCGCCTGGCTGCGGCCCAATGATCTGGTGTGGAACTACTGGGTCAACAACTACCTCCAGGGCAAGCCGCCGGCCGCCTTCGACATCCTCTACTGGAACGCCGACACGACGCGCATGTCGGCCGCCCTCCACCGCGACTTCATCGACGTGGCGCTGGGCAACTCCCTCACCGTGCCCGGAGCGGCGACCATGCTGGGCACGCCCGTCGACCTCTCGTCGGTGACGGTGGACGCGTACGTGACCGCCGGGATCGCCGACCACCTCTGTCCGTGGCAGGCCTGCTACCGCACCACCCAGCTGCTGGGCGGGAACAGCCGGTTCATCCTGTCGACCAACGGCCACATCGCCTCGCTCGTGAATCCGCCCGGCAACCCGAAGTCCACGTTCCAGGTGGCCGGATCCACCCCGGCGGACCCGGACGACTGGCTGGCCTCCGCCGAGAAGGTGCAGGGGTCCTGGTGGCCGGACTACCTGACCTGGCTCGGGGAGCGCTCCGGCGAGGAGATCCCCGCTCCCGAGGGGCTGGGCGGCGCCCTGCCGGTCCTGGCCGATGCGCCGGGCACCTATGTCTTCGACAAGTAGTCGGGTGCCGCCCCGCCGGGAGCGCCGCGAGCAGGTCCGCACGGTCACCGCCGCTGGGCGGACGTTGCGGGTGTCCGTCCGGCCCGGCACCGACGACGGCGTCCCGGCGCTGCTGCTGGTGAACGGGATCGGCGCCAGCCTCGAGGTCCTGCAGCCCTTCGTCGACGCGCTGGACACGCGGCGCACCGTCGTCCGGTTCGACGTCCCCGGCGTCGGCGGCTCGCCACGGCCCCTCATGCCGTACGTGCTGCCCACCTTCAGCCCCGTCGTCGCCTCGCTGCTCACCCAGCTCGGCCTCGACGAACCGGTCGACGTCCTGGGGTTCTCCTGGGGCGGGGGGCTGGCCCAGCAGTTCGCCGTACAGCACCGCCGGCGCTGCCGGCGGCTGATCCTGGCGGCTACCGGCACCGGGTCGCTCATGGTGCCGGCGCACCCGAAGGTGCTGGCCCGGATGCTGACGCCGCGGCGGCACCGCGACCCGGTCTACGCCAGCCAGATCGCCGGTGAGCTGTACGGCGGCACCATGCGCACCGACCCGCAACGGGCAGCGCGGGCGCTCCACGCGGCCACCCGGCTCGGCCCGCGGCGGGGTTACTACTACCAGCTGGCGGCGGGCACGGGATGGAGCAGCCTGCCGTTCCTGCGGCTGATCCGGCAGCCCACGCTGATCGTGGCCGGCGACGACGACCCGATCATCCCCGTGGTGAACGCCCGGGTGATGTCCCGCCTCATCCCGGACGCGCAGCTGCATGTCTACGAGGGCGGCCACCTCGCGATGATCACCGAGGCCGGGGAGTTCGCCCCGGTGGTCGAGGAGTTCCTCGACGCCTGAGACGCCGCGTTCCACCACATGGGGCCTGTGTGGTGGGACGCGGGGTCACGCCGGGCCGGGGACGGCGCGCTGGGGGCGCAGCAGGGCGCCGGCGTCCTCGGCCGGCATCGGCCGATAGAGCAGGTAGCCCTGCGCCTGGTCGCACGCGTCGGCCCGCAACTGGTCGAGCTGCGCCTGCTCCTCCACGCCCTCGGCCACGACGGTCAGGCCGAAGGTGTGCGCCGCGCGGATGATCAGGGCCACGAGCTCGGGGTTCCCGTGCTCGGTCGACGCGATGAAGCTGCGATCGATCTTGAGCGTGTCCACCGGCATGGTCCGCAGCTGCCCGATCGAGGTGTAGCCGGTGCCGAAGTCGTCGATCGCGATGGAGACGCCCAGGTCCCGCAGCGCGGCCAGGTGGGTGATGGCGGCGGGGTCGTCGACCAGCACCGTCTCGGTCACTTCGAGGATGAGCAGGCGTGCCGGCACGCCGGAGGCGGCCAGCGCGTCCGCGACGTCGTGGACCACGCGGCGATCGGCCAGGTGCCGGCCGGAGATGTTCACCGCGACGGTGGGCTCCGGCTCGGTCGCCGGCCATCCGGCCCGCCATTCCGCCAGCTGGCGAGTCGCCTCACCCAGCACCCACCGGTCGAGGTCGCAGATCAGCCGCGACTCCTCGGCGACGGGGATGAACGAATCCGGCGGGACCATGCCGTGGCCGGGGCGGTTCCAGCGCACCAGGGCCTCGTAACCGATGAGCCGGTCCGTCGCGACGTCGAGCACCGGCTGGTAGTGCAGCTGCATCTCTCCGGCGGCCAGGCCGTGGGCGACGGCGGCCTCGAGCTCGGCCCGCTCGCTCAGCTGGGCGCGGAGGTTCTCGTCGAACATCTCCGCGCGCCCGCGGCCACGCTGCTTGGCCCGGTAGGCGGCGATGTCGGCCTCGGCCAGGAGGACATCGGGGTCGGTCCCGGCGTCTCGCGAGACCGCGACGCCGATGCTCGCCCCGATGACGACGTTCCCGCCCTCGGCGGGGATCGGCTCGCTCACGGCAGCGATGAGACGCCCGGCGAGGTCGACGAGGTCGCGCTCATTGCCCACCGCCTCGACCAGGACGATGAACTCGTCGCCGCCGAGCCGGCAGACCACGTCCCCCGGGCGGACCGCCGAGCGCATCCGGTGCGCCGCCTGGCGCAGCACGTCGTCGCCGCAGGCGTGCCCGTACGCGTCGTTGACGGCCTTGAAGCCGTCGAGATCGATGAACAGCAGGCCGGCCATGTCCCCCGATCGCGCCCCGCGGTGCAGGGCGGAGGTCACCAGCTCCACGGCCTGCGACCGGTTCGGCAGATCGGTCAGCGGGTCGTGGGCCGCCTGGTGGGCCAGAGCCGACTGCAGCTCCTCCCGCTGCCGCACCGCGCTCACCATCTGCTCGACCGACGCGTGCACCACCTCACCCAGGGGGCCGGCCAGCGGCTCTGCGAGGACAGGGTCGGCGAGGTCGCCCCGGGCGACCGCATGGGCCTGGGCCTGGATGCGGCGGAGGCTGCCGACCGCGGAGCCCAGCGCGAGGGAGACGGTGCGCACCTCGCGCGGGCCGAGCACCTCGACCTCGACGAGGGAGCCCTTGCTGACCTGGTCGGCCTGGCCGGCGAGCAGACCGAGGGCCCGGGAGACGCGCCGACCGAGAACGAGCGCGCCGAGGAGCGACACCAGCAGGATGCCGAGCCCGAGGACGAGCGTGCTGGTGCGGCGGTCGTTCGCGCGGACACGGTCGGCCGCGGCGAGGTTCTGCGCGTCGTCCACGGCGGTGTCGAGCAGGTGTGTGACGAGCCGGTCCCGCTCGGCGGCCTGGTTGACGATGGCCACCAGGCGGGTCGCGGGCAAGGCGGTCGCGCCGGCGTCGGCCACCCGGGTCGCGAGCACGGCATCCAGCGCCGTGACCGCGCTCGCGGACCGCAGCTGTGCCCAGGCGCCGCGCAGCGACGGGCTGGTCAGCTCGGACATCTGACGCTGCGCGTCGGCGTACGCCTGCCAGGCGGCGCGCCACGGCTCGTCGGCGGGTTGCGGGGTGCCACGCTGGATCTCGGCGTCGACGAACAGCGGCATCTGCCGGGTCACCGCCTGGGCCAGCTGCGCGACGAGCTGCACGTCCCGCATGGCGGCCAGGGTCGGGACCGGCACGTCCTCGGAGTTCGCCGCTGCGGCGGTGTGGCTCTGCGCGGCGGTCAGCTCGTCCGAGATGCCCACGTACGCGTAGTAGAGCTCGTTGAGCGACACGGTGTTGGCGTCGGCACGGCTCCGCAGGACGGCGAGTTCCCCGAGCGCGCGCCGCGCCGCTGCTGCGCCGACGGCACCGGCCGGCACCTGGGCCAACGCGGTGTCGGTGGTGCGGCGGGTCGTCTGGACGGCGGACCGGTACTGCTTCGCCGCCGCGGACATCACCGCGCTCGGCAGGCCGACCCGGGCAGTGATGACGGGGTCGGCCAGGATCACGAGCGCGAGCGCTGGGACCACCTCGTGCTCCACGCCGCTGCGGGCGGCGTCCAGCTGGGCGACGGCGCGCACGGCAGCCTCGGCCCGTGCGGCGCTCTCCGCCTCCGCGACGCTGGACCGGACGGCCGCGAGGGTGAGCACCGCGACGCCCAGCAACGGAACGAGCACGAGGGCGGTGAGGTATGCCCACAGGGGCGCTCCGCGCTTCCGCGCGCGCGCCCTCCTCGAGGCTCGGCTCCCCATGCAGCGCCTATCGACGTCACCGGGCCCGTTCTTGACGCCGCCCGCCCCGTTCGGGTGGGACCGGGGCGGGCACGGGCGAGGGAAGGCCAGGTCAGCCGAGCAGACGGACGACGTGGCCGCTGGCGCCGCCGAAGGCGTCGACCTCGAAGCCACGCAGGCGGAGCACCTCGGCCACGGCCCGGTTCATGACCTGCTGGACCAGGACGTCCGCCGTCACGCCGTGGACCTGGTCGACGCTCATCCGGTCGTGCTGGCGCCACGTGACGATGACGCCGCCCAGCCCCGGCTCGGGGGTCAGGCAGGCCCCACCGACGGCGCGGTCGGCACCGGCGGAATCGTGCAGGAGGAGCCCGGCCTCGGACAGCGCGGCGGCGATCTCGACCACGAGCGTGGTCAACGGATCCTCGTCGGACAGTTCCCTCGCCCAGTCCTCGGGGAGCCGTTCGAGCTGCTCGCTCAGGTGCGCGAGCCACTCCCAGTCCTGCGGGGACGGACGACGGTTGAGCATGCCGTCCGCACGACGGATCCCGTAGGCCGGACGAACCGCCACACCTCCCGCCTCGATCGTTCCGGCGGCCCAACCCGCCTCGGCCCGGTCCAGGAAGGGGCCGGCGACGACCCGCGAGGGACCGTCCGACTCCTCCGCGACCAACCACCAGGTCTGACAGAAACCACCCTCGACGAGAACCTCGCCGCTGGAAACACCGCCCACGCCGCTCACCGTTCATCAGTCCGTTGACAAGGCCGGCGCCGGGAAAGAGCGTCGGCCACCGCGCTCGACCCGTCCTTGGTTGCGCGGTGTCAGAAACGTAGCCGTCTGCGGACCCGGGTCAGGCGTGTCGGACCGGGCCGCGACACCGCGTTCCCGAATCGTTGCCTAGCGCATCAACGAGGGCGATGACCCCGGTCGGGGAGGCCCACATGTCGACAACCCCAGCGCTCGAGAAGCGTGCCGACGGCGGCGGGAAGGTCGATGACCTCGGAGGGCGCCCAGGAACCTGCGTGTCGGCCGTCCCCCCACACCGCGGGTGGAGGGCGGCCGGCCCGCGGGTACGGCAGGAGCGATGTCGCCGGGCTATTTAGCTTGACAGCTAATTAGCTGGACGGTTAACTGATGTGCGTGCAGAGAGCAGCCCCAGCGTGAGCGCCCCGG
Source organism: Frankiales bacterium (assembly GCA_025465155.1). Lineage (GTDB taxonomy): Bacteria > Actinomycetota > Actinomycetes > Mycobacteriales > Geodermatophilaceae > Geodermatophilus. Next base: position 7,739 of record JAODNJ010000274.1, read on the forward strand.
TCCTCGACCGGCTCGATGCCACGTTCGCCGCCCTCGCGGATCCCACGCGCCGGGCCATCGTCGCCAGGCTCGCCGCCGGGGACGCGACGGTGAACGAACTGGCCCAACCGTTCGACCTGAGCCTGCCGGGGATCTCCAAGCACCTGAAGGTGCTCGAACGCTCGGGGCTGATCACCCGCAGCAGGCAGGCGCAGTTCCGCCCCTGCCACCTGGAACGCGCGGCCCTCGATGCCGCCGTGGACTGGATCGAAGCCAACCGGCGCACGTGGTCCGAGCGCTTCGACAAGCTCGACAACCACCTTCGTGCGCTGCAAGCCCCTACGACGGGAGACACCGATGTCTGAACAGGTCCTGCACGTCACGCGCGTCTTCGAAGCGCCCCGCGAGCTGGTCTTCACCTGCATGACCGAACCGGAACATCTGACGCATTTCTGGGGTCCCATCGGCGTCACTGCGCCACTCGACCAGATCACCGTCGACCCCCGTCCCGGAGGCGCGTTCCGGACGGTCATGGTCAACGAATCCGACGGCAGCACCTACCCGACCAGCGCGCGCTACCTCGAGGTCAGTGCGCCGGAACGGCTGTCGTGGATCGAGGACCACTCCGGCATGACCGTCACCGCGACGTTCACCGATCTCGGCGACGACCGGACGCAGGTCGACATCCGGCAGACGAACGTGCCGCCGCAGATGCTGGACCCGCGGGCGCAGGCCGGCTTCCTCACCTCCCTCGACCGGTTCGCCGCCTACCTCGCCCGGCTGAGCCGAGCGGAGCGGTGATGGCGGCCCCTGACCTGATGGGGACCATCACGGCCGAGCGGCATGCGCTGGGCGACGTGCTGGAGGCGTTGCCGGAGTCGAGCTGGAACGAGTGGTCGTTGTGTGCCGGCTGGCGGGTCCGGGAGGTGGTCGCGCACATCACGATGCCGTTCCGGTACCCCACCTGGCGGTTCCTCGGGGAGATGGCGCGCTCCCGCGGCAATTTCGCCCGCATGGCCGACCGCGTCGCCCGCCGCGACGCCGAGGCACCCACCAGCACGCTGCTCCACGGACTGCGCGCGAATGAGCAGTTCCCGTGGAAGCCGCCGGGTGCTGGCCTGGCGGGGGCGCTGACCCACGACGTCGTGCACGGACTCGACATCACGATCCCGCTGGGGCTGACCCATCCCGTGACCGAGAAGGCGCTGCGCCTCGTTCTCGACAGCGCGTCGTCACCGCGCAGCCTGAAACACTTCGGCCTCGACCTCACCGGCCTGCGACTGCAGGCCGACGACATGGACTGGACCTTCGGCGACGGCGAGCCCCTTCGCGGCCACGCACGCCATCTGCTCATGGTCCTGTGCGGTCGCCGGCTACCTGCCGAACACCTCGCCTGCCCGGCGACCGCACTCTCCAGGCTGCAGGGCGCCGATCCGCACAGCACTCGGGGCTGAGGCCGCTCACCGACGCAGCTCCGCTGCCGCCGGCCTGGCCGGTGTGGGTCTCCGACTGGCGGCTCTGACGAATCCTCGATCCGGAACGGGATGTGCTCGTGGGCTCGGGCCACCGGGACGGCACCTCGCAGTACCGTCGGCTGCCGACGGAAGGGGAGGCCGTGGCCCGGGTGCTGCTCGTCGAGGACGAGCGTGCGTTGCTGCGGGCGCTCGCGATGAACTTCGCCGCCCGGGGCTTCGAGGTGATCGAGGCCGACACGGGGTCCGCCGCCCTGGCCGCCGCCGCCGGGCGGGAGCCCGACATCATCCTGCTCGATCTCGGCCTCCCGGACCTCGGTGGTCTCGACGTCATCCGCGGTGTCCGGGCCTACAGCCGGACGCCGATCGTCGTACTGTCGGCCCGCACGGACAGCAGCGACAAGATCACCGCGCTCGATCTCGGCGCGGACGACTACGTCACCAAGCCCTTCAGCATCGGCGAGCTCCTCGCCCGGGTGCGCGCCGTGACGCGGAGAGTGAGCCGCCCGGAGCCGGTCGACGTGGTCCGGGTGGGAGCCGTGGTCCTCGACTTGGTGAGGAAGACCGCCACGGACCCCGACGGCGGCGGCATCCACCTGACCCCGACGGAGTGGCGGCTGATCGAGGCCCTGGTCCAGGAGCCCGGCCGGCTCGTCCCGGGGCGGGAGCTGCTCACCCGCCTGCGGGGGAGCGCCGACCACGTCGACCGGAGCTACCTGCGGATCTACGTCGCCCAGCTGCGGCGCAAGCTCGAGCCCGAACCGGGGCGGCCGCGCCACATCGTCACGGAGCCGGGCATGGGCTACCGGTTCCAGCCGTGACCGCCCTGCGCCACCGCCCACCGGCGGACGGGCGCACTCACGGCGGGTAGCGGGTGTCCAGGCCGGTCACGTGCCCGCGTCCCCGAGAAAGTCGGCGGTCGCCGGCGCCGGAACGGGAGCGGACCGGGGGCCGCGCGGCAAGGCGATGGCGGCGGTCAGCCCGCCGCCGGGGGTGTCCTCGAGAGCGAGGGTCCCGTGCATGGCCTCGGCGAAGGCGCGGGCGATCGCCAGCCCGAGTCCGACACCGGCGCCGGTCCCGGCCGGGTGGTCGTCGCGCCGCTGGAAGGGTTCGAACACCGCGTCGCGGTCAGCCGGCGGAATCCCGGGGCCCCGGTCGATGACCCGGAGCTCGAGGATGTCGCCGTGGCCACTGCCGGCGACGCGCACGACCTCGCCGGGTGGGCTGTGGTGCAGGGCGTTCTCGACCAGGTTGGCGACGACCCTTTCGAGCAGCCCGGCGTCGGCGAGGGCCTCGGGAAGGGTCACCGGGATGTCGACCTCGACCTGGGTGCCCTGCCCCTGGCGCGTGGCCGGATCACCGACCTGGTCCAGCGCTCGGCTGACCACGTCGTCGAGGCCGACGGGCGTGGCACGGACGATGAGCGCTCCGGCCTGGACCCGGGAGAGGTCCAGGAGGTTGGTCACCAAGGCGGTGAGCCGGTCCAGGGCGCTGTCGGCGGTGGCGAGGAGTTCCTCCCGGTCGTCAGCACTCCAGTCGATCTCCCCGCCGCGCAGGCTCGACACCGCGGCCTTGGCGGACGCGAGCGGCGTGCGGAGGTCGTGGCTCACCGCGTTGAGCAGGGCCGACCGCGTGCGGTCGGTCTCGGCCAGCGGAGCGGCGGCCGCCGCCGCCTCGGCAAGCCGGCGCTGCTGGTAGGCGACCGCGACCTGGGTGGCGAAGGCGGCCAGCATCCGCTGGTCCTCCGCGGCCAGTGCCCGCCCGCGGAGGACGAGCAGCAGGTCCTTCCCCACCGGGACCTCGGTGTCGGCGTCCTCGGGTCGCAGACACGGGTTCTCACCGATGCTCGCGACGCAGGACCACCTGCCGCGCAACCCGCCGTCGACGCTCGCGGCGGTGATCCCGCCGCTGGCGGGCGCGTCGCTGTCTCGCCGCAGCAGCGTGACACTGCTGACGGCGAAGGTCTCCTGGACCCGCTCCAGCAGCGCCGGGAGGGCCTGCTCGCCGCGGAGGAGGCTGCCCGCGAGCGTCGAGAGGATCTCCGACTCGGCGTTGGACCGCGCCGCCTCGCTGCTGCGCCGCGCCGCCGCGTCGACGACCCGCGACACCAGCGAGGCGACCACCACGAACGCCACCAGCGCCAGGACGTTCTCGGGCCGGCCGATGGTGAACTGGTGGATGGGCGGCACCAGATAGAAGTTGAGCAGCAGGCTCCCGGCGACGGCCGCCGCGAGGGCCGGCAGGAAGCCGCCGACGAGGCTGACCACCACGACGACGAGCAGATAGAGCAGCAGGTCGCTGCCCAGGCTCAGTTGCTGCCGCATGGCCGCGGAGACCGGCGTGAGTGCGGCGAACAGCGCCGCGGCGGTGAGGAGGCCCGCAGCGCGGCGCTTGCGGGTCAGGCCCCGCGACACCCGGGGCAGCACCCGGCCCCTGCCGACGTAGTCGTGGGTGATGACGTGCACATCGATGGAGCCGGAGCTGCGGATGATGCTGGTTCCGGTGCCCGGCCCGGTCAGGCCCGCGATGACCGGGTTGCGCCGGCTGGCGCCGATGACGATCTGCGTGGCGTTGTTCGCGCGGGCGAACTCGAGAACGGCCCCGGCGACGTCGTCGCCGACCAGGAGGTGGTAGCTGCCGCCGAGGGACTCCGCCAGCAGCCGCTGCTTCTCCAGCGCCGCGACGCTGGAGCCGGCCAGGCCGTCGTTGCGGGTCACGTGGACGGCGAGCAGCTCACCGCCGGTGGCCCGGGCGGCGATGCGGGCGGCGCGCCGGATGACGGTCTCCCCCTCCGGGCCGCCGGTCAGCGCGACGACGACGCGCTCCCGGGTCTCCCAGGTCGCGGCGATGCCGTGCTGGTCGCGGTAGCGCTGCATCCCCTCGTCGACGCTGTCGGCCAGCCACAGCAGCGCCAGTTCGCGCAGTGCGGTGAGATTGCCGGGCCGGAAGTAGTTGGCGAGTGCGGCGTCGACCTTGTCGGCCGTGTAGATGTTGCCGTGCGCCATCCGGCGGCGGAGCGCTTCCGGGGTCATGTCCACGAGCTCGACCTGCTCGGCGGCGCGCACGACGGCGTCCGGGACGGTCTCGCGCTGGGGGACCCCGGTGATCGCCTGCACCACGTCGTTGAGCGACTCGAGGTGCTGGACGTTCACCGTGCTGATGACGTCGATGCCCGCCTCGAGCAGGGCCTCGACGTCCTGCCAGCGCTTCCCGTGCTCGACGCCGGGCACGTTGGAGTGCGCGAGCTCGTCGATCAGCGCCACGCCGGGGCTTCGCGCGAGGACGGCCGGCAGGTCCATCTCGGCCAGCCGAGCCCCCCGGTAGCCGAGCTCACGACGCGGCACGACCTCCAGCCCCTCCAGCAGGGCAGCAGTGTGCGGCCGGTCGTGCGTCTCGACGTACCCGACGACGACGTCGGTCCCCCTCGCGGCGCGGCGTCGGCCCTCGTCGAGCATGGCGTAGGTCTTCCCGACGCCCGGAGCCGCGCCGAGGTAGACCCGCAACTGGCCGCGTGCTCTCATGCCGTCCTCCGAGGATCGCCCATCTAGTGGGCGCTCATCGGATACTGACGGTCCAGCGCCAGGTTGAGTTGCAGCACGTTGACGCGGGGCTCGCCCATGAAGCCCAGGTCCCGGCCCTTCTGGTACTGGGCGACCAGCGCGACCACCTGGGGCACCGGGATGTTGCGGGTCTTCGCGACGACCGCCTCCTGGATCCGGGCGTAGGCGGGGCTGATCTCCGGGTCCAGACCCGACCCCGAGGCGGTGACGGCGTCTGCGGGGACGGCGGGGTGGGCCGGGGCATTCCCCCGGATCGGCACGACCTGACCCCGGGAGTAGTCCTGACCGAACCGGGCGCACTCCACGGCGACGCCCTGGTACGTGGCCAGGAAGGGGGTGGTCGGGCAGGCCTGGTCGAGGCTGACGACGCGCGTGACGTGACCGGAGTAGCCAGGTCCGGACCAGAACACCGCGAGCACGGCCCCGACGCCGTCCGGCGTGCAGAACGGCCGGGAGCCGTCGACTCGGTCGAGGCTGCCGATGGCGAGGCTGCGCGCGCAGACCTGGGTGAGCAGGCTCTGCTTGCCCGTGCCGCCGTTCTGGGCGGGATCGGGCAAGGTGTCCACGATCGACTCCGGGCCGAGGTTGCTGGCGCTGGAGGCCGTCGGGTCGTAGCCGGTCGCTCCGGCTGCTGAAGGCCGCGACTGGAAGTACTGCGGCAGCGGGTTGCCCTTCGGGTCGGTGAAGCTCTGCCCGATCAGTGTCGAGCCGACGACGGACCCGCTCCGGGTGACCGGCGAGCCGTCCGCGCGGCTCTGCAGACCCGGGATCTGAGCGACCCCCGTGACGACGAGCGGATAGGCGATGCCGAAGATCACGGTGAACAGGAGCAGGATCCGCAGGGCCGCCGAGGCGGTACGCAGGAAGTCGACGACGGCACGCATGGGATTCACCGGACTCCGGGGATGAACTGGACGAGCAGGTCGATGACCTTGATCCCGACGAACGGCAGGACGAGACCGCCGAGGCCGTAGACGTAGAGGTTGCGCCGCAGCATCGCGCTGGCCCCGGAGGGCCGGTACCGCACGCCGCGCAGGGCCAGCGGGATCAGCGCGACGATGATCAGCGCGTTGAAGATGACCGCCGACAGGATGGCCGACTGCGGCGAGTGCAGCCGCATGATGTTCAGCGCCTGCAGCCCCGGATACACCGCCGCGAACATCGCCGGGATGATCGCGAAGTACTTCGCGACGTCGTTGGCGATGGAGAAGGTCGTCAGCGCCCCGCGCGTGATGAGCAGCTGCTTGCCGATCTCGACGATCTCGATGAGCTTCGTCGGGTCGGAGTCGAGATCGACCATGTTGCCCGCCTCCTTGGCCGCCGACGTGCCGGTGTTCATGGCCACACCGACGTCGGCCTGGGCGAGCGCCGGGGCGTCGTTGGTGCCGTCCCCGGTCATGGCGACGAGCTTGCCGCCCTCCTGCTCGCGCCGGATGAGCGCCATCTTGTCCTCGGGCTTCGCCTCGGCCAGGAAGTCGTCGACGCCCGCCTCGTCCGCGATCGCCTGCGCCGTCAACGGGTTGTCGCCGGTGATCATCACCGTGCGGATGCCCATCCGCCGCAGCTCGTCGAAGCGCTCCCGCATGCCCTGCTTGACGACGTCCTTCAGCTGGATGACGCCCAGCACCTGGGGGACGCCGCCGCCGCGGCGCTCGGCCACGACCAGCGGCGTCCCACCCGAGGCGCTGATGCCGTCGACGACCTCCCCCGTGCGCGCGGGCACCTCACCGCCGGAGTCGCGCACCCAGGCGATCACCGCGGCCGCCGCGCCCTTTCGCACCTGACGGGCGGGCTCGCCGCCGATGGCGGTCAGGTCCACTCCGCTCATCCGGGTCTGCGCGGTGAAGGGCACGAAGGTGGCGTGCCCCAGCTCGCCCGCCGCCCGCTCCCGCAGCCCGTATCGCTCCTTGGCGAGGACGACGACCGAGCGCCCCTCCGGGGTCTCGTCGGACAAGGACGAGAGCTGCGCCGCGTCGGCCAGGCGCTCGACCGCCACGTCACCGACGGGCACCAGATCGGTCGCCTGACGGTTGCCGAGCGTGATCGTGCCGGTCTTGTCGAGCAGCAGCGTGTTCACGTCGCCGGCCGCCTCGACCGCCCGTCCGCTCATCGCCAGCACGTTGCGCTGGACCAGCCGGTCCATCCCGGCGATGCCGATGGCCGACAGCAGCGCCCCGATGGTCGTGGGGATCAGGCAGACCAGGAGGGACACGATGACGATGCCGGTGATCCCGTTCTGGTCCAGGGCCGAGGTGTCGGGGATGCCGGGCTGCTGGGCCTTGGAGAAGATCGCCAGCGGCTGCAGGGTCACCGTCGCGAGCAGGAAGATGATGGTCAGCGACGCGAGCAGGATGTTCAGCGCGATCTCGTTCGGGGTCTTCTGCCGGCTGGCGCCCTCGACCAGCGCGATCATCCGGTCGATGAAGCTCTCCCCCGGCTTCTGGGTGATCTCGACGACGATCCGGTCCGACAGCACCCGGGTGCCCCCGGTGACCGAGTTGCGGTCGCCGCCGCTCTCGCGGATGACCGGCGCGCTCTCGCCGGTGATGGCGGACTCGTCGACGCTGGCGATGCCGTCGATCACGTCGCCGTCCCCGGGGATGACGTCGCCGGCCTCGACCACGACCCGGTCGCCCTGCCGCAGCTGCGGCGCCGGCACGGCCTCCTCCCGGCCGGTCCAGTCGTCGCGGTCGACCAGCCGCCGGGCGATCGTGTCGGTCTTGGCCCGCCGCAGCGCGTCGGCCTGCGCCTTGCCGCGGCCCTCGGCGACGGCCTCGGCGAGGTTGGCGAACAGCACGGTCAACCACAGCCAGGCGACGATCAGCCAGGCGAAGACCGACGGGCTCGCGACCGCCTCCACCGTGGTGAACACCGCCCCGATCTCCACGATGACCATGACCGGGTTGCGCCAGAGGGTCCACGGGTTGAGCTTGCGGATCGCGTCGGGCGCGGCGCTCCACAGGATCTTCGGGTCCAGCAGGCCGCCCTGCACCCGCCGGGGGCCGGGCGCCGGCGCGGGGCCGGAAGCGGGTGGGTTCGGAGCCGGTGTGGCGAGGGTGGGAACGGTCATCAGTGCAGCCCCTCCGCGAGCGGCCCGAGAGCAAGAGCCGGGAAGTAGGTGAGGGCGACGACGACCACCGCGACGCCGGTGAGCAGGCCGACGAACAGCAGCCGGTGCGTCGGCAGGGTGCCCTCGGAGACGGGGACCGGCTTCTGCCGTCCCAGGGACCCCGCGAGGCCGAGCACGAACACCATGGGCAGGAACCGGCCGAGCAGCATGGCGATGCCGAGCGCGTAGTTCCACCAGACGGTGTTGACCGAGAGCCCGGCGAAGGCGCTGCCGTTGTTGTTCGCCGCCGAGGTGAAGGCGTAGAGCACTTCCGACAGGCCGTGCGCGCCCGAATTGAGCATGCCGGCCCGCTCACCTGGCAGGGCCATGGCGATCGCCGTTCCGACCAGCGCGAGTGCCGGGGTGGTAAGCAGGTAGAGCGAGGCGAACTTCAGCTCGCGACCGCCCAGCTTCTTGCCCAGGTACTCCGGGGTGCGGCCCACCATGAGGCCGGCGACGAAGACGGCGATCACGGCCAGGACGAGGATTCCGTAGAGGCCCGAGCCCGTGCCGCCCGGCGCGATCTCCCCCAGCATCATGTTCAGCAGCAGCATGGCGCCGCCGAGGCTGGTGTAGGAGTCGTGGAAGCTGTCGACCGCGCCGGTCGAGGTGAGCGTCGTCCCGGTCGCGAAGATCCCCGAGTCCGGTATCCCGAACCGCGTCTCGGTGCCCTCGGTCGCCCCCCCGACCGCCGTCGGCACGGTGCCGTGGTGGATGCCCTGGAAGACGAGGAGGAGGACGACGCTGGTGAGCGCCAGGACGGCCATGACGGCGACGATCGCCCGGCCCTGCCGGCGGTCGCCGATCATCGTGCCGAAGGTCCGCGGCAGCGAGAAGGAGATCACCAGCAGCAGGAAGATCTCGATCCAGTTCGTCCATGTGGTGGGGTTCTCGAACGGGTGCGCGGAGTTGGCGTTGTAGAAGCCGCCGCCGTTGGTGCCGAGCTCCTTGATCGCCTCCTGGCTGGCGACCGGGCCGCCCGGAATCGTCTGGGAGCCGCCCGCGATCGTGTGGACCGTGGCGTAGTGGTGGAAGTTCTCCACCATCCCGGCGCCCACGAACACGACCGCGAGCACCAGCGATATCGGAAGCAGGATGCGCAGGCTGATGCGGACAAGGTCCACCCAGAAGTTGCCCAGTCGGTCGGTCCGGTTGCGCGCGAACCCCCGCACCAGCGCGATGGCGACCGCGATGCCCACCGCCGCAGAGGCGAAGTTCTGCACGGTCAGACCGACCATCTGGACGACGTAGCCGAGCGCGTTCTCGCCCGAGTAGGACTGCCAGTTGGTGTTGGTGACGAAGCTGGCCGCGGTGTTGAACGACTGGGCGGCGCTCATCTGCGGCACCGCATAGGGCGGCCAGAACGAATGCTGGACCCGCAACAGCAGGTAGAGGAACAGCACCCCGACCGCGCTGAAGGCCAGCACCGAGCGCAGGTACCGGCTCCAGGTCTGGTCCGCGTTGGCGTCGATGCCGCCGACGCGGTAGAGACCCCGTTCGACGGCCAGGTGGCGGGTGCCGGTCAGCACCCGGGCCATGTAGTCACCGAAGGGCCGGTGGACCAGGGCCAGCGCGGCGACGAGCGTGACCAGGAAGACGATCCCGGCCCAGGTGTCGCTCATCAGAACTTCTCCGGGGTGACGATGGCGTACACCAAGAAGATCGTCACCAGCACGGACAACGCGAGTCCGACGATGTTCGCGGCGCTCACAGCTTCTCCGCCCCCTTCGCCAGGAGCGCCACCACAGCGAAGACGGCGATGGTCACGACGACGGCCCAGAGATCGGCCACGGGAAGCTCCTTGCGGGTTCGGGGCCGGAGCGCGATCCCCACACACCCCGCGGTTCTCCGCCGGGCGACGGGAGTCAATGCCGGCGGCAGGGCTCATGTCGCCCGTGTGACGGGACCCTCACGCATTTGACGGCGCGGTCCTCACGCGTCCCTCACGCCGGCGCCCCGGCGCCCACCGCGAAAGCCGCCCGGGGACGATCCGTCGACGCTGCGACTCGGACGCCTGTCACCAGGGGCCCCGAATCAGCGCCTCCTCTGGTGAGGGGTCCCACCACACCCGCTCATCCCGGAGCCGGCCATGCCGGACCACACCGCCGCCCATGAACCCGAACCGCTCACCATCACCGAAGCCGCCGAACCGCTCCGTGCCCCGGTGGCCACCCTCCGGTTACTGGCGCCAGCTCGGCAGCAGCCCCGCAGCTTCCGCCTCGGCCGCCACGTCTGGTCGTCGAGGTGCTCCGGGCCTCCGCTTCGGCGAACTGGCAGCGCTCCGGGTCGTCCGGGTCGTCCGGGTCGATCTCCTGCGCCGTCGACTCGAAGTGTCGGAATCGGTCACCGAGATCCAGGGCGGAGCCACTTTGGGCACGCCGAAGACCCGCCACCGGCGGTCCGTATCGTCCCCCGCTCGCTACTGGAGCCGCCCACCGTGCTGGTCGCGGGTCGCGACCAGAACGAGCTGCTGTTCGCCAGACCCGGTGGACGGATGCTCCGGATCGGCAACTTCCGGCGCCGAGTCTTCGACGAGGCCGCCCGCCACGCCGGCCTCACTCCGCACGAGCGCCGGCACACCGCCGCCAGGATCGCCGTGTCTGCCGGTGCCAATGTCAAGGCAGTGCATCGACTCCTCGGACACGCCTCGGCGGCCATGACCCTCGACGTCTACTCCGACCTGTTCGACGACGACCTGACCGCGCTCGCCGACCGGATGGACGCCGCCGCTCGAGCAGCGGAAGAGGCGTGTGTGGGCACCGTGTGGGCGCGGCCTCCGATCGAGCGACCGGAAATGGGCAAACGTGCAGCTCATCGAGGTGGGCCCCGAGGGGATCGAACCCTCAACCCGCGGATTAAAAGTCCGCTGCTCTGCCAATTGAGCTAGAGGCCCGAGGCCCGGAGGCCCGGGGGGTTGTTCCTTCAATCGGTGTTGTCCTCGGGGTTTCCCTCGGTGTCATGGGCCGCCACGAGGCTGGAAGGATCCCGCCCGACGCCGCAGCCTACGGCAGCTCAGAACCCCCGCTTGCGGCAGATTGCCGCCGGCTGATGCCGTCCGCCGCCTCGACGAGACGCAACGCTCCCCTCGAGTGACCGAGCGTGTCGGCCCTCCTACACTCCGGTGGCCGCAGAGCTACGGTGCAGGCACACCAGCACACTGCACCCCCTTGCGGAGGAGTGGGTTGTATGCCCGGGCGCTTTCGCCGAGTGTCTCCGCAGCACTCGGCGATTGCTGGGGGCCCGACGGGTCCTTGCTTCTACAGCCTCGATCGTTGTTCGCCCAACCCCGGGACGGTTCGACGTTCTGCGAAGACGTCATCTCACTGAAATCGTGAGGGCCACCCCCTCTTTGATTTCGGTGTGATGACCGGCCCGCCCGTCGAGCCGTCGCATGACACAACGCCGGGGACTCTGCGTTGGCTCTGACGGGGTGTGTCCTGTTTGCGGCGACTGCCGGGGAAGCGTCGCTGGGCACCGTGCGCGTCATGGGCTACGCCAGCGACCTGACCGACGAGCAGCGGGCAGTGCTGGATCCGGTGTTCAATGCTCCCGGCAAGCGGGGACCGAAGCACGCACCGGACCTGCGGCGGGTGGTGGACGCGATGCTCCACATGTCCCACACCGGCTGCCGGTGGCGGTTCCTGCCCGAGTCGTTCGGGCCCTGGACCCGTGTGTGGTCGCAGTTCCGCCGCTGGTCGCGCAACGGCACCTGGGCGCGGGCACTGAGCGTGCTGCACGGGCGGCACGCGTAGCCGAGGGGCGGGCCGCGGCGACGCCCTCGATGGTGGTCATCGACACGCACCTCGCCCGTGGCCCTTCAACGGCGGGTTCACGTTGCACGACCGCGGTGGCCCCTACGGCCGTACGAAGGGAGCCAAGCGGGTCGTGGCCGTGGACCTGACCGGGCTGCCGGTGGGTGCCCTGGTCGTGCCGGCCTCTACTCACGAGAACCGGACCAGCGAGGTGATGCTGGAGCACCTGACTCGTCAGGGCGGCGGCTGGGCGGTCTCCGGTTCTCGGGAGTTCTTGTTCGGCGCCGTCGCCGCGAGCACGCTGGGCACCGGTGGACGCCTGGCGGGGAGGCGGTCGGAAGTGCCGGAGGGCGGAGGCCCGGATGGCTGGCCGAGCGAGCGACCGGATCGCCGAGGAGCAGGCGGCCCTGCGCCGGGTGGCGACGCTGGTCGCCCGGGCGGCTCCGGCGGAGGCGGTGTTCGCCGCGGTGACCGCGGAGGTCGGTCGGCTGTTGGCGGTCGACATGACGGCCCTGGCCCGGTACGACCCGGACGACGCGATCACGGTCGTCGGCACGTGGACCGGCACGGGCGCAGCAGCGCCGACCCCGGTCGGTGCCCGGTTGCCCGTCGGCGGGCAGAACGTGGCCACGCGGGTGGTCCGGACCGGCCGGCCGGCGCGGATGGACTACGCCGACGCCTCCGGCGCCGACGCTCCCGGCCCGATCGGGACCGCCGCGACCCGGGCCTGGGGGCTGCGCTCGTCGGTGGGCGCGCCGATCGGCGTGGAGGGGCGGCTGTGGGGGGTCATCGTCGTGGGGTCCACCAGCGAGGCGTTCCTGCCGGCCGACACCGAGGCGCGGCTGGCCGGGTTCGCCGAGCTGGTCGCGACCGCGGTCGCCAACGCGGCTGCCCGGGTGGAGCTGCGGGGCTTCGCCGAGGAGCAGGCCGCGCTGCGCCGGGTGGCGACGCTGGTCGCCCGGGCGGCACCGCCGCAGGAGGTGTTCGCCGCGGTCACCGCGGAGACCGGGCAGGTGCTCTCCGTCGACTTCATCGGCATGAACCGCTATGACGCGGACGGCCTGGCCACCGTCCTCGGCCTGTGGACCCCCACCGGTGCCCCCGCGCCTGTTTCGGTCGGCGATCGGCTGGAGCTCGGCGGGCGGAACGTGACCACGCTGGTGTTCCGGACGGGCCGGCCGGTGCGGATCGACGACTACGCCGGCGCCTTCGGGGCGGCTGCCGACGTCGCCCGCGAGTGGGGGTTCTGCTCGATGGTCGGCGTGCCGATCAGCGTCGAGGGCCGGCTGTGGGGCGTCGTGATCACGGCGTCCTCGCGCGAGGAGCCGCTGCCGGCGGACACCGAGGCCCGGCTGTCCGGCTTCACCGAGCTGGTCGCCACCGCGATCGCCAACGCGCAGGCGCGGACCGAGCTGCGCGGCTTCGCCGAGGAGCAGGCCGCGCTGCGCCGGGTGGCCACGCTGGTGGCCCGGGCGGCGCCGCCGGAGCAGGTGTTCGCCGCGGTCACCGCCGAGGTCGGGCGGGTGCTGGACGTCGACTTCTCGGTCATGGGCCGGTACGACGCCGACGGAGCGGCCACAGTCCTCGGCATCTGGACCCGCACCGGTGCCCCTGTACCGGTCCCGGTCGACCGGGTGGGGCTGGGCGGCGGGAACGTGACCACGCAGGTATTCGAGACAGGCCGACCGGCGCGGCTCGACAACTACGCCGGCGCCTTCGGCGCGGCCGCCGACGTGTGCCACGGGTGGGGCATCCGCTCGATGGTCGGCGTGCCGATCAGCATCGGGGGCCGGCGGCTGTGGGGCTTCGTGATCACGGCGTCCTCGCGCGAGGAGCCGCTGCCGGCCGACACCGAGGACCGGCTGGCGGCGTTCACCGAGCTGGTCGGCACCGCGATCGCCAACGCCGAGGCGCAGGCCGCCCTGACCGCCTCCCGGGCGCGGATCGTGGCCGCCGCCGACACCGCCCGCCGCCGCATCGAGCGTGATCTGCACGACGGCGCCCAGCAACGCCTGATCTCCCTCGCCCTGCAGCTGCGCGCGATGCAGGCGTCGCCCGAGGCCGGCGAGCTGACCACGGACCTGGACGCCGTGGCCAACGGGCTCACCGGGGTACTGGACGAGCTGCGCGAGATCGCCCGCGGCCTGCACCCGGCCGCCCTGGCCGAGGGCGGCCTGCCGCCGGCCCTGAAGACGCTGGCCCGCCGCTCCGCCGTCCCGGTCCACCTCGACCTCGGCGTCGACCGGCGGCTGCCCGAGCCGATCGAGCTCGCCGCCTACTACGTCGTCGCCGAGGCCCTCACCAACACCGCCAAGCACTCCTCCGCCACCGTGATCGACGTCGAGGTCGCGGCGGACGCCGGGATGCTGCGGGTCCGGGTCCGCGACGACGGGCGCGGCGGCGCCGACCCCACCCGCGGCACCGGCCTGGTCGGACTCACCGACCGGGTCGAGGCCCTCGGCGGCCGCCTCGCGCTGCACAGCCCGCCCGGAGGAGGCACCACCATGCAGATGGATCTGCCCCTCACCGCGCCCGCCGCCCCGGGGTCACCCGCCGCAGACACCGGCCGGTCGGAGTGCACCGACCGTCACCGAGCGGCCGAACCCGAACCCTCCGGCCCCGCATGAGGAAGCTGACAGCTTCGTCACCGGGGTTCCTACCGCCCGGGGAGCGGGTGACTTGTCAACTCAAGTCACACCCCGCTGCCGAACTGAGCGGTATGCCCGCCTTACGGTGAGAGTGAGATGCGCCGCTCGCCCTCGACGACAGTTCCTGGCCGATCCGCTTACGGGGCCGCCAGCCGGTACGGCTCGGTCGCGTAGCGCGCCATCACTTCGAGAATGGCATTCTCGTCCACTTTGTCACCATGACCCTGCAGGTCGGCCAGTTCGCGGAAATAGCCGATGTAGAGGTCCGGGGCCAGCGCACAGATAAAGGTGGCCCACTCATCCGCATCCGGGTTGGAAAAGGTGTGCGGTGCGCCGACCGGCGCGGTCACCAGCCCCCCGGCGAGGACGTCGACGTCCGTATCGGCGGATGTAAAGCGCACCGTCCCGGACATGACATAGAACGTCTCCGAGTGCTCGCGGTGGATGTGCTGGGGCGGCTTACCGCTGCCCGGAGGCAGACGCGCCTCGATGAACCCGAGTCGGTGCGCGGTGTTCGAGCCGTCCTCCAGAATGCGTATCGGGACCGGGACGGCAAGCACATCGCCGCCGCCCGCCGGGACGAAGATGACGTCCATCGCGCTCACCTCTGCACTCGAGGAGCCTGCCGACGCGGAGGGTGCCAGCAGCGCGTGACCAGGTCGCAGCTCTGACCCGTCTCGAGCGACGGCGTTCGTCGCGGACGGACGCCGCCAAGCGTAGATCTACGAAGGCGCGGTACAGTGCTCCTCCGGCACGCCGATGTGAGCGCGCGGCAAGATCGGCACCGTGCCACACCAACCCGCCGTGGTATTCACGTGATGTGTCGTGCCCACGCCATCACACCGTCACCGTAAGGGGGGCGGCATGTGAGTGCGTTTCGGGGGGACGGCCGCCGGTCCCGAATCGGGACCCGAAGGGCGTCGCAACTCGCGCCGGCGGAGATACCTGACAAAGTGAACCGATGCTGAATCACGTGGCCGACGGCGTCTGCACTGGGACCACCTGCTCTGGCATTCCCGGTTCGGCGACGTGCCGCGCTACGCCACCCCGGCGGGCGCCCAGGCTGCCATTGAAGCCCGAGAGCGGGCGCAGAGGATGGCGGCGGAGAGCGCGTCGGGCATCCCTCTCGAGCTGATCGGGCTGCTCACCCCGCTGCCCGCGGACGGGGGACCCGTGCCGGGTGAGATCGTCGAGCATCAGGCGCACGCGATCGGCCACGCCGCGGTCCTCCTCGCGGACCGTGGCGTCCTGCTCGCCGGCGACATGCTCTCCGACGTCCTGATCCCGCTCCTCGACCCTCGCCGCCCCGATCAGGTGGGCGCCGACGAGAGGGCACTCGACCGGCTGGGTGAGGCTGCCCGGCACGTCGCTGTCTTG
>JAODNJ010000280.1 GCA_025465155.1 Frankiales bacterium
CTGCACGGCACCTCGAGCGAGACCCGTGCCACGCGCTGCGACTTCTACGAGGACTACGGGACCTGGGCCCGCGAGGCCTTCCTCGGCACGGTTCGGGCGTGGACGCGCCGGCACGGTCTGGCCCTGAGCGGACACGAGGTCCTGCCGCACGTCGGCGGCTGGTCGCTGGATGCGGCGTTCCGGGACTGGGATCTGCGGGTCAACTTCGGGCTCGACTTCTTCGCCGTCGACTCCTACCGCGACCTCACGGCCTGCGACGCCCAGGACGCGACGCCGCAGCTGGCGGCGAAGCTCGCCGACGCGGTGGCACGGGCGAACGGCCGCCGCGGCGCCATGCTCGAGCAGTACTACGCCGACGCCGTGCCCGGGACGGGCCACTACACAGGGCACTGGGGCCTGACCCCGGGCGAGCTCCGGAGCCAGACCATCCGCCACCACCTGTCGGGCATGCGGCAGCAGATCCTGCACGGCTTCTACCTGACCGACGGGCACGACGGCGACCCCACGATGTTCACCAACCCGCGGTTCGACTTCCCACCCGGGTTCAACTTCGAGCCGTGGTTCGCCCGGCACCACGTCGGCATCGCGCTCGAGACCGCCCGGCTGTCGCAGTTCCTCGACGACCTGGAGCAAGACCGCCGCGTTGCCCTGCTCTACCCGACCCGCACGATCTGGGCCGATACCCAGAACGGCCCGCACGCCCGGGAGTTCGGCCGCTGGGCGCAGACCCTCACCGAGGCCAACGTCCCCTTCGACATCGTCGACGAGGCGATGCTCGGCTCGACGGCGGACCTTCCGTCCTACGACGCCGTGGTGCTCCCCGGGGTCACCACCCTGAGGTCCCGCGTCACCCTCGAGACGCTGGGGGCCCTGCTCGAACGTGGTGGCGAGGTTCTGGTCTCCGGCGCGACCCCGAGCGCCTACCAACACGGGTCGCAGACCGCCGTCGGTGACTGGGCCCACCTGGTGACCCGCAGCGGGCACCGCATCACCCGGCACGAGCAGGCACCGGCCACGGCCGACGCTGTCGAACGTCTCCGCGGCCGCTCGATGGCGGCGCGGGTGGACCGCTCGATCGCCCTCGTGGCCGGCACGGGGCCGGACGGGCGGCGGCGGCTCGCCGCGTTCAACGACGGGCCGGCGCCCTCGGACCTGGCGCTCGACCTGAAGGACGGCGACGCGGTCGTCGCGTCGGACGCGGCCTCGGGAGACGTCCGGTCGGTGGTGCGCGCAGGCTCGGGCCGGAGCGGCCTGCGCCTGGCACCCGCCGAGCTTCTGCTCATCGAGGAGGTCGATCCGCACGACGTCCCGGGCACTCGTGAGCGAGCCCTGGACGACGTGACGCCCGGGACGGGTCAGGCGCTGGCTGACGGCTGGACGGTCCGTGTCGCGACCGGCAACGGGTCCGGACACGGCGACGACCTCGTGCTGCGCGACCTCGACCTGGCCCGCGGCCTCGAGGAACAGGGGCTCCCCGCCTTCTCGGGCGTCGTCACGTACGCCCGCACGATCGTTCTCGACTCCCCCGGCCCGTTCCTCCTCGACCTGCCCGACGTCGTGGGCGGCGCGGAGGTCGTCCTCAACGGCCGCCCGGTCGGGCGCCGCAGCTGGGCCCCGTACGCCTTCCGCATCGCTCAGGAGGCCACGGTCGCCGGGGAGAACCACCTGCAGATCGAGGTGGCCGGCACCGCGGCCAACCGGTACTACGCCGGCACTGGTATGCGGGAGCGCCCTGACCCGTGCGGGATCATCGGCGTTCCCCGGCTGCATCCCCTGCGGACCGGGAGCCCCCTTCCCGCCGAAGCCACCTCCTCCTCCCGGGAGTCCACCCGGACGGGAGAGTGAGCGCTGGGCGCAGCCGGGAAGGACAGCCGGCCCAGTGCGCCGCCCGCTCGGCCCGACGTCGCCAGGAGACGCACTCCTTCCCTGGCACGTGGGAGTCGCGGGTCAGACCCAGATCTCCCCGAGAGCGCGAAGGACGTTGCCGCCGAGGACCTTACGGATCTCTTCGTCCGTGAAGCCCTCCTGAACCAGCCAGGCGGCGATGTTGTGGAAGTTCTCCGTCGGGTTCTCCAGGCCGTCCACCCACGGCACCCGCTGCGGCACCGGCCCGTCGGTTCGGGGCTCGACGTGCAGCAACTCGGCGAAGGTCGTGTGCAGCCCGACGTGGTCGCCGTAGAGGGTGTCCGGTCCGAACGCGACGGCGTCGATGCCGACCAGGTCCAGGCAGTAGCGGAAGTGGTCCATCACCGACAGCAGGTCGTGCGCCGGGTGGGCGTGCGACACCGTCGTGTGGGGAGCAGCCGACATCCCGATCACCCCGCCGGACGCGGCGACCACGCGCAGCACGTCGTCGCCCTTCAGCCGCGGGATGTCCCAGACGGCCCGCGCGCCGGCGTGGGTGATGAAGATCGGCCGGTCGGAGGCCTCGGCGGCCTGGATGCCGGTGAGGTCGGAGGAGTGCGAGACGTCGATCGCCAGGCCGAGCTGGTTCATCCGCCGCACGGCCCGCCGGCCGAGCGCCGTCAGGCCGCCGTCGGTGGTCTCGTTCAGCCCGGAGCCCAGCGCGTTGGAGTCGGAGTAGGCGATCCCGATCTGCCGGATGCCCAGGCCGTAGAGGACGTCGAGCTTGTCCGGGTCGTTCCCGATCGGGGTGGCCGCCTCCAGGCCGAGGACCAGGCCCACGCGGCCCCGGGCGTGCACCTCGTGGATGTCGGCGAGGGTCCGCACCAGGACGACGTCGGACTGGTGGGCGAGGTCGGCCTGGCGCATGCCGAGGTCGACCACGACGTCGTCCCACTGCCACGGCGCGTTGCCGGTGACGCAGGCGGTGCCGTCCATCATGTTGTCGAAGACGACGGTCAGCCCCGACGCGCGCAGCCCGTCGAACGCGGTGTGCTGCCGGCCGGTCCGGTTGTACCGCGGGGTGTCGGCCATGTCGGCCGGGAACAGCACCGGGTGGTCGTGCAGGCTGATCGTGATGTTCCCGGCCAGGAGCCGCTCGGCCCGCTGGACGTGCTCGGGGGCGAAGCCGGCCCGGTACGGGGGAACCCGGTCGAACTCCGGCGCGAGCGGGACGACCGGCAGGGCGAGGTCGCCGTCGAGGTAGTCGTAGGAGGAGTAGCCCCGCTCCGGCGCGCTCATCGGGCCGCCCCCGCGCTTGCGGGGATCCACGCGGCGAGCCGATCCCACAGCACCTGCCAGGCGTGCATGCCTTCCCGCAGCCGGGCGACCCGCATGAACTCGTTGGGCGCGTGGTGCTGCTCGTCGGCCGTCGCGAAGGAGAAGAACAGCGTCTTCGCCCCCAGCGCCTCCTCGAAGAGCGTCGTGGCCGGCAGCGTGCCGGCGATGACCGCCAGCAGCACCTCCTGGCCGGGGTAGACCTCCTCCAGCGCGGCGGTGGCCGCCTGGATGGCCGGGTGGTCGGGCTCGATGCGGTAGGCCGGCACCCGGCCCTCGTCCGCGCGGACCCGCACCTCGACGCCGGGCACGTCCAGCGCGGCGACGTGCGCGGTGATCGCCTGGACCACCCGCTCCGGGTCCTGCCGGCCGACCAGCCGGCAGGACACGTGCGCGGTCGCGACGTGCGGGATCACCGTGTACTTGCCTCCGGCGGTGATCCCGTTGACCTCCAGGGTCGGCCGCTCCCAGAGCCGCTCGAGCGTGCTGAAGCCGGCCTCGCCGAACAGCGCCGGGGCCCCGACCGTGGCGCGGTACTGCTCCTCGTCGAACTCGACCGCCGCGATGGTCGCCCGCCGGCCGGCGGTGAGCGCCTCCACTCCGTCGTAGAAGCCCGGCACGGCCACGCTCCCGTCCGGTCGGTGCAGGGAGGCCACCACCCCGGCGAGCGCGGTCACCGGGTTGGCCACCGTGCCGCCGTACCGCCCGGAGTGCAGGTCACCCCGGGCGCCGGTGACGACGACGTCCAGGGCCACCAGCCCCTTCGAGGCGATGGACAGCGACGGCTCGGTGGGCCGCCACATCGCGCCGTCGGCGGAGATGACCAGGTCGGCGGCGAGCTCGTCGGCGTGCGCGCGGACGTAGGCCGGCAGGTGCGGGCTGCCGATCTCCTCCTCTCCCTCGAACAGGAACTTCACGTTGAGCGGCAACCCGCCGCGCTGGGCCACCAGCGCCTGCGCCAGCTTGAGCACCAGCAGGACCGGGCCCTTGTCGTCGGTGACCCCACGGCCACGGACGACGTCGCCGTCGACGACGGTCTCGAACGGCGGGGTGGTCCACTCGGCGAGGTCACCGGTGGGCTGGACGTCGTAGTGGCCGTAGACGAGCACCGTGGGCGCGCCGTCCGCGCCGAGCCACTCGCCGCGCACCACCGGGAAGCCGTCGGTCTCCTCGACCCGGCCACCGGCGAACCGCAGCTGGGCGGCCAGCCAGGAAGCCGCCTCCCGCATGGTGTCGACCGACGCGCTGCGGCTGATCGACGGGATGGCGACGTACTCGGCCAGCTCGGCGAGGATCTCGGCATCGGTCGGCAGGGCCGGCCCGGCGGTCACGCCGCTCCTCCGACGGCCGGCCGGCGGGCCGCGGCCAGCGCGGCGGTCCGGGCCATCTCGTTGCCCACGATCATCACTCCTTCGTCGACGCCCATCCCGGGCTTTGCGAGCACCTGGCTGGCCTGGCAGGCCATGGCCACGTGCGCGCTCACCTGGGCGGAGCGGTCGGTCTCGTTGCAGGTACCGCCGCAGTACGCCTCGAGCCCGGCGTCGCGCACGAGCAGGAGGGCCTCGGCGGTGTTGGTCAGCGATCCGAGGTCGGGGGTCTTCACGTGGACGACGTCGACGGCCTCGGCCGCCACGAATGCGCGGACGTCGTCCAGGGTGTTGCACCACTCGTCGACGACGAGCCGGACGCCGCTCCCCAGGCGGCGCAGCTGCGCCCGCAGCGTCGCGTACGCGGCCAGCTGCTGCTCCCGGCCGCCGGCGTCGACCGGGTGCTCGACGGCGAGCTCGAACGGCGCGGCGATCTCGCCGAGCCGCGCCAGGTAGCCCGCGACGGCGCCGAGGTCGCCACCGAAGGCCAGGCCCGGGGTGCCGTAGGTGTCGACGTGCAGCCGGGGTCGGTAGCCACCGTCCGGGCGCAGCTGCCGGACCCGCCCGACCAGCCAGCCCAGGTACTCCTCGAGCAGCTCACCGCGCGCGCCGAGCACCCCGAGGTTGTTGAACAGCCCGTGCGGCAGTACCTCGACGCCCTTGAGGATCATCTTGTCGGCGTTGACCAGCCGCTCATCGCCGGTCTGCGCGTAGAGGGGCACGGGGAGCAACGGGGAGCCGGTGCCGTACTCGTCGCGAACGACCTCGGCCATGGTCCGGCGCGCACCACGGGCCACCACGGCGAGGACCGCCTGGCTGACGCCGTAGCGGATCGCGGTGTGCAGCGGCCCCTCGTCGGTCTCCAGGCCCTCCAGCTCACCCGCCACCGTCCGGAAGTCGTCGACGTCGGCGCCCGCGAGCCACGGTGCCACGTGCTCCAGCAGCGCGGCGGTCGCGCGGTCGGCCGAGAACACCGGGTCCCGTCCGCCCGCACCGCTGTACTGCACCGCGGCGCAGTCGCCGAACTCCACCGAGCCGTCCTCCAGCACGAGGACGACCGACACCGCCTCCCCGGGCTGCCGGATGGCGCGGAACCCGGGGGTCGACGGCGCCCCGGTATAGCCGAACCCGTCGTGGACGGCGCCGGCCCGGATCGCCGCCTGATCGTCGGCGAAGAACCCGGACCGGACGGGGACGGCGAGGACGTCGGTGACCTTCACGGGTCAGGCGGCCAGCATCGTCTTGATCGACCGGCGGTCCGACATCGCCGCGTAGCCCTCGGCCACCTGCTCCAGAGGCAGCGCGAGGTCGAAGACCCGCCCGGGGTCGAAGCTGCCGTCCAGCACGCGGCCCACCAGGTCCGGCAGGTACCGGCGCACCGGGGCGATGCCCATGCTGATCGTCAGGTGCTGGCGGAACGGCGGGAACAGGTCGAGCTGCGGCGTGGTGTGCGGAACGCCGACGGCACCGATCGAGCCACCGACGCGCGCCATCCCGACCGCCATGGCCCATGACTCGGGCGTCCCGACCGCCTCGACGACGGAGGCGACCCCGCGGCCGCCGGTGAGCTCGAGGATGGCGGCGATGCCCGCCTCGCCGCGCTCGGCGATGACATCGGCGGCGCCGAACGCCCGGCCGAGCGCCGCGCGGTCGTCGTGCCGGCTCATCAGGATGACCCGCTCGGCCCCCAGCAGCTGGCGTGCACCGAGGACCGCGCACAGCCCCACGGCGCCGTCCCCGATGACCGCGACCGTCGAGCCGCGCTCCACGCCGGCGAGGACCGCGCCGTGCAGGCCGGTGGCGGCGACATCGGTGAGCGCGAGCAGCGAGGGCAGCAGCGACTCGTCGATACCGGCCAGGCCGCCGGGGACGGCGATCAGCGTGCCGTCGGCCTGCGGCACCCGCACAGCTTCGCCCTGACCGCCGTCGGTGCCGGGGGCCCCGAAGGTGCCCCCGTTGTCGCAGCGGGTCTGGATGCCGTCCCGGCAGGCCGGGCAGGTGTTGTCCGACCACTGGAAGGGGGCGACGACGAGGTCACCGGGGCGCACGGTGGTGACCGCGGCGCCGACCTCCTCGACCACGCCGATGAACTCGTGGCCGAGGCGGGAGCCCGCCGGCCGGTTGATCACGCCGCGGTAGGCCCACAGGTCCGAGCCGCAGACGCAGGCCCGCACGACGCGGACCACCGCGTCGGTCGGTTCGGTGAGGGTGGCGTCGGGGACGTCGTCGACGGTGACGGTGCCGGCGGCCTGGTAGACGGCTGCGCGCATGGGTTCCTCTCGAAAGAATGGCGGGAGCAGGACAGGTCAGGCGGCGTTGCGGGCGGCGACGAAGTCGGCCAGCTCGTCGAGGTTGGCCGCCTCGTTGACCCGCCGGCCCGCCTCGATGTCGTGGATGATGTCGGCGACCTTGTCGAAGATCGGGCCGGAGACGTCGCGCAGCATCTCGTCGATCTCGGTCTTGCGCCTGCGGACGACGAGGTCGCGGTAGATGCCGCTGTGCTTCTTGGCGCTGCGCCGGTTGAACTCCGCCAGCCGGTCGAGGGAGCCCTCGAGGTCGTCGGGGACGAAGCCGTCGAAGCTCTCCACCGGAACCGGCGCCTGGTCCAGGACCTCCTGCGCGATGGCGATCATGACCGGGCGGTACCGCGGGTGCACCAGGTGCTCCGCGATGGGCAGGTCGGAGACCGCGCCGGCCCACAGCATCGCGCCGTAGGCCTCCTTGCCCCA
The DNA here is from genome assembly GCA_025465155.1 of Frankiales bacterium. GTDB lineage: Bacteria > Actinomycetota > Actinomycetes > Mycobacteriales > Geodermatophilaceae > Geodermatophilus. The sequence continues at coordinate 7,277 of JAODNJ010000280.1, forward strand.
CAGGTAGCCGAGGACGTTGTCGGTCGGCTCGGCGTAGGGCAGCTGCGCGGCCAGCTCGCGGACGCGCGGGGTGATGTCGCCGCCGCCGAGCTCGCCGACCCGAAAGGTGGCGACGTTGCCCTGCATGATCACGCCCGGGGCCAGGACGTCGGCGCCGAAGTTGACGAAGCTGGAGATCACCCGGTCCTTGCCCAGAGCCTCGATCAGCGTGTCGGCGGTGAGCCCGTTCTGGACGGTGAGCACGTAGCCGTCGGGCGCCAGCCGGTCGCGCAGCTGGTCGGCGGCCGCCCGGGTGTGCAGGCTCTTCACCGCGACGATCGCGCGGTCGATCCGACCCGGCATCTCGGCGGGGGTCACCGCGGGGAGCCGCACGGTGAACTCGTCGACCGGTCCCTCGATGCGCAGCCCGTGCTCGCGGATGGCGGTCACGTGCGCCTCGTCGGCGTCGCAGATCAGCACGTCCTGGCCGGCGCGGGTCATGTGTGCGGCGAGCGTGCCCCCGATCGCGCCACCGCCGACGACGACCAGGGGGCTGCTCACGCCGTCACTCCGCCGGCGGTGCGCACGGGGACGGCCCGGTCGAGGAACTCCCGCACGGTCGCCCGCCAGAGCTCGGCCTCCTCCTGCTGCGGGGAGTGCCCGGAGTTCTCGAAGACGACCAGCTCGGCGTTCGGCATCAGGCGGGCGATCGTCTCCGACGAGCTGACCGGCGTCACCCAGTCGTAGCGGCCGACGGTGACGAGAGTGGGCGCCGTGACCGAGGGAAGCTGGTCCTTGAGGTCGTAGGCGGGCCAGTTGTGCACGAAGCACCAGTTGTGCGCCTCGTGCCGGTAGAAGCCTGCCTCGACCGCGGCCGCCGACTTGGCCGCGTCGTAGTCCTTGTCGTAGAGCGGGATCATCTCCGCCCAGCGGGCCTTGAGGTCCTCGTCGTCACGGATCTTGCCGGTCCAGTACCGGGTGAAGTCGTCCCAGGGGATCTCGACGCGGTCCTGGTTGCGGGCGTTGTCGAAGGCCAGCTCCAGGTTGCTGCCGTCGGGCGAGGTGTCGCGCAGGACGATGCCCGCGACCCGGTCGGGGTAGCGGACGGCGTACTCCAGGGCGATGAAACCGCCGTAGGAGCCGCCCGCGACGACGATCTGCTCGGCGCCGAGCCACCCGCGCAGCCCGTCCACGTCGGCGGCCCACTGCTCGTGGGAGTACGGCGGGATGCCCTCGCTGCGCCCGCAGCCGCGGGCGTCGAAGACGACCAGGCGGAACCGGTCGGCGAACTCCCCGAAGGCCGTGCGGGGCTCCTCGAGCGACCCGATGCCCCCGCCCCCGTGGTGGGCGATGAGGACGGGCCCGTCCTCCGGCCCGTACAGCTCGACGTTGAGCCGGCAGCCGTTGATGGTCACGTCCACGCGGACGCCTCCTTCTCGTGGGGACCCGCACCGGTCCCGTCGACACCCGCGGTCCAGCGGGCGATGTTCTGGTCGAGCACCGGCAGCGGCAGCGCGCCGCTGCCCAGGACGACGCCGTGGAAGGCCGACAGGTCGAAGCGGTCCCCCAGCTCGGCCCGGGCACGCTCGCGCAGCCGCACGATCTCCCGCTTGCCGATCTGGTAGGCCAGCGCCTGGCCGGGCCAGCAGATGTAGCGGTCGACCTCGTTCTGGATGTTCTCGCGGGTGGTGGCGGTGTGCTGCCACATGAAGTCCACGGCCTGCTCCCGCGACCACCCGAGGAAGTGCATGCCGGTGTCGACCACCAGCCGGCAGGCCCTCAGCGCGGCGAAGGAGAGCATGCCGAGCAGCGCGACGTCCCCGCTGTAGAGGCCCATCTCCTCGGCCAGCTGCTCGGCGTAGAGACCCCAGCCCTCGTTGAAGCTGCAGGCCTCGACGTCGAGGTACCGCCGGTAGCGCGGCAGGTCCAGCTGTTGCGCGGTGGCCAGCTGCAGGTGGTGACCCGGCACCGACTCGTGGAAGGAGAGCGCCTCGTACTCGAAGCGGAACCGCTCCTCGGGCTGCGTGGCCAGCAGCACGTGCGCGCCGGGCCGGCTGCCGTCGACGGCGGGTGGCCGGTAGTAGGCCATCGCGGTGTTGCGCGCGTCGATCGGGTTGATCTCCTCGATGACGCACGGGGGCAGGTCGCGGGCGGGGAACCAGGCGGACTCCGCGGCCTGCGCCCGCTGCAGGGCCTGCTCCGCGACGGCCACGATCTCCTCGCTGGTGCGGAAGCGCAGCGCCGGGTCGGTGCGCAGCCGCCCGGCGATCGCGGGGAAGTCGGTCTCGCCCAGGGCCCGGCGGCCGATCTCGGTCCAGCGGGGGGCCAGCTCGTCGAGGACGTCGAGGCCGATCCGGTGGATCTCCTCGGGGGACAGCGACGTCGTGGTGTTGCGCGCGACGGCCGCGGCGTAGCCCTCCGCGCCGCCGGGGATGAACCGGACGCCCACCCGGTCGTCGGACCGCGCGACCGGCGCCAGCTCGGTCCGCATCCGCTCGGCCAGCGCCGCCATGGCCGGGCGCACGGAGTTCCGGAGGACCTCGCGGGCACGGTCCCGCACCGCCGGCCCGGCCGTGGCGGTCGGGGCGAGCAGCGCGTCGTCATCCAGGTCCAGGGCGAGGTAGCCCTCGAGCTGGTCGACGGCGTGCGCGACGCCGCGGGCCGTGGGCACGCGGCCGCGGGCGGCCTCCTCGGCGTAGCGCTCCCCCAGCGCGGCGAAGAACGCGCCGAGGCCGGCGAGCCGCTGCTCGTAGCGCGCGGCGCCGTCCGCGCCGGCGATCGTCATGGCCGGGACCGCCTGGAAGACGAGCCCCTGCCGGCTGACGTAGCCCTTCGCGGAGGCGTTGGCCGCCCACAGCGAATGCCGGGCATCGTCGCCGGCACCGCGGACCAGGGCGGTGAGGACGCCGTGGTCGACCCGGCCGGCCTCGTCGAGGGTGTCCACGTCCACCTGCTCCAGCTCGGCGCCGATGGCGGCGAACTCGTCGGCCGCGGCGACGCCTGCGGCCGACGACGGGTCCCCCGCCAGCGAGTCGAACTCGGTCAGGCCGAGAAGCGTCGCGTTGTACGGGTCGTAGGAGTGCTGGGTGGTGAAGTACCGCTCGCCGAGCTCGGTCAGGGCCTTGCCGGGGTCGTGCGGCACGGTGCGCTCCTCTGCGGCGGGTGGGTCGGACGGGGTGACCAGGCGGGCGGAACGGTCAGAACAAGGAGTGGCCGCCGTCGATCGACAGGGTCTGGCCACTCACCCAGCCGGCCGCCGGGGAGACGAAGAACAGGACGCCGCGCGCAATGTCCCCGGCCGACCCGATCCGCCGGGTCGCTATCCGCTCGAGCAGTGCCTGCTGGCCGGCCTCGCCGTAGGACTCCCACTGCCGCTGAGTCGACGGGTTGGACAGCACGAAGCCCGGAGCGATGCAGTTGACCGTGATGCCGGCCGGGCCGAGCTCGTGGGCCATCTGCCGGGTGAAGCCGATCTGCGCCGCCTTCGACGACGCGTAGGCCTGGATACCGGTCAGGCTCACGCTGCGCCCGGCGCCCGATGAGATGTTCACGATCCGGCCGTAGCCCCGGCGCTTCATCGAGCGGGCGGCCGCGCGAGTGCAGTTCATGGTCGTCCGCAGGTTCGCGTCGACGACGGCGTCCCACGCCGCGTCGGTCACCTCCTCGATCGGGACGTGGGTCTGACCCACGACCCCGCCGGCGACGTTCACCAGGATGTCGACGTCCCCCACGCCGGAGAAGAAGTCCTCCACCGCCGCGCTGACGGTGAGGTCGACGTCGCCCTTGTCCACCTCGTGGACCGTCGCACCGGCCACCCGGATGCCGTCGGCGATCGCCCGCCCGATGCCCTGGGCGGTGCCTGTCACGACGGCGACCATGCCGTCGAGCTCGGTCATGCCTGGTCCTCCCTGACGGGGTCGTCGGTGGCCCCCGCGGCGTCGGACGGGTCGTCGCCGAGGTCCGGGCCCGCGCGGAAGGCACGCAGGATGTGCACCGACTCCTCCCACTGGTTCATCCGGTCGAGCCCGGCGTTGCCCAGGCGCTGGAAAACGGCCTCGACCAGGCACTCGACCAGCACGAGCAGGGCGGCGAAGGAGTCGAACGGCGTGCCCTCGACCGCGACCGGCAGCACGACGTCGGCGTCGTCGGCGGCCGGCGACAGCCCGTCGTCGGTGATGACGATGACCGAGGCGCCGCGCTGTCGGGCCAGGGCCGCCACGCGCGCGGCGGGCAGCTCGTAGCGGCGCAGGTCGAACACGATGGCGGCGCAGTCCTTGCCCAGCGACAGGTAGCTGCCGACATCGGGTCCCAGCGGCTCGGCGGCGAAGAGCACACCCGGGATCAGCTGATCCAGCTGCATGGCGAGGATGTGCGCGACGTGGCGGGAGAAGTAGCCACCGGACAGGGTCACCTGGCGGCACGGCGCGGCCAGCAGGGCGACGGCGGCGTCGAACTCGCTGGGCGGCACCGTCGTCGCGAGCTGCCGGACCAGCTCGACGCGCTGGGCGACCGACCGCTGGAACAACGTGGCGCCGTCGTCGGCCTGGAGCCGGTGGGCGGCCCGGCTGACCGGGCTGCTCAGCTGCTCGGTGACCTCCTGGCGCAGTTGCGCCTGGAACTCGGGGTAACCGCCGATCCCCAGTCGCGATACCAGGCGGAGCACCGTGGGCGTACTCGTCCCGGCCGCCTTCGCCAGTGCGGCGGCGCTCGCCAGCCCCGCGGCCGGGTAGTTGGCCAGCAGCGAGCGGGCCACCTTCTTCTCCGCCGGGCTGAGCTCGTCCATCCGGTCGAAGATCTCGTCCCTCAGCTGACTCATGGGTGGCGCTCCCACAGGTGCGGTCATGCGTGCGTCACCAGGCGCGTGCCGTCGTGATAGGCCGAGAACATTGCCGCAGAGTTGTGCGCGACGGTGACCGTGCCGTCGGCTCCGACGGCGACCAGGCCGCCCATCGCGCCGTGCGCGGTCAGCTCCTCCTCCACCGTGGCCGTGATCGCGGTCGCGAGGGGCTGGTCCAGGTAGCGCATCCGGGCCGCGATGTCGTAGGCGACGACCCCCTTGATGAAGGCCTCCCCTTCGCCGGTGCAGGAGATCGCCACGACCCCGTCGCGGGCGTAGGTTCCCGCGCCGATGATGGGGGTGTCCCCCACGCGCCCCTCGTTCTGGTTGACCATGCCGCCGGTCGAGGTCGCCGCGGCCAGCCGGCCTCGCGCATCGAGCGCCACGGCCCCCACGGTCCCGTGCCGGGAGGCCTCCAGCTGCCGGGACTGCACGTTGCGCAGCTGCTGCTGGCGCGCCGGCGTGAGGAAGTACTCCGGCGGCACGGTCGCCAGCTCCCAGTCGAGCAGGCGTTGCTCGCTGGGGGCGACGAGCAGGACCGCGGGGCTGTCCTCCATCACCTTCCGTGCGGCGTAGACCGGGTTGCGGGCGTACCGGCACGCGGTGACCGCGCCGGCGTGCCCGTCACCCGTCATGACGCAGGCGTCGAGCTCGGCGGTGCCGGCCGCGGTCAGCGCAGCGCCCCGGCCGGCGTTGAACAGCGGGTCGTCCTCCAACTGCTCGACGGTCGCACAGACCGCGTCCAGCGCGCTGCCGCCGGCCGCCAGCACGTCCTCGCCGGCCTGGTAGGCGCGGGTCAGGCCCGCCGTGTACGAGCCGCGGACGTCCAGGGTGAGCTCCTCGACCCGGCCACCGGCCCCGCCGTGGAGCACGAGGGACCAGCCGCGGTCGTGCGGAGGGACGTCGTAGATCTGCATCAGTTGGTGCTTCCGTTCGTTCGGGAGTGCGCGGGAGGGGGACGCCGCGACCTCAGCGACCGCCCGCCTGACGGGTGATGTAGGTGACGGCGACGAACGAGGTGAACATCGCCAGCAGGTCGTCGTCCTGGATGCGGACGGACCGCTCCCCGGTGCGCTCGGCGCCGCGGGCCCAGGTGGCGACCTCGGCCATGTCCCCGGTCTGGAACTCCAGGTCGAGGGTCACCGGGCGGGCGAGCTCCGGCGTCCGCATCCCGTTCCCGGCGACCCGACGCACGGCTTGCTCGGCGCCGTCACGGATCAGCCGGCAGGAGTCGGCCGGGTGCAGGTTGCTGGCGCTGAACCGGGTGATCGACTCCTTGGTGATCACCTGTACCGCGTCCTGGGCGAACGGCTGCGTCTCCTCCCACGTCACCGAGTCGCCTGAGACGAACGCGATCGGCACGCCGTAGTGCTCGGCGACCAGCGCGTTGATCCCGCTCTCCCCCACCAGCTCGCCGTTGATCCGTGCGGCGGAGAAGACCTCAGGGTTGTACGTGTGCGACAGGGTGGACGGGCGGCCCGAGATGGACCCGTGGTAGCCGACGAGGAAGGCCGCGTCGAAGCTGTCGTCGAGCCCCTGCATCATGTACCGCGGCTTGTGCCGGCCGGAGATGTAGCCGGCGCCGCCGGCGATTCGGCGGGGGTCGAGGTTGGCCATCGTGCCGTGCGAGTCGTTGACCACGATCTCGCTCGCGCCGCCGGCGACGGCCCCCTCGATCGCGGCGTTGACCTCGTCGAGCATGAGCTGGCAGCCGATCTCGTACCGTGCACCGCCGGTAGGGCGGCACTGGTCCCAGTCGACGATCCCGGCGACGCCCTCCATGTCGAAGGACATCCAGATCTTCACGGCAGCTCCTGTGCTGGGTCGGGGAGAGGAATGGCGGCCAGCTCGTCGGCCTTGAGGCAGGCGCTGAGGTGCGCCGGCCCCACCTGGAGGAGCGGCGGGTCGGTGGCCCGGCAGGCGTCGCCGGCCAGCGCGCAGCGCGGATGGAAACGGCAGCCTGCGGGCACGTGGTAGGGGCTCGGCGGCTCGCCGTCCAGCTCGAAGGCGTCGTTGACGCTGGCCTCGCGCATCCGGGGGATCGAGTCGATCAGCGCCCGGGTGTAGGGGTGCCGGGGCCGGGCGAAGATCTCCCGGGTGTCGGCCACCTCGACGATCCGGCCGAGGTACATGACCGCCACCCGGTCGGACAGGTGCTGGACGACCGCGAGGTTGTGCGCGATGAACAGGATCGACAGACCGAGCTCGGCGCGCAGCGACGTGAACAACTCGAGGATGGTCGCCTGCACGGACACGTCCAGCGCCGAGACCGGCTCGTCGGCGATGAGGACGTCGGGGCGGACGGCGATCGCCCGGGCGATGGCCAGCCGCTGCCGCTGTCCGCCGGAGAACTGGCTCGGGTAGGCCCCGAGGACTTCTTCCTCGAGCCCCACCAGGTTGAGCAGCCGGATGCTTTCGGCACGCACCTCGCGCCGCGGGACGATGCGGTGCAGCAGCAGCAGTTCGGCGAGCATCCGCCCGACGGTGAGCCGCGGGTTGAGCGAGGAGTACGGGTCCTGGAAGACCATCTGGACGCGTCGCGAGGTCTCCCGGTCCCGGTGCGACGGGGCGCTCGCCCCGCGGTAGGAGACGTCCCCGCTGGTCGGCGTCGTGCTGCCGACCAGGATCTTGGCGAGGGTGGACTTGCCGGAGCCGGACTCGCCGACCAGGGCGAGGATCTCCCCGGGTCGCAGGTCCAGGTCCACCCCGTCGAGCGCCTTGAGCGTGCTCGGGCCGCCCTTGCCGAGCCGGGAGAGCCAGGAGGCGCCTCCGCCGTAGCTCTTGGTCAGAGCGCTGACCCGCACCATCGCCGTGTCGGTCGCCGGCGCGTCGAGGATCTCGCTCATGCCAGCACCTCCACCAGGCGGTCGCTCTCGAAGCAGGCGGCCAGCCGCCCCGGGATGACCTCCTCGAGTGGAGGCACCGCCTCCGTGCAGTGGTCGCGGACGTAGCCGCACCGGGGTGCGAACGGGCAGCCGGACGGCCGGTCGGCCACGTTGGGTGCGAATCCGGGGATCGGGATCAGCTCCCGCTCCGGGTGGTCGAAGTCCGGGGCGGACTCCAGCAGCGCCCGGGTGTAGGGGTGCCGCGGCTGACGGAACGTGTCCTTGACCCCGCCGGCCTCGACGATGTGCCCCGCGTACATCACCGCGAGTTCGCTGCACGTCTGGTTGACCACCGCGAGGTCGTGGGTCACGAAGACCAGCGACGCGCCGGTGTCGTCGCAGAGCTTCTCGAGCAGCTTGAGCACCTGGAGCTGAACGGTGACGTCGAGCGCGGTGGTGGGCTCGTCGCACAGCAGCAGGCGTGGGCCGCACGAGACGGCCATCGCGATCATGATGCGCTGGCGCAGGCCGCCGGAGAGCTCGTGCGGATAGGCCTTCGCCCGCCGCGCAGGGTCCGGGATGCCCGTCCGGGCCATCATCGAGACGGCCAGCTCGCGGGCCTCCTTCGCCGACAACCCGAGGTGCCGGCGCGGACCTTCGGCGATCTGGTCGCCCACCCGCATGACCGGGTTCAGCGCGGTCATCGGCTCCTGGAAGATCATCGCGATCTCCGGACCCATGAGCGCCCGACGGTCCTTCGCCGGCATCGTGAGCAGGTCGCGGCCGCCGAACTCCACCCGGCCGGAGAGAACCTCCACACCCCGGGGGAGCAGCCCGGCGACGGCCCGCAGGGTGAGCGACTTGCCCGAGCCGGACTCCCCCACGATCCCCAGCCGCTGGCCGGGATCGACGTCGAACGAGACGTCCTCCACGATCGCGACCGACCGGCCGCCGGGCCGGCGCAGGCCGATGGTCAGGTCCTGAACGCTCAGCGGCGCGCTTCCCCCCTCCACGCTCACCGCCGCCGCTCCGGCGTGAGCAGGTCGGAGAGGCCGTCGCCGAGGAAGGACAGGCCGAGGCTGGTGAGCACGACCGCGAGGCCGGGGATCGTGGCCTGCGCCCACTGGGTGGTGATGAACTCCTGGCCGTCGAGGATCATGCTGCCCCACTCGGGGGTCGGCGGGGCGATGCCCAGCCCCAGGTAGCCCAGGGTGACGATCGCCATGATGTCCATGACGATGTCGCTCATCGCGTAGATCAGCGCCTGCGAGAGCACGTTCGGGCCGATGTGCCGCATCAGGACCCGGGCGTGCGACATCCCGCCGAGGCGGGCAGCCACCACCCAGTCCTGCTTCTTGGCCACCAGCAGCTCGCCGCGCATGATCTTGGCGTAGGAGACCCAGGACACCGCCGCGATGGCGAGGTAGATGCTGCTCTCCCCCGCCCCGAGTACGAACACCAGGACGATGACCAGGACGTAGAAGGGGAAGGCGAAGAAGACGTCGACGATCCGCATGACGATCGCGTCGAACCAGCCACCGAAGTAACCGGCCAGCGCGCCGAGCACCGACCCGACGACGAAGGGGATCAGGACGGCGAGGAAGCCGACCCGCAGGTCGATCCGGGCTCCGTAGAGCAGCCGGGTGAGGACGTCCCGGCCGTACTTGTCCGTGCCCAGCCAGTGGTGCGCACCCGGTGCCTCGAGGGTGTGGTTGAGGTCCTGGGTGATCGGGTCGTACGGCGAGAGGAGCGGGGCGAACACGGCGACCAGCACCAGCAGCCCCACGATCACGATCCCCGCGACGAGGATACCGTTGCGGTACCAGGGCCGCAGCGCCCGCGAGCGCGCCGGACGGCGCATCGCGCGGGAGGCCCGTACTACGGCAGTCGTCACGCCAGCTCCCTGCTGCCGAGGTCCACCCGCGGGTCGATGGCCGTGTACACGACGTCGGTGAGGATCCCGACGACGATCACGAACAGGGCCACGACGAGGGCGACGGCCTGGATGGTCGGGAAGTCACGCGCGAAGATCGCGTTGATCATCAGCGAGCCGAGACCGGGGACGGCGAACACCCGCTCGATCACCAGCGATCCGCCGACGAGGTAGCCGAGGTTGACGCCGATGATCGAGACGGTGGGGATGGCGGCGTTGCGGACGACGTGCAACCGGAACAGCGCGACGCCGGCGGCCCCCTTGGATCGGGCGGTGCCGACGTAGTCGGATCCGAGCACGTTGATGGTGGAGGCGCGCAGGCTTCGGATGATCGTCGGGCACATCGCGATCGCCAGCGTCAGCGCCGGCAGGAACAGGTAGTACCAGTGCTCGAGGGCGCTCTCGCCGTAGCCGCCGACCGGGAACGCCTTGGCCTTCACCGCGAGCAGCAGGATGAGCATGATCCCGACCCAGAACTGGGGCATGCCCTGGCCGACCAGCGTGAAGGCCCGCACCGCGAGGTCGCGCGCCCGGCCCGGCGCGGATGCGGCCACCGCCGCCAGCGGCACGCTGATCACGAGCGCGAGCACGAGGGCGAACAGCAGCAGTGACATCGTGATCGGGACGGCCTGGAGAACCAGCTCCGAGACCGGCCGCTGGTAGGTGATGCTCGTACCGAGGTTGCCCTGGACCAGGTGCCCGAGGAAAAGCAGGTACTGGTCCCACAGGGGCTTGTCGAGACCGAGCTGATGGCTCAGAGAGGCCACCCGCGCGGGCGTGGCGGTCTGGCCCAGGATCGCGAGGGCGGGGTTGCCGGGCAGCAGATGGACCATGAAGAACACGACGACGGTGACCCCGAAGATGACCGGGATCGACTGGAGGAGCCGGAGCGGGACGAATCGGAAACGGTCGAGCATGTGCCGCCTCCTCTCTCGTGCGGTGTCACTGGGGTGCGGGTGTCACTGCCGTCCGGGAGGGGCAGGGCGGCGCCACGGATGCGCCGCCGCCCTGCCTACCGAGATCACTTCGCCTTGTAGACGTCCTCGAGGTGGTAGTTGCCGAGCGGCGTCACCGCGAAGCCCTTGACCTTGTCGGTCATCGCGAAGACGTAGGGCGAGTAGTAGAGGTACGTCAGGTAGGCGTCCTCACTCGTCGTCTTCTGCAGCTGCGAGTACAGGTCCGCCCGCTTGGTGTTGTCGATCTCCGTCTGCGCCTGCTTGTTCAGCGCGATGACGGCGGGGTTGTTGTAGTAGGTGAACGAGGAGTGCGAGCCACCCGCCGGGTCGACCGCGAACGACGTCCACTCGTCCGGGTCGGGGATGTCCATGGTCCAGGCCTGCATCGCCATGTCGAAGTCCGACTTGAGCCGCGCCTGCTTGTTGGCCGTCGGGTCGAGCTGGGTGATCTTCAGGTCGATGCCGATCGCCTTCAGCTCCGACTGCATGATCTGCGCGACCGACGCCTGGTCCGGGTTGCCGGAGGCGATCAGCAGGCTCGTGCTGAAGCCCTGGGGAACCGACGACTGGGCCAGCTCCTGCTTGGCCTTCGCCACGTCGTACGTCGCGCCACCGGCGTTCTTGTCGAAGAACGGCGTCCCGGGCGAGAGCAGCGACGTCGCCGGCGTGCCGTTGCCGTACAGGACCGCCTTCACCATGGCGTTGCGGTCGAGGGCGTAGGCGATAGCACGGCGCACGTGCACGTCCTGGAACGGCTGGCGCTGCTGGTTGAGCGAGATGTAGTCCATCCGCGTCGACGGGAACGTCTGCGCGTTGATGCCGGGGGCGTTCTTCATCGACGAGAAGCTCGACCAGTCCGGTGTGTCATCGACGTCGATCTGGCCTCCCTGCAGCTGGAGCTTGCGGGTGTTGGCGTCCGGGACGACGGTCCACGTGACGCTGGCCAGGTGCGGCTTCTTCGGGCTCCAGTACTTCTTGTTGGCCGTGACCTTGACGTACTGGCCCTTCTGCCAGCGGTCCCAGACGAAGGGGCCGGTGCCGACGGGGGCCTGGTAGAACTCCTGGGCGGTCTTGCCGCCGTAGTTGTTCGGGACGATCCCGTTGCTGAACAGCGACAGGTCGGCCAGCAGAGGCGCCCACGCGTACTTGAGCTTGACCTCGACCGTGCTGTCGTCGACGGCCTTGACCTGGTCGATGGCGGTGTTGATGAAGCCCCAGCCGTCGCCTCCGGTCTTGGTGTCCTCGTCGATGGAGAACTTGACGTCGGCCGCGGTCAGCGGCTTCCCATCGGAGAACGTGACGCCCTTGCGCAACTTGATCGTGTAGGTCAGCTTGTCGGCGGAGACCGTGTAGTCGGTGGCCAGGTAGGGCTCGACCTTGGTGCCGTCGGCGCTGACCGTGAACAGCGGCTCCATGATCTGTTCCATGACGTAGATCGAGTTGTTGTCGAACGTCGTGGTCTTGTCCATCGAGATGATGTCCTGCGCGCGGGCGATGGTCAGGTCCCCGCCGTCGACCGGCGCCGAGCTCCCGCTCGCCCTCGAGCCCGCCGCCCCGCCGCAGGCAGCGAGGGCGACCGTGGCGACCGCCGCGATACCGGTGAACCTCAATCGGGTTGATCGTGTCATCGATTGCCTCATCGTCTGTCCCGCCGGGGCGGGGAGGGGCGCGAGCCGACCGCTGGAGGCTCGCAGGGGCTGGTGGGACGGCCGGTCGCCCGGATGCAGCGACCGTAGCGTTCATTACAACAACCGCCAAGATTTCTTTTCTGTTACGTTCGGAACGCCCCGGTGACGTCCTCCCAGCCCCTTCCCCGGCGAGGCTCAGCGCGTGGCGAGCCCCAGCAGCAGACCGTCCGCGACGACCGCTGGGCTCGTCGTGACGAACAGTGGGCAGCCGGGAGCCGGGGCCACGACCCGCTCCATCTCGCGCCCGAGCGGGTCGAGGAGAACGCCCAGCAGCTCCCCCTCCGCGACGTCCTGACCGGCGGCGACCCGCGACTGCCAGAAGCCGCGGACCGGGCTGCGCATCCAGATCCAGCCGCCGTACTCGTTCGGCGGCGCACCGGCAAGTCCCGGATCACCGGGCAGCATCCCCAGCTCGGCACACACGGCCAGGACGCCGCGCAGGTGCCGGTCGACCGAGGCCTCATCACAGATCCCGTTCGCGCCGACCTCCGCGATGATGGCGGGGATCCCGACGTCCGCGGCCGCGCTGCTGGTACTGCCGCCGATCGTGCGCGACGCCCGACTCTGCCGCACGACGTGCCCCAGGCCGTAGGCCAGCGCCAGCCGGCGCGAGCGGTCCTCGACGCCCGACTCCTCGTAGAGGCAGAAGGGCGCGAGTGCCTCGGGCAGGTCACCGGCATGCAGGTCGAGCAGATAGTCGCTGGGGGCGATCAGCCGGGTGAAGATCTCGTGCGCGAGGACGTCGGTGTATGAACCGTCCGCGTCGCCGGGGAAGCACCGGTTGAGGTTCTTGCCGTCGGCAGGCACGACGAATGCAGTGCGCGACCAGAACGCCGCCTGGTTCAGGATCGGGACGGCCGTGACCGTGCCGCGGAGCGTGCCGGGATCGAGCCGATGGATCAGGCGCATCACCGCGGCCATGCCGGTGTACTCGGCCCCGTGCACACCGGCGACGACCGTCAGGTGCGGCCCCTCACCGGCGGTCCCCTCGATGCGGGCATAGGGAATGACCAGGGGTTCCCCCGGCAGACCGTCGAGTCGAAGCGCCAATTCCTCCATGCGATCGTCCCTTTCTCTACCTGTACGCGCTGTTCCGGGCCCGGAACGGTCGGGGGAACGTAGCAACGAGCCGGAGGAGCTCACCCGGCGGTCGCGGGCCGTGGGTCGCCGGTGACCCACTGAGGAACAGCGGTCGGGAGTGCGACTCCGCGGTGCGAGCACGTCCGCGTCTCGCGCATTGCGGCGGCGCTTCCGCGGCCATGACGCTCCCCTGCAGACGGTGTGCGGCGCCTGGAGCCGCGCGGACCGGTCCGGTCAGCAGGTGGTGGCGTGTACCGGCTGGCACCCATCGCCGGGTGGCGTCGGCCGTGACGACACCGGTGTCGGGCAGTGCGAGGGTCGGCGATCCCGATTCACCCGAGGACCCTGTTCGAAGCCGACGACGTCACGCACCTGATGCCTGCCCGCGGTAAGACATCGTGCATGGCCGGCCCCCGTTCGTCGGCCCGGTCGAGATTGCCCATCGTCCACGATGCCTCCTCTCCCGCGCTCTGCGAAGAACGCAGGACCGTTGGTTCGGTCGTCGACGTGTCGGGAGGGACATCGCCCTGGGGTCGAGCCTTTCGAGACGCGTCGACCGGTCACAGGAACGCCATGAGGCTGCAACCGGTGCACAGGGGGACCCGTCCGTCGTGCTGGCAGTTCTCGCTAGCCGCTCGCCCGGTCAACCGCCAGGTCAGCCAGCAGATCCGCCACGACGTCCACAGTGCACCCGACCTCCTCGGAGGAACCCTGCAGCGACGAAGAAGTGGCCGTAGGTCTGCGCGAGTGGCGGATCGCGGACAGCACTCGGCGCGTGTGCATGCCGACGCCCAGACACTCCGCATCGGCCAGATCGGCAAGCCGGTCGACGTCCCGGCGTAGGGCTCGCAGGCCGGGCACATCGATCCGGTGCGCGCCCATGGCCCGATGCGCGACGGCGGACGCGGGCCCGAACCTCGGCGTCACGTCGGTGAAGGCCGGCACGGCGAGCAGCACGGTTCCCGTGCCGGCCGCGTCCGGAACGAACGACGGTCGGCCGTCAGCGGCGTCGAGTGCGGAGGTCAAGGCCGCGGGAGTCAGCGCCGGCAGATCGGCGGTCAGCATCGCTATCGACGAGCCGCGGATCGACTCCGCGCCGTACGCCAGTGCCTTGTTCAGGCCGCCGACCGGTTCCTCGGCCAGGCAGTCGACGCTCAGTCCTCGCACTGCGCGGCGCACGACGGGGTCGCTGCAGATCACGGACACCGTCCGTACCCGCGGGCAACGAAGCGCGGCCGTCACCGTGTCCAGGGCCATGGCAAGGGCCAACGCGCGCCGGTGCGCATCCGGCAGTCGTAACCGGGTCTTGGCCGTGCCGAGGCGGCACAGCGGAACCAGGACGTCGTACCCGTCAGGCGGCAACGCCGACTCCATCTCACCTCGGCACGGAGCAACGATTGGATACAATATGAGCGGCCGTCAGGGGCGGTCAAGTGGCCCGCCAGACTGCCGACGGCAGCCGGACAACCCTGATACAGCACGCTGTGCTGTCCCTGTACACCTCCTGGGTCACGCCGCACCGGCAGACCGCATGAGATTTATCGCAGCATGGGGTAGACGCGGATGACCCCGGGGCCCTAGCGTCCGGATTCTGTATCCAATCCCCGGGAGGGCGCACCTTGGTGAAGATCCAGTTCGGCGTTCGGGTGCCCAACTCCGGCCCGCTGTCCAGCGTGAAGAACCTGATCACGGCCGCCACCGCAGCCGAAGACCTCGGGTTCGACACGGTGTGGGTCCACGACCACGTGGTGTGGAGCTCGGATATGCACCGGCACCACATCTCGTCCGGAAGCACCGAGGCGATCCAGGCCGACCAGACCGCCAACTTCTACGAGTCGCTGAGCACCCTGGCCTTCCTCGCCGCTCACACCCGGAACATCCGCCTCGGGGTGGCGTGCCTGGTGATGCCCACGCGCAACCCGATCTATGCGGCCAAGCAGGCGGCCACCATCGACCACCTGAGCAACGGGCGGCTCATCGTGGGCGTCGGCCTAGGCTCCAAGGCGACCGAATCGTCGAACGAGTTCGAGGTCTTCGAGGTCCCGTTCAGCCAGCGCGCCCGGCTGACGGATGAATACATCGACGTCATGAAGTCCGTGTGGACACAGACGCTCGCCAGCCACGACGGGCCGACGATGCGGTTCAAGGACGCGGAGATTTTCCCGAAACCGGTCCAGAAGCCGCATCCGCCGATCTGGGTGGGCGGATGGACCGACAAGGCCGCCGAGCGGACCGGGCGCGTCGGGGACGGCTGGATCCCGGGCTGGCTGTCCCCTGCCGAGATGGTTCGCGGGCGGGACGTTCTCCGGCGCACCGCCGAGGCGAACGGTCGCGACCCGGACTCGATCGTGGTCGCGGTCGAGAAGCTCGCCACCATCGCCACCAGCCGGGAAGCGGCGCTCACCCGCGCATTGCCCACTGTGCGGGCGAGCCGGAACACCTACGAACGCGACGTCGACGACATGCAGTTCGCACTGGACCGGCACATCTTCGGGTCGGTCGACGATGTGCGCCGGCGGGTGCAGGAATTCGTGGACGCCGGGGTCACGCACTTCGAGCTCAAGCTGCTGTATTCCAGCATGGAAGAGCTGACCGACCAGATGCAGCTCTGGGCCGACCGGATCATGCCGGAGTTCCAGTGACCCCCGCAGACAGCAACGCCACGTCTGAATCACCCGCAGGACGGAGTCTCTGATGGCTCGAACCATCGCGCCGAGCGATCAGCTGGTGTCCGACGCACTCAGTCATTCACTCGCCGACCAGCGGCCCGACAGGGCCGCGGGCGCACGAGAGCGGCGCAATCGCCGCCTGATGCTTTCCCTCCCGTTCGTGTCCGTCATCCTCTTTCTCGTCATCTGGCAGATCATCGGCAGCAACACGGACCCGATCCTGCTGGCCACCCCGATCGACACGGTCAAGGCTTTCTGGGACCTGCTGAGCTCCGGAGAGCTCGCGCCCGCATTCGCCACCGCGATGGGGGACCTCGCAGCCGGCTACACGCTGGCGATGGTCGTCGGCATTCTGTCCGGCGTGGTGATCGGCCGAAGCCCGGTGGTCGAGCGGATCGTCAATCCGTACATCAACTTCTTCCAGGCCACACCGCTGATCGCGTTGGTACCGCTGGTCGTCATCTGGTTCGGCGTCGGTTTCCCCGCGCGGGTGACCATCACGTTCATGCTGGCCGTCTGGTCGATCGTCATAAATACCTCGACCGGGGTCAAGGAAACGCCTCACTCGCTGCTCGACGTCTCCAGGGTCTACAAGTTGAACCGGTTCAGCGTCATCACCAAGGTCGCTTTGCCCAACGCCGTCCCGAGCATCTTTGCCGGACTGCGCATCGCGCTCGGAAAGGCCCTGATAGGCATGGTGATCGCTCAGATGGAGATCAGCGTGACGGGCCTGGGCGGAATCATCACGAATTATGGCAACGCCTTCAAGACGGCGTACCTGCTGGCCGGTGTGTTCACCGCGTCACTGGTCGGTGTCATCGCCGCCGCTCTTCTCGAAGTGGTGCGTCGTTGGGCTTTCCCCTGGACCAGGGACCAATCCCCCGGGCACCTCTGAACGTTCCACCGGGACGTCGGTATCGACGTCGCGCTCGCACAGCCGTTTAGTCCCTACCCCTCAGTGTCCGATCGGAGGACCTTCGTGCGCACAATGCGCGTCACCAAGCTGGCGGCTGCCGGCCTCTTCGCAGTTCTTGTCACTGTTGCCTGCAGCAGCACGAGCAGCACCACGTCGACCAGCGCCAGCGGCAGTTCCGGGGCGGGGAACCCGATCGCCGGGGCCCGGTTCTCCCTGATGCTGCAGAGCACCGCGAACGCCAACAAGGTGGTCGAGGTGCACGCGGTGAACATCCTGAAGAGCCAGGGTGTCGACGCGAGCGTGCAGTGGAACGCCGGCGCCCCCAACGTAGCGATCACCGAGTTGCTGCACGGCGACATCGACGCCTATTCCGAGGCCGTGACCGGAGGCGTCGGCAGCGTGCAAGCGGGGGTGAACATCATGGACTTCGCGCTGGCCCAGCCCCGTCAGGATTACGTCTTCCTGGCCAAGTCGGGTATCAACTCCCTTGCCGACCTCAAGGGCAAGAACATCGGTGTGCAGGACACCACCGGCGTCAACTATGCCCAGGCCCTGCTCGTGGTGCAGAAGGCCGGGTTGACCGCGAAGGACGTCAACATCATCGCCGTCGGCGGCCAGAGCCAGCGCCTTCCCGCCCTTGTCGCGGGCCGCGTGGACGCGACCATGCTGAGCCACTCGGCGGAGATCCAGCTCGCCGGCAAGGGTTTCAAGACGCTGTTCGACTACACCAAGGAAGCGTCGAACCTCTACGACGACAACATCTTCGCAACCCCGACCTGGCTCTCCAAGAACAAGGCACTCGCCGTTGCGTTCAACAAGGCGCTCCTCGACTCGTTCAAGTGGTTCAACGACTCGACCAAGGCCGACGCCGTGGTGACCGAGGCTCTGCAGATCCAGCCGGCGGCGGACAAGGCCGCGACCGCGCAGCTCTTCGACCAGCTGCGGCAGGCGGGCGCCTACCCCCCGGGCACGATCCTCGACTCGGCCCTGCTCGACCAGCAGCAGCAGCTGTACAAGTCGGCCGGCGCCCTGAAGGAGACAGTCCCGGTCAGCAAGTGGGTCGACACCACCTACGCCAAGCAGGCCAAGGGCTGACCATGACAGCGAGCGCGGTCGTGACCAGACAGGGTGCGACGGTTGACATCGTCGGCGTGAGCAAGAGCTTCAACCAACGCTCCGATTCCGCTCGCGTGGTGCTGCGCGATGTGAACCTGACGGTGCGGTCCGGAGAGTTCGTCAGCATCGTCGGTGCATCCGGATGCGGCAAGACCACTCTCATCCGGATGGTGGCCGGGCTCGCTCCCTACAGCAGCGGCATGATCCGGGTCGGCGACACCATCGTCAAGGGCGTCCCGAAACGGCTGGGATTCGTCTTCCAGGACGCGGCGCTCATGCCGTGGCGGACCGTCCGGGCCAACGTCGCGATGGGCCTGAACGAGACGGGTGCCCTGCTGAGCAAGGCGGACGCCCGCACGAAGGTGGAGGAGGCGATGGGGCTCGTCGGACTGAGCGCCTTCGCCGACTACTACCCGGGTCAGCTTTCCGGCGGAATGAAGCAGCGCGCGGGCCTGGCCCGCGCGCTGGTCAGCGAGCCGGACCTCATGCTCATGGACGAGCCGTTCGGGGCACTGGACGCCTTCACCCGGCTCCGACTGCAGGAGGAGCTGGCAGCGATCGTCGCCCGCACCACCACGACGACGATGTTCGTGACGCACGACGTCGACGAGGCCGTCTTCCTCTCGGACCGGATCGTCGTGATGAGCACCTCGCCGGGCACGGTCAAGGACATCATCGAGGTCGACCTGCCCCGTCCCCGACTGCGTCGGGAAGGCCTTCTCGACAACCGGCGCGCCGCGGAGCTGCGCGACCAGGTGCTCGGACTCGTCATCGAGGACCAGGCCCGGTAACCCTCGCAGCGCATTCCGACGATTCAGTGACGATAGAAACGAGGGCAGTTTGCGCACCACAGAAGTGAGCTTCTACAGCGAGGGCGCTCGCATCGCCGCGTCCTGGCGGACCCCCGACGAGGTGTCCGGCCCGCTGCCGACCATCATCCAGGGCCCGGGATGGCTCGGTCTCCGAGACGCCAAGCTCTACCTGCGCTATCACGAGGCGCTGACCGACGCCGGCTTCGGCGTCCTGGTCATCGACTACCGCGGGTTCGGCGACTCGGAAGGCGACCGCCAGAATCTGTCCTTCCGCGGCCAACTTGACGACCTGCGCAACGGCGTCAGCTACCTGTGCACACGGGAGGATGTCGACCCGGACCGGATCGGCGTATTCGGCAGCGGCGGAACCGGGGGCGGCAACGCGGTCCTGCTCGCGGCCGCCGACGAGCGGATCAAGGCGGCGGTCAGCCAAGTACCGGTTGCCGACGGCGCCGACTGGCTGCACCGGATGCGGTCCGAATACGAATGGCTGGATTTCCTGCGCGCGCTCGACGACGACCGGAAAGAACGCGCCGCCACCGGCAAGGGCCGCCTGGTGCATCCGCGCGAGGAGATCATGGTGCCGACCGCCGAGCGGCGCGCCACCTCCGTGAAGTCCGACGTCGACGGCCGGATCCCGACGGCAGTGTCGCTCGCGGCGGCCGACGAGATCCTCGAGTACCGGCCGATCGAGTCGGCGCGCGGGCTGCGGACCCCCCTGATGGTGATCGCGGTCGAAGGCGACGCCACCACGCCGACCGACCACGCCGAAGGGATCTTCGCCGCTGCGAAGGGCCCGCGGACGCTCGTCATGCAGCGCAAGACCACCCATTACGCCGCCTACGACCAGTACTGGCAGCTCGTGACCCCCCGGATCGTCGACTGGTTCCGAAGGCATCTCGTGGGCGGTGACGTCGACGTCTACAGCAGCACAGAACCGCTGACCACCATCGAGCATCTCGGAGCGCACCAATGACCGTTGATCGTCGCATCACCGGCGGTACCGTCGTCACCCCCACCGGCTCCGTTCAGGCGGACGTCCTGATCTCGGACGGCAAGATCGCCGGCCTGGTCAGCCCGGAGCTCGGCCTCGCGGCGGACGCTCCCACGATCGACGCCACGGGCAAGCTCGTGCTGCCGGGGATGGTGGACGTGCACGTCCACACCCGCGAGCCCGGGTACACGCACAAAGAGGACATCCTGACGACGACACAGCAGGCGGCCGTCGGCGGCGTCACGACCATCTTCGGCATGCCCAACCTGGCGCCGCCGACGACGACGCTCGACAGCCTGAACGACGTCTTCGAGCTTTACCGGGAGAAGTCGATCGTCGACTGGAACCACAATCCGGCGGCCACGGACCCGGCCGAGGTCGAGAAGATGGGCCGGACGGACATCCGGGCGTTCAAGATCTACATGGTGGTCGACACCGGCCGGACGTACCCGCACCCGGCCGGAACGGGCATGCACGACCACGGCCACCTGCTGCAGATGATGGACATCATCGCGACGACCGACAAGCGGTTCATCATCCACCCGCACGACCAGGCACTGATGGACTACATCGAGGGCGGATATCTCTCTCGCGGCGAGAACACCCCTGCCGGTTACGCATCGGCGTACGCCGCCCGTGAGGGCGTCATCTGGGACACGGCGATCGACCTCATCCTGCGGTTGGCGGAGGCGTCGGGGTGCCCCATCCACATCGCGCACATGCAGACCCGCCGGTCGATCGAGGCGGTGCGGCAGGCAAAGGCACGCGGCGTGGATGTCACCTGCGAGGTCAACCACTGGGCGCTGTTCCTGTCGACGTGGCACGACGTCGAAACGCTCGGCCCGTACGCGCTGTCCTACTGGGTTCCCGACGACGCGCGCGAGGCGGTCTGGGAGGGCCTCAACGACGGCACGATCGACATGATCTCCTCCGACCACGCGCCGCACACCCGTGAAGAGAAGGAGGTCGGCTGGACCCAGATGTGGAGTTCGCACACCGGGACTCCTGGCATCCAGTACTACTACCCTCTTCTGCTCGACGCGGTGAAACGGGGCAAGCTGAGTCTCGAGCGCGCCGTGGATGCGGCCGCGCATCAGCCGGCGAAGGCGTTCGCCCTGAACACCAAGGGCCGGATCGCCGTCGGCTACGACGCCGATCTGGTGGTCGCCGATCCGGAGCACTCCTGGACGATCACGAATGACGGGGTGCTCTCCAAGATCGGCTGGACACCGTACGACGGCCGCCCGGTGAGCTGTTTCCTCGACGCCACGCTGGTCCGTGGCGAGCCGGTCGCGCTCCATGGCGACGTCGTCGGCAAGCCCGGACAGGGCCGCATGGCCACCGCCCAGACCCTTTCCCACTAAGGAGACCCGATGACCAAGTACGGGTTGCTGTTGCCGCACTTCGGCGAGCATGCCGACCGTGACAAATTGCTCGAGGGTGCGAAGCGAGCCGAGGAGCTCGGTTTCGACTCGGTCTGGGTCCGTGACCACCTGGTGTTCGAGCCACACGGCGAAATGGAAAAACCGAACCGGACCTTCTACGACGCTCTGACGACGCTCACGGCCATCGGCGCGGTGACGAAGAACATCGAGCTCGGCACGGGGTCGCTGATTCCGTTCCGGCACCCCCTGACCACCGCGTTGATGGCCGGGACGATCACCCAGCTCGTCGGCCCGCGGCTGATCCTCGGGTTCGGCGCCGGCACGTTCGACCACGAGTTCGACGCCGTCGGCATGGGCGGCCTGGACCGGGTCGAGCTGGTCCGCTCCAACGCGGAGATCTTCCGGAGGGTGATGACGGAGAACGACGTCACGTACAAGGACGACTTCTTCGAGTTCAACGACGTGACGATCGAGCCGAAACCGGTCGGCGGCCGGATCCCGTTCTGGTACTGCGGCGCCACGCCGCGGTCGGCCCGGCTGGCGGTCGAATTCTGCGACGGCTGGATGCCCGGCCGGATCTCGATGGCCACGCTGGAGAAGCGGATCGAGACCATCTCGACGATGTCGGCCGAGCAGGGCCGCAGCCGGCCGACCATTGCGGTGATTCCGCCGACCTCGATCGAGGCCACCCGTGAGGAGGCCCTGACGCACGTCAACATTCCAGGGCTGCTGGCCTGGGCGAACAAGGCGAAGTTCGCCGTCCGTCCGCCGTCAGGACAGTTCGAGACCGTCGAGGACCTCGAAGGCCAGCTGATCGTCGGCAATCCCGATGACGCCGTCATCGAATGCAAGAAGTTCGAGGCCGTCGGCGTCGAGCACCTGGTGTTCGACTTCCGATTCAAGTTCGACCGCTGGTTCGAGCAGATCGAACTGCTCGGCTCCGACGTGCTGCCCAAGCTGCGGTCCTAGCCACCCCGGCGATTCCCGAGGAGACATCGTGCCGAGCGTCACCTTCAGCCGCGAGCTGCCCGTCAGCTCCGACCCGGCGGCCTGCTGGAAAGTCCTGACCGACGTCCGGCGACTGGTCGACTGGGTGTCCATCCTCGACGAGGCGCAGGAGCTCGCCCCGCTCGAGAGGTACACCGCGGTTCTCATGGACCGGCTGGGCCCGTTCAAGCTCCGCGCGGACCTGGACATCACCGTCTCCGACGTGGCCGAGGGGCAGCGGATCCGGGTGCACGCCGAGGGTGAGGACCGGCAGGTCTCCTCGCGGATCGTGGTCGACGCGGTGCTGACGCTCGCCGAGGTGGCGGGCGGCGGCACAGTGGTCGCCGCCGAGGGCACCTACGAGGTGAGCGGACGGGTGGCCACGATGGGCTCGGGGATGATCCGGCAGAAGGCGGCGAAGATCCTGGACGAGTTCTTCGGCCGCGCGGCTGCCGAGCTGGGCGGCCGGTAGATGGTCCTACCGCCCTTCGCCCTGCACCGGCCGACCACCACGGCCCAGGCGCTGTCCCTGCTCGCCGAGGACAGCGTGCCCTACTCCGGCGGCACCGAGCTGCTGCTGGCGATGCGCATGGGGCTGATCCGCCCGACCGCCCTGGTCGACCTCAAGCGGATCCCGGAGATGCAGGAGATCCGGACCGACCGCTCGCGGCTGCTGATCGGGGCCGGGGTCAGCCACGACCGCCTGGCCACCGACCCGCTCGTCGAGCAGCACGCGCGGCTGCTCGCCGCCGCCGAGCGGGAAGTGGGGAATGCACGGGTCCGCGCGCAGGGGAGCATCGGCGGCAACATCTGCTTCGGCGAGCCCCGCTCGGACGTGGCGACCGTCCTCATCGCGCTGGAGGCCGAGCTGGGCCTGGCGAACTCGGCCGGTGAACGGTCGGTCCCGGCCGAGGAGTTCTTCCTCGGCCCGTACTGGACCGCGCGGGACGCCACCGAGCTGCTGACCGCCATCTCGATCCCCCTGCCCTGCGCGGAAGGGGTCTACCTGAAGTTCCAGACCGTGGAGCGACCGACGGTCGCCGTCGCCGCGGTCCGCCGTCCCGGCGGCGACTACCGGGTCGTCGTGGGGGCCGTCGGTGAGGTGCCGGTCTGGGCGGACTACCCGGGCGTCGGGGAGGTCGACCCGGTCGACCTGGTCGGCCGTACCTCGCCGGTGAGCGACCTGACCGGCAGCGAGCGGTACAAGCGACACGTCACCGAGGTGTACATCCGCCGCGCGGCGGAGCTACTAGCGGAAAGCGAACGATGACGGCAGCACAACCGGCAACGGGACACGACCACGTCGTCGTCGCCGCTGACGTGAACGGTGTGTCGGTGACCGAGCCGGTGCCCACCCGGTGGACGCTGGCCCAGTTCCTGCGCGACAGGCTGGGCCTGACCGGCACCAAGGTCAGCTGCGAGCTGCAGGTGTGCGGCGCCTGCTCGGTCCTTGTGGACGGCGCGCCGGTCAGCGCGTGCACCTACCTGGCTGCCGACATCGACGGCCGGCGGGTGCAGACCGTCGAAGGGCTTGCTGCACGCGACCAGCTGCACCCGCTCCAGCGGTCGTTCGTCGAGCACTTCGCGTTGCAGTGCGGCTTCTGCACGCCGGGTTTCCTGATGATGGCCAAGGCGTTGCTCGACCGGAACCCCGACCCGACCGAGGACGAGGTCAAGGAATACCTGGACGGCAACATCTGCCGGTGCACCGGGTACGAACCGATCGTCGCCGCGGTGCTGGACGCGGCCAAGCGGATGCGGGGGCAGGCGTGAGCGTGGAACGGCGCCGGGTCGCCGGGCAGGCCGTCCAGCGGCGAGACCTGTTCGAGAAGGTGACCGGCGCGGCCACCTACACCGTCGACGTCACCCCGCCCGGCTGCCTGCACGCCAAGGTGGTCCGGTCTTCACGGGCGCACGCCCGGATCCTGGGGATCGAGACGTCCGCCGCGCTGGCGGTCCCGGGCGTCATCGCGGTCGTGACGGCCAGCGACCTGGCGGCCCTCTTCCCGCGCTTCGGCCACATCATCCCCGACCACGCGATCCTGGCGATGGAGAAGGTGCGCTACTACGGCGAGCCGGTCGCGCTGGTCGTCGCCGAGAACATCGTGGCGGCCAGCGACGGCGCCGAGGCGGTCCAGGTCCGGTACGAGGACCTGCCGGCGGCCATGGACGCCGAGGCCGCGCTGGCGCCGGACGCGCCGATCCTGCACGACGACGACTACGGCGCCAGCGGCGACGAGTCCTTCTCCGAGATGGCTGCGACTCCCGGGCTGCCCGACCACGGCGACAGCCCACCGCGCACCAACGTGGCGCACACGGTGGACCTGTCGTGGGGCGACGTCGACGCGGCCCTCGCGCAGGCACACATCGTTGTCGAGAACCGCGTGCACTACCCGATGCTCTACGCGTACGCGATGGAGCCGTACAACGCGGTCGCGTCCTTCACCGAGGACTCCCTGCACGTGGTGAGCAGCGCCCAGCACCCGTTCATGGTGCGCACCGACCTGGCCCGCATCTTCTCGCTCCCCCTGTCCCGCGTCCGGGTGCAGGTGCCGTACCTGGGCGGCGGCTACGGCTCCAAGTCCTACACGAAGATCGAGCCGTTGGCCGCGGTCGGGGCGTGGGTGGTCCGCCAGCCGGTCAAGCTGGTGCTCGACGTGGAAGAGGCGATCTACACCACGCGCGCGGACTCGGCGGCCATCACCGTGCGCAGCGGCTTCGACGCCGAGGGACGCATCCTGGCGCGCGCGTTCGACATCGTCCTCGACTCGGGCGCCTATGCCGACAACAGCCCCTTGGTGCTGGCCAAAGCGGTGAACCGGTGCTTCGGCCCCTACCGCGTGCCGAATCTGAGGGTTCGCGGGCGCAGTGTCTACACGAACACGTCCCCCGCATCGTCGTACCGCGGGTTCGGCGCGCCGCAGGGGGCGCTGGCCGGCGAGACGAACCTGGACCGGGCGGCCGCGCAGCTGGGCATCGATCCGGTTGAGATCCGGCGGCGCAATCTGGTGCCGCCCGGCGGGGAGATCCTGCCGGGCAAGCGGGGGATCGACGCCGACCTGCCGGCGGACCTCGAGCTGGTGGCCGAGTCACTGCAGCGGGACGCCCGGACGGTCCCGGGGCACGGGATCGGCGTCGCCTGCACGGCCTCCGACGCCGGCGCGTACCCGATCTCCACCGCGATCGTCCGGGTGCAGACCGACGGCTCGGTGACCGTCCTGAGCGGATCGACCGAGATGGGTCAGGGCAGCCGCTCGGTGCTCGCCCAGCTGGTCGCCGAGGAGCTCGGCGTCCCGATCGAGGCGGTGGACGTCGTGCAATCGGACACCGCGATGAGTTCCTACGAGCGCACGACCGGGGCGAGCCGGACAACCACGCTGGTTGGGCTGGCCGTACAGCGCGCGTGTGCCGACGCCCGGGCGAAGTTGACCGAGATGGCCGCCGAGATCGAGCAGTGCCCGCCGGAGTCCCTCGCCCAGGGCGACGGAGTTCTGGAATCCGCGGACGGGCGGAAGCTCGCGTTCGGGGACATCATCTCGCGCTGGTTCGGCGGCGACGCCGGCGAGGTGACCGGTGTCGGGACGCTGCGCCGCGACGGGCGGACCCAGAAGATGCCGCCGTTCTGGGAAGTCGGGATGGTCGGCGTCGAGGTCGGGATCGACCCGGAGACCGGGGTCGTACGCGTCGATCAACTGGTCACCGTGGCCGACGTCGGCTTCGCCTTCAACCCGAAGGCCGTCGAGGGCCAGGATCTCGGCGCGGCCACCCAGGGTTTGGGCGGCGCGCTGTTCGAGGAGCTGGTCTATGACGGCCCGCAACTGGTCAACCCGAACATGGTGGAGTACCGCGTCCCCCGGATGACCGACCTCGCCGACAAGATCGAGTCGATCGTGGTCGAGCGCGGCGACGGGGTCGGCCCGTACGGCGCCAAGGGCGGTGGAGAGGGCGCCCTCAACCCGATGGGGGCCGCCGTCGCGAACGCTGTCGCGATGGCGACCGGCAAGTGGCCGAGCCGGCTGCCCCTGACGCCGGAGCGTGTCTGGCGGCTGGTGAACGACCTGCCGGAGGTCGATGCCGAGTGACCTCCCAGGCGGCACGATGAGTACGACGGCCAAGACGCCGCGCGATGCCTACCTGTTGTTCGCGGGGCTGTTCTTGTCGGTCGCACCGAACAACCTCGTCACCCCCCTGCTCCCGGCGATCCAGCACAGCGTCGGCATGTCGGTCGCCGGGGTGGGCGTCTACGTGTCCGCGTACGGCATGGCCCGGCTGGTCGTCGACCTGCCGTCCGGGGTGCTGAGCATGCGGATCGGTCCGCGCCGAATGATCCTGATCGGCGTCGGGCTGAATGCCACTGCCTCCGCCGTGGCCATCTTCGCCGGCAGCGCCGCCGTCCTGCTGGTCGCGCGGATCTGTGCGGGCGTCGGTGCGGGCCTGCTGGCCACGGTGATCCTCACGGCTATGAGCGACATCGCGCCGGCCGAGATCCGCGGCCGGGTGATGAGCCTTTATCAGGTGGCCAACAACCTGGGGATCGCGGTCTACCCACTCGTCGGCGGACTGCTCGGCCTGACCTTCGGGTGGCGTGCCGGATTCGTCGCTGCGACGGTGACGGCGGTCGGGTGTGGGCTGGTACTGCGTCCGGTCATGCGACGGATCTCCCGCCTGTCTGCCGAGGACGCCGCCCACCGGGCCCCCCGCCCAGCCGAGCAGCCGAGGGCAGAACGGTCTGGTGCCGCGCTCGCGCTGACGCTGGGATTGATCTTCTTCGGCGTAACGGCAAACATGGTCAATCGTCACGGCTTCCGGAACACCGTGCTGCCGCTGGTCGCATCCTCGAGGCTTCACCTCAGTGGAGTAGAGATCGCAACGGGCATCACGGTGATGTCGTTGACCGGAATTCTCGTGACGATCCCCGCGTCTGCCCTCGGCGACAGGCTCGGACGAAACCGGATCATCGTCACCGGTCTGACCGTGCTGGCGCTGGGTGACTTCCTCTTCCCTGCCGTGGCACGCAACTACGCAACATTCATCCTGGCCGGTGCCGTCATCGGGCTCGGTGACTGCTTCTCGAGTTCGCAGACGGCGCAATTGGCGGCGCTGGTCGGTGTCCGCCGGCGCTCGATGGTCCTTGCGGCGTACCGGTTCTTCGTCGATCTCGGCGCGCTGATCGGGCCTCTCGGATTGGCCTGGGTGCTCGATCGATACGGTATGAACGCGGCGTTGCGGAGCGCCTCGATACTGCTCCTGGCAGCGGCGGTGGCGGCGCTGATCGCGGCGCGGAGCCGCGCGTGGAGTACTAGGCCGGCTCACACCTCCGGCAAGCCCCGCACGACGGGCGACCTGACCACGGCCGACGGGGGTCCCTCCCTGACGAGAGGAGCAGGTTGATGCCTGCCAAGACCGCACGAAACCTGAGTGATGACACGAAATTCACGAAGGTCATCGACCAATTGTCGACGGGATACAAGACCATCGGTCAAATGGTATATGCAGTACTGCACGAAGCAATCACCAGCGGTGCCTTCGCTCCCGGAGAATGGCTGCGGCAGGAATCGCTGGCGGAGGCGATCGGCGTGTCCCGCATCCCGGTTCGAACCGCTCTCCTGCAACTCGAGTCCGAAGGCCTGGTCACCTTTCATCCGCACAGGGGAGCACGTGTTCGCACCCTCTCGCCGGCACAGATCGAGGAAGTCTACGGCTTGCGTCTCCTGCTCGAATCACACGCACTGAGACTGTCGATGGCCCGGATGACGCAGGACCGGGTCGAGCGGATCCGGGAGTTCGCGGAGAAGCTGGACTCCGAGCCCGAGGGCTCAGAATTTCTCGACACCCGTGTGCAGTTCTACCGAGAGGTGTACGACGCCGTCCACAGTCCGCTGCTCGTCGAGATGATCGAGCAACTGCGAGGTCACGTGGGCCGCTACCTTCTCGGCTTCCGCTTCGACGCACACCACCACCGCCGACACGCCGAGCTGGCCGAGACGATTGCGGCCGGAGATCTGATCGCGGCCGAGTCCTGGATGCGCGCACACCTCGAAGAAGTCCGCAACGGCATCTTGGAGCTCGCGACCAAGGAAGACGAAGCCTCGGACGAGGTCGACCCGGTCGAGGTCCGTCAGGAGTCCCCCCTCGGGGATGGCGGATGATGTCCAGTCACCCGGGAAGTCCTCTCCCCGTCCGTCACAGCAGAACCCCGTTCAGCGCAAAGTCTTGAGGAGCTCTCCGAATGTTGAAACTGGGCTACAAAGCGTCTGCAGAGCAGTTCTCGCCGAGCGACTTGCTGCGCTATTCCGTCCTCGCCGAGGAAGTCGGCTTCGACTCGGTATTCGTCAGTGATCACCTGCAGCCGTGGCGCCACGATGGCGGCCACGCGCCGAACGCCTTGGCCTGGCTGGGAGCGCTCGGCGCCTCGACCGAGCGAATCATCATCGGCACCAGCGTCCTCACTCCGACGTTTCGCTACCACCCCGCCGTCGTCGCTCAGGCCTTCGCCACGCTCGGCTGCATGTTCCCCGGGCGAGTCGTCCTGGGCGTCGGCTCCGGTGAGTCGATGAACGAGGTGCCACTCGGATCGGACTGGCCGGAGCCCAAGGAACGGTTCGCGCGGTTGAGGGAAGCCGTGGAGCTGATCCGCCGGCTCTGGACGGAGGAGCGGGTGACGTTCGACGGGACCTACTACCGCACGGATCGGGCGACGATCTACGACCGCCCGGAGGTTCCGGTGCCGATCTACGTGGCGGCATCTGGTCCGGCGGCCACGCGGTTTGCCGGCCGCGAGGGCGACGGCTACATCACCACGAGCGGCAAGGCGCCGTCCCTGTACACCGAGACGCTCCTTCCGGCGTTGCGTGAGGGCGTCGCGAAGGCCGGGCGGACGATGGCTGACCTCGATCTGCAGATCGAGGTCAAGGTCTCCTTCGATCCCGATCGCGATCGCGCGCTGAACGACTGCCGGTTCTGGGGCGCGCTTGCTCTGTCCTCGGACGAGAAGACCGGCGTCGAGGACCCGCTCGAGATGCAACGCCTGGCCGACGCATTGCCGATAGAGCGGGCCGCCAGCCGATTCATCGTGTCGGATGATCCGGACGAGCACGTCGCCGCGGTCCTCCGGTACGCCGAGCTCGGGTTCACCCACCTCGTGTTTCACGCCCCTGGGCCTGACCAGGAGCGCTTCCTGCGGCTGTACGGCAAGGAGATCCTGCCGCGCCTGCGGAATGCCACCGCGTGACCGCGTTCTTCCGCCGTCGAGGACGGGACGGGATGCCGGTGATCGCAACTGCGGCCGCCGCATGGGGACTGGACGGGCTGCTCCGCAAGCCCCTGGCGACCTCGCTCCATCCGGCCACCGTGGTGCTCTGGGAGCATCTCATCGTCGTCCTGTGCGTCCTTCCGGCGATTCCGGCCGCGATCCGCGCCTTCCGCGAGTGCAACACCACCCAGCGTGCGGCGATCGTCGTCATCGGGGTCGGGTCGTCCGCGGTCGCCACCGCGCTGTTCACCGAGGCGTTCTCGCTCTCCGGCGCGTCCGGTGACTACATCTCGCCGCTGGTGCTCCAGAAACTGCAGCCGGTGTTCGCGGTGCTCTTTGCGATGGCCCTGCTCGGCGAGCGCGTTCGGCCCGAGTTCGGCATCTACACGGCGCCGGCCGTCCTGGGCGCCTGGTTGCTCGCGTTCCCCCAACCCCTCACCGTCTCGGTAGCCCAGGCGGAGGTCGCTGTCTGCGCGCTGGGCGCCGCTGCGCTGTGGGCTGCCGGAACCGTGCTCGGCCGCCTCGTCTCGCCGGCGGTGGCACCTCGCGAACTCACGGTCTTGCGGTACTGCTGGGGTCTGGTCGGCGCGCTGGCGGTCTGCGGCCAGCAGCAGGCGCCCCTGACACCCGGGATCGGCAATCTCCCCGCCCTCGTCCTGCTGGCGCTCGTCCCCGGCCTGGCCGCATTGCGGCTCTACTACACGGGGCTTCGGCGCACGGCCGCATCCCGGGCGACGTTCGCCGAGTTGGCGTTTCCGGTGACCGCGGCGGTCGTCGGCGTCGTCTTCCTCAAGACCGCGCTGAGCGGGACGCAGTGGGCCGGTGTAGCGCTGGTGGTCGGCGCCGTGACGGCGTTGAGCCTCCGCGAGCGCCGACCCTCGCCGGTCGTCATCGAGCCGGCGACGGCGGGCAGTTCTCGTCCTCCGGGCGCTCGAACAGGTAGCCGTGAAGCCGTCGAGGATCTGTGGTGACCCGCCGCGCCTGAGCCCCCGGTCGGCCTGGCGTAACGCGCCTGTCGTGCCCCTCCACCCTGCTGCGCGGAGCCGGTCAGAGCTTCTCGACATGGAATCCGCTGCCCACCTTCGCCCGTTCCGTGGGCGAGGGGTCCCGGCTGAGCGTTGAGGCCGTCTCGCTGACGGCAGACAGCCTGCGCGACGAGGGGTCGGCCTGGCACGCCTGCTCAGTGCAGCGAGCTGCAGGAGCGTCGGTTGCTCCTGTCGAGAACGCTTCTGGCCCGGGTTCGAGCGCCTTCCCTCCCAGATGTGACCGACGAGGCAGCCCGGCCTCGGACGTCGTCGCGACGGCCGGAGGACACTGGAGTCGTCCAACGGAAGGAGATCACGATGCCGACCAGCATGAGCGCGCTGGAGGAGCTCTACGTCGAGCAGGTCAACGAGGCCGTCGCCGAGGGCCGCATGGATCTGGTCGAGCAGCTGAGCGACGAGTACCTCGACAAAGCTCTACAGCTTCTGCTCGAGACGAGCTGAGCTCTTCCCGGCCCCGCGCGAGAACGCCGGCACCGCCCGACCGCTTCCCCGTCCAGATCGTGTGGCCGCATGCGGTCGCCTCGGGGATCGATGTCCATGACGTCGGCGTCGCAGCCGGGAGGTCTCGCGCGTCCTGCGAACCCTGATGCGGGTGATCGAGGACCTCGTCCCGGGCGGGCGGCAGTAGCGGATCGCTCCGCTGCTGCCGCCGCTATTCCCCGTGGAACCAACTGCCCGCCGCCGTGGTCGGCTGCTCAGGGCTGACCTCTGGCGACGCCTGCGCGGCTGGACCGAAGCGGGCGTCCGCCCGACCGTGCACGAGCGCAGCCTCACTCGCCGAGCGCTCCACCGACGACGGTCAACGGCCGACGAGGGTGGTCTCGAACTCGTAGCGTGAGGCCCGGTAGACATGGCTGCCGTATTCCACGGCCGCCCCCTGGTCGTCGAACGCGGTGCGCGACATCGTGAGCAGCGCGGCCCGCGGCGGCTCCTCCAGCAGGCGCGCCTCTTCCGCTCGGGCGACCCTGGCACCGATGCGCTGGTGCGCCACCCGCAGGTGCA
>JAODNJ010000185.1 GCA_025465155.1 Frankiales bacterium
ACCTCCGGCGAGGGAGGCCTTCATCGGACCGCACACCGACCGGCCGCGCGAGGTCCTCGCGGATGCGGTGGCGCGGCGGGTCGTGCCGGGCGCCGCGCTCGCGGCAGGGATCGGCGCCCGCACCCTGGTCCGGACCACATGCGGGACGACCACGGCGGACGGCGCCGGGCCGGCCGTGGAACCGGGCACCGCCTTCGACCTCGCCTCGCTGACCAAGGTCATGGCCACCACGCCGGCGATCCTCGCGCTCGCCGACGCCGGTGAGCTGGCGCTGTCCGACCCGGTCGGCCGGTTCGTTCCGGAATTCAGGGATGGGCTGCGCGCCGGGATCACGGTGCGGCACCTGCTCACCCACACCGGCGGCCTGCTGGCCTCGCGGCGCTATCACCGTTCCTGCTCGACCCGCGGCGAGCTCCTGGCCGCGGTCATCGCCGAGCCCCTCGTCGCGGCGCCGGGCGAGCGGGTCGTCTACTCCGACCTGGGCTTCCTGCTGCTGGGACAGGTCGTCGAGGCGGCGGCCGGGGCGCCGCTGGACGCCGCCTGCTCCGCCCTGGTCCACGCGCCGCTCGGGTTGACCCGCACCGGCTACCGTCCGCTCGCGCACCCCGGCCTGGCCGGGGCCCCGGTCGCCGTCACCACCGAGCCGGGAGCGGAGCCCGCCGTCGGGCGCCCGCACGACCGCAACGCCCAGACGTGCGGCGACGTCGCCGGGCACGCCGGCCTGTTCTCCGTGCTCGACGACGTCGCCGCCTACGCCGCCTGGTGGGCGGCCGACGCGGGCGGCCCGGTCGCCCCGGCCACCCGGGCGGAGGCGATGCGGTGTGCCACCGAGGGCCGAGGCGGGCGCCGCGGCCTGGGCTGGCAGCTCGCAGGCGACGACGAGGACTTCCTCGATGCCTCCTGGCCTGCCTCGACCGTCCTCCACACCGGTTTCACTGGCACGAGCATCGCTGTCGACGCGGTGAGCGGCTGGTGGGCCTGCCTGCTCACCAACGCCGTCCACCTGGGGCGCGACCGGCCGGAGGTCGGCGCGCTCCGGACGCGGGTGCACCGCCTGGTGGCCGCCGCCCTCGCCGACGCGACGGCCACCTGACGGCCGCCCGACCGGGCTGCGCGCATGGGTGCGCGCCGCCGCGGGAGCGCAGAAGGCGCCGACCGGATCGACCGCCTGACACGGTTCCGTTCAGGCGTCGGCCAGCACGGGGCGGCCGTGTCCCTCGTGCTTGGACACATACATCGCCCCGTCGGCCAGCTTGATGAGGGCGGCGACGTCGATCCCCGGTCTCGCACAGGCGACCCCGATGCTGCCGGACACGTCGACCGGTCCAGCGGTCAGCACGGCCGGCGCGACAAGCGCGTCGCGCACCCGATGCCCCATTCCCAGCGCCTCGTCCGGGGACGCCAGGCCCCGGCACACGACGAGGAACTCGTCGCCACCGATGCGGCCCACGATGTCGTCGTGCCGCAGGACCCCCGTGATCCGCCGGGCGGCCACGGCGAGCAACTCGTCGCCGGCGTCGTGGCCGAGCATGTCGTTCACCGGCTTGAGCCGGTCCAGGTCCACGAAGATGACCGCGGTCGGGCCGCCGTCGGGGTCCTGCAGGGCCTGCTCCACGAAGGCCAGCGTCGAGGCGCGGTTGTGGCAGCCGGTGAGGACGTCGTAGGTGGCCTTGGCGGTCAGCTCCTGACGCATCCTGGCGCTGTCGGTGACGTCGGTCAGGCTCAGCAGCGCGCCGGGCGTGCCCTCACGGTCGCCGAGCGAGACCAGACTGATCGAGCAGATCCTCGCCTCGCCGCTCCGCCGCACGATGCCGATCTCCAGTTCGGCGTCGACGTCCCCGTGGAGCGCGCCCTCCAGTGCGGCGGTCAGTGCCGGGCGGTCGGGCTCGGTGACCGCGGACAGCAGGTCCGGGACGCCACGGACGTCGTCCGTCCCGAGGATCGACGCCAGCCGCGAGTTGGCGAACACGATCGACCGATCGGTGGACAGCTGCAGGATCCCCACCGGTAGGGACTCCGCCACGCGGCGGAGCAGGCGCTCCCGCTGCAGCACAGCCTCGTGGGCGGCCATCTCGTCGGAGATGTCGCTCATCTGCGTCACGACGACCGCGTCTGCGGGATCGTCGGCGGGCCGGTACTGGTTCTCCATCTCGACCCATACCCAGCCGCCGTCGGCCCGGCGGTGCCGCAGCCGCACGCGCTGCCCGTTCTGCTGGGAGAGCAGTTCCATCCAGCACGCGATCGCGCGTTCCTGGTCGTCGGGGTGGATGAAGTCGCTCGATCGCGCGCCGATCATCTGCTCGCGGCTCCAGCCGAGCATCAGGGTCGTCCGATCGTCGACGTCGGTGATGACGGCGAGCATGTTCTTGTGCACGGTGGCCGTGCGAGGCGTGCGGGAGACCGCGATCGTCTCCAGGGGCTGGGCGACGGCGTCGTCGTCGACGGCAAGGGCCTCCAGCGCGCCGAGGAAGACGCCGTGCCGGTCGCGGGCGTCGACGAAGGTCAGCGAGAGCGTCACGGCCGGATCGCTACGGCTGTGCACGGCGCTGAAGGCGACACCGTGGGCCCGGGCCTGCTCCCAGGCCGCGACGACGACGAGGGCGTCCGCAGCAGCAACGAGGTCGACCATCGTGGCCCACCGGGTCGGCGCGGCCATGACCCGCTCGGCCGGCAGCCGGACCGAGTCGGGCATCGGGACGAACACACCGTCCGAGGCGACGGCGGCCACCAGGGCGCGCTCGTGGCGCAGCATCGCGGCCAGGACGTCCTCGCGCTGGCCGCTGGTCCCGGCGATTTCGGTCACGCGTGCGTAGTCGGCACGCCGCGCGGCGAACTTGAGCGGTTACCGGGGGGCCTCCCCGCCGTCGCCGCCGTCATCGCCCGCACGGGTGGTCAGGACGGCGGAGCGGCCTCATCGCCCACGATCCCGGTCCCGTAGCCGAGGACGACGGCCTGCAGCGGGCCGCGATCTCGGCGTTGGACCGGCCCCGCGCCACCGGCCGCAGGACCTCGCGCTGGCTGAGCTCGGGCGGCGTCGCCGCGACGGCAGCTGACGGCGACCGGCTCCAGGTGAGCCGCGCGACGAGCCGGCGGTGACCGCCGACCAGCAGCGCTGACGCAGGGCCGCACATGGCTACTCAGCGCATTCAGAGCTCTGACTACGAGGGTCTGTCGCTCGCTCGTTCGAGGGAATTGCCCACCGTTGGTGACTCTGGGTACAGGAAAACTATAGACGCAGAGTGACGACGGCTCTGAAGCTGGATCACGACGGGGAACGCCCACCGAGCCCGCGTCGCCTACAACCCTACGGGGACACACACGTGACACGTACTACGGTCATCGCGATCAGTACGGCCGCTGTCGTAGCTGTGACCGGCGGAGGCATCGCCTACGCCAGCACCCGAGACAGCTCTTCCAGTTCCAACGCCATCATCGTGGCCTGCTACAACCGGACCAACGGACAACTTCGGACCGTCACGGACCGCAATCCCAGCTGCGACCGGTCCGAGCTGGCGCTCACCTGGAACAAGACCGGTCCGGTCGGTCCCCAGGGCCCCGCGGGGGCGGACGGCAAGTCGGCCTACCAGGTCTGGACGGCACTGAGCGGCAACGCGAGCAGGACGGTCGATCAGTACCTCGCTTCGCTGCAGGGGGCGACAGGCCCCCAGGGTCCGCAGGGAGCCAAGGGCAACACCGGCGTCCAGGGGGCAACGGGGCCCCAGGGCGAGAAGGGCGACACCGGCGCGACCGGCGCGACCGGGGCGACCGGGGCGACCGGCGCGACCGGCGCGAC
>JAODNJ010000334.1 GCA_025465155.1 Frankiales bacterium
CCTGCGCGGGCGGTGCGGCCCGAGCGGTGCAGGTAGGCCTTGTGCTCGGCCGGCGGGTCGACGTGCACGACCAGCGCGACGTCGTCGACGTGGATGCCCCGGGCGGCGATGTCGGTCGCGCACAGCACCCGGGTGGTGCCGTTGCTGAACGCCTCGAGGTTGCGCTCGCGGGCGTTCTGGCTCAGGTTGCCGTGCAGGTCCACCGCGGGGACACCGGCGGCGCTCAGTTGCTTGGCCAGCTTCTTCGCCTGGTGCTTGGTACGGGTGAACAGCAGGCTGCGGCCGAGGCCGGACGCGAGCTCGCGGACCACATCGGCCTTGTCGCCGGCGGTCACCTGGAACACGTGGTGGGTCATCGTCGAGACGGGGGCGACGGCGGGGTCCACCGAGTGGGTCGTCGGGTTCGACAGGTAGCGCTTCACCAGGACGTCGACGCCGTTGTCGAGCGTCGCCGAGAAGAGCAGCCGCTGCCCCACCTTGGGAGTGCGGTCCAGCAGCCGCTTGACGCCGGGCAGGAAGCCCAGGTCGGCCATGTGGTCGGCCTCGTCGAGAATGGTGACCTCGACGGCGCCGAGGTCGGCGTGGCCCTGGCCGATGAGGTCCTCGAGCCGGCCGGGGCAGGCGATGAGCACGTCGATGCCGCCGGCCAGCGCCTGCACCTGCGGGTTCTGGCCGACGCCGCCGAAGATCGTCGTCGTCTTCATGCCCAGCGCGCGGGCCAGCGGGTCGACGACGGCGGCGACCTGGTTGGCCAGCTCGCGGGTCGGCACCAGGATCAGCGCTCGCGGGCGCTTCGGCGTGCGCCGGCTGTCGGAAGCGGCCAGGCGCGCCACCAGCGGAAGGCTGAAGGCCAGCGTCTTGCCGGAGCCGGTGCGGCCGCGGCCGAGCACGTCACGGCCGGCGAGGGTGTCGGGCAGTGTCGCGACCTGGATCGGGAACGGCGCGGTGATGCCGCTGGCCGCGAGCACCTCGACGAGCCGGGCGGGAACGCCGAGCGCGTCGAACGTGGTATCGGTCGGCAGCACGGTCTCGTCGCCGCCGACCGGGACGACGGGAAGGACCATCGCCGGCGCGCCGGCGCCGGGAGCGGTGGTGGTCTGCGCCTCGGCGGGGCGCCCGCCCCGGCCGCGGCCTCCGCGGCGGCGGTTGCGGGAGCGGGCGTCGCCGGTGGCGGCGGGGTGGGTGGGGGGCATGGTCACTACGACGTCCTCGAAGTTCGGATCGCCGTCGGCCGGCCCGGTGCGCGCGGCAGCCCACAGCCCGGCCCATGCCGGGATGGCGCTCGCGTTCGTCAGGACGTCCGACGGCCGGGCGCGCCAAGGTGGCGCTGCCGCGGCCCGACGCCCGAGTCCGCCCGCTCCGGATGAGCGGGGGTGGCGCCGGTACGTACTACCTAACCAGACGGGGGCCGGATGTCGTCCCCAGAACGGGGGAGGGAACCGTCACACCTCCGCCACGGAACGTGCGGCGGTAGGCCAGCGGGGAGACGCCGATCGCCGCCCGCAGGTGCTGGCGCAGGGACGCCGGGGTGCGGAAGCCGGCCGCGGCCGCGACCCGGTCCACCGAGGAGTCCGTGGACTCCAGGAGCTGGCGGGCCAGCGCGATCCGCTGCGCGGCCAGCCAGCGGAGCGGCGAGATGCCGGTCTCGTCGCGGAAGCGCCGGGTGAAGGTGCGCACGCTCATCCGGGCGTGCGCCGCGAGGTCGGCGAGGGTCAGTGGCTCGCTGAGCCGCTCCGCCGCCCAGGCCCGGGTCTCCGCGGTGCCGAAGTCACCGGGCTCGGGCACCGGGCGCTCGACGAACTGCGACTGGCCGCCCTCACGCCACGGCGCCACCACGTTCCGCCGCGCCACGCGGGTCGCCACCTCGCTGCCGTGGTCGCGGCGCACCAGATGGAGCATCAGGTCGATGCCCGCAGCGTTGCCCGCGGACGTCAGCACGTCGCCGTCGTCGACGAACAGCACGTCCGCATCGAGCGCCACCGCGGGGAACAGGCGCCGGAACGCCGGCGCGTGCATCCAGTGAGTGGTCGCCGGGCGGCCGTTCAGCAGCCCCGCCGAGGCCAGCACGAAGGCGCCGGTGCAGATGGAGAGGACGCGGGCGTGCGTGGCGGCGGCCTGCAGCGCGTCGCGCAACTCGTCGGGCACCCGGCCCTCGGTCATCGCCGTCCCGCCGTAGATGCCGGGGACGACGACGGTCTGCGCCCGCTCCAGCACGGAGCCGTCGTGCTCCGGCATCACGCTGAAGCCGGCCGACGTCCGGACCGGGCCGCCGTCGAGCGTCGCGACCCGCACCCGGTACAGCGGTCGCTCGTCCTCGTCCACGGCGGAGCCGAGCAGCCGGTGCGGCAGGCCGAGCTCGAAGGCGATCGTGCCCGGCAGCGCCAGGACGGCGACCTCGTGGCGGACGGGTGCCGTGTCCGGTCCGGGGTCGATGCTCTCGACCGACGTCTCAACCGTCATGGCCGGATCGTGTCACATGTTGACCTTCCGGCCACTGTCCGAGGCGCGCGGCCGTCGGTCATCCTTCCCTTCGTGACGACGACCGACGGGGTGCAGACGGACGGGATGCGGGCGACGGGGGTGCACCCGCCCGCGCCGCGCCGGGTGCACCCGGCCTGGTGGGTCGCCGGAGTGACCTTCCTGGCCCTGGTCGGCGCGGCCGCCTTCCGCGCGGTGCCGGGGGTGCTCATCGACCCGCTGCACGCCGAGTTCGGCTGGTCGGTCGCGACCGTCTCCGGGGCCGTCGCGGTGAACATGGCCCTCTACGGCCTGACCGCGCCGTTCGCCGCCGCACTGATGGAGCGCTTCGGCATCCGCCGCATCGTGGTCAGCGCCCTGCTCGTGGTGGCGGTCGGCAGCGGGCTCACCGTCTTCATGACGGCGAGCTGGCAGCTGGTGCTGCTCTGGGGCGTGCTCGTCGGTATCGGCACCGGGTCCATGGCCCTCTCGCTGGTCGCGACGGTGACGGGCCGGTGGTTCGTGGCCCGTCGCGGGCTGGTCTCCGGCGTGCTCACCGCGGGCGGTGCGACCGGTCAGCTGATCTTCCTGCCGGTGGTCGCGGCCGTGAACCAGCGCTGGGGCTGGCGGCCCGCCGCCCTCGGCACCACGGCGGCCGCGCTCGTCGTCGTCCCGCTGGTGGCCTGGCTGCTGCGGGACCGGCCGCGCGACGTCGGAGCCGTGCCGTACGGCGGCACCGCCGCGGACGACCGCGACCCGGTGCGTACGGGTGCGGCCAGGACCGCCGCGCGGGGCCTGCTCGACGCTGCCCGCACCCGCATCTTCTGGTTCCTCGCCGTCGCTTTCATGATCTGCGGGGCCTCCACCAACGGGCTCGTCCAGCCGCACTTCATCCCCGCCGCGCACGAGCACGGCCTGCCGGTGACGACCGCCGCGGGGCTGCTCGCCGTCGTCGGCCTGTTCGACATCGCCGGCACCATCTGCTCCGGCTGGCTGACCGACCGGGTCGACCCGCGCCTGCTGCTCCTGGCCTACTACCTGCTGCGCGGGCTCTCGCTGTTCCTGCTGCCGTCGCTCTTCGCACCGGGCGTGCACGCCAGCATGCTGGCGTTCATCGTGTTCTACGGCCTGGACTGGGTGGCGACCGTGCCGCCCACGCTCGCGTTGTGCCGGGAGTACTTCGGCGTGCGCGCGCCGGTCGTCTTCGGCTGGGTGTTCGCCTCCCACCAGGTCGGCTCGGCCCTCGCGGCATGGGGCGGCGGCGTGATCCGTGACGTCACCGGCTCCTACGACCCGGCCTGGTACGCCGCCGGCGCCCTCTGCCTGCTGGCGGCGGCCCTGTCGATCTCGATCCGCCTGCTGCCCGGCGGCCCCTCGGAACCGGAGGACGGCGAACTCACCGGGCTGCCGCCCACCCCCGTGCAGGCCGCCGCCACGCAGACCCACGGCGTCCGGCCATGACGGGCACGGTGGTGTCCGGACCGGTCCTGCGGTGTCTCCTGGGGCCGCGCGCCGCGCTGCTCGCCGACCTCCCCTGAACGCGGTTCCCGCGCGGAAACCCCGCTAGGAGGCGGCGGCGAGCGTGGGGTCGACGCTGCGGCCGGCGATGAGGTCGGCCGCCCGCTCCGCGATCATGATCGTCGGCGCGTTGGTGTTGCCGCGGATCAGCGTCGGCATGACCGAGGCATCCACCACCCGCAGCCCGTCCAGCCCGCGTACCCGCAGCTGGGGGTCCACCACGGCGGTGTCGTCGGAGTCGTCCCCCGTGCCCATCCGGCAGGAGCCCACCGGGTGGTACAGCGACTCGAGCGTCTCGCGGACCGAGCGCCGCAGCTCCTCGCGGCCGTGCACCGCGCCGCCGGGCGACCACTCCTCGGCGAGCACCGCCGCCAGCGGGCCGACCGAGGCGATCTCCCGGGCCTTCTCGACGCCGGTCACGAGCGCTTCGAGGTCGCGGTCGTCGGTGAGGTAGCCGGCGTCGATGGCCGGGTTCCAGGTCGGGTCGGCCGAGCGCAGCCGCACCGACCCCCGCGAGTGGACGTCGACCAGCACGGTCGCCGCGGTGAAGGCGTCGACGTCGGGGTCGACCTCCGCCTGGCGCCAGAACTTGACCGGCAGGAAGTGGAACTGCAGGTCCGGCTCGCGCAGCCCGTCGTCCGACCTCGTGAACAGCCCGGCCTCGGCCAGGTTGGAGGTCAGCGGGCCCCGGCGGGCGCCGAACCACTGCAGGTACCCCGACGGCGACTCGGCCCGGAACAGCGACTTCCCCGAACGCACGTTCCAGATCACCGGGACCAGCGGGTGGTCCTGCAGCCCGCTGCCCACCCCCGGCAGGTCGTGGACGACCTCCAGCCCCACCGACCGCAGGTGATCGGCCGGCCCGATGCCCGACAGCATCAGCAGCTGCGGGGAGTTGATCGCGCCGCCCGACAGCACCACCTCCCGATCGGCGTGGGCGACGTGCCGCCGGCCGCCCGACAGGTACTCGACGCCGGTGGCCCGGCCGCCCTCCACCAGCACCCGGGTGGCCTGGGCGCCGGTGCGGACGGTGAGGTTGGGCCGGTCGAGCGCGGGCTTCAGATAGGCGTCGGCGGCCGACCACCGCCGGCCGCGCTTCTGGGTGACCTGGTACTGGCCGACGCCGTCCTGGCGCTGACCGTTGAAGTCGTCGTTCCGCGGGTACCCGGCGGCGACGGCGGACGCGACGACGGCGCGGGTCCACCGGTGCGGCGAGCGCAGGTCCTCGACCCGCAGCGGGCCGCCGACGCCGTGGAAGCGGTCGGCGCCGCGGGCGTTGTCCTCCATCCGGCGGAACAGCGGCAGGACGTGCTCGTAGGACCAGGACGGGTCGCCGGTCAACGTCGCCCACTCGTCGTAGTCGGCGGCCGCCCCGCGGATGTAGATCATGGCGTTGAACGACGACGAGCCGCCGAGCATCTTCCCGCGGGGCCAGAAGAGCCGGCGGCCGCCGAGCGCCGGCTGCGGGTCGGTCGTGTAGTTCCAGTCGCGGCGGGTGCGCCACACCTTGTACAGCGCGGCGGGGATCTGCACCTCGAGCACGTCGTCCGAGCCGCCGGCCTCCAGGAGCAGGACGGACAGCGACGGATCCTCCGACAGCCGACCGGCCAGCGCGCTGCCGGCCGAACCGGCCCCGACGACGACGACGTCGAACCGCTCGCCGCCCTCCGGGGCAGAAATGGCCATTTCTGCCCTCACCGGTGCCGCCCGTGCACGAGCCCCATGACGCGGGCGAGGGCGTCGGCGGCCCTCGCCGGCCGACCGAAGCTCATCAGGTTCACCGGCAGCGCGACCCGCTGCCGGGTGATCGCCTTGGCGCGGGTGAACTCCTTGAGCCCGTCCTCGCCGTGAATCCGGCCGAAGCCGCTGTCGCCGACGCCGCCGAACGGCAGGGCCGGCACGGAGGCGAAGGTGATCACCGAGTTGATCGAGGTCATCCCGCTGCGCATCCGGCGGGCCAGGTCGAGCCCACGCTCCTTCGATGTGGAGAACACCGAGCCGCCCAGCCCGTACGAGGTGGCGTTGGCCCGCTCGAGCGCCTCCTCGGCGTCGCGCACGCGGGTCACGGTGAGCGTCGGGCCGAAGGTCTCCTCGCGGACGGCGGCGGAGGTCTCCGGGACGTCGAGCAGCACGGTCGGGGGGATGAACCCGCTGTCGACGGTGCCGCCGGAGAGCGCCCGCCCGCCCGCGGCGGTGGCGTCCTGGACGTGCCGGCGGACGACGTCGGCCTGTGACGCCATCGTCATCGGCCCGTACGCCGCCTCGTCGTCCGAACCCGGGCGCAGCTTCGCGACCTGCCGGCTCACCTCGGCGACGAAGGCGTCGTAGACCGGCGCGGCCACGTACACCCGCTCGATGCCGATACAGGTCTGCCCCGCGTTGCTCATCCCGCCCCACACGGCGGCGTCGGCGGCAGCCACGACGTCGGCGTCGCCGTCGACGATCATCGCGTCCTTGCCGCCCAGCTCCATGAGGACGGGCACCAGGTTCTCCGCGCAGGCGGCCATGACCTTCCTGCCGGTCGGGGCCGAGCCGGTGAAGGCCAGCTTGTCGACGCC
>JAODNJ010000351.1 GCA_025465155.1 Frankiales bacterium
CGCCACCTCGGCCATCCACCGGGGGCTGTCCAGCAACCTGCTGAGGATGGGGACGTACGGCACGCCCCTGCCGGCACAGATGCGCGCGAAGGCTTCGTCCACGAGGGCGGTCCGCTCGTTCTGCGCAGCATCGGCAACGGGAGGAGGGCCGACCACCAGAGCCGGCCATGCGGCGGCGGAGGCGCCGTCGAGGAGCGTCGCGAGGTTGGCTCCCGAGAGGGCAAGGGGCACGCGTCGAGCGCCGTTCTCGTCGGTCGTGTCGTTCACCCCGAAGGAGGCGACCACCCGGCAGTCCGCCTCGGCCGGCAGCCGCTGCGCGCACTCGGCCGCCCACCGGGCCAGCACCTCGCCGCTCGTCTGGCGGCGGACCCCGAGGTTGTAGGCGGTCAGCGGAAGGCCGGCCGCGGAGCCGCGCGCGGCGATCCTGCCGACCCACCCCCGGTGCTCCGGATCGCCGACACCCGCCACGAAGGAATCGCCGACGAAGCACATACGGAGGGCGCCGGTCACGCGCACAGTCTCGCGGATGCCCGGTACCGACCCCTCGCGGCGGCACAGGCAGCATAGGTTGTTCGCTAGTTACTAGTGTGACTGCCCATGTCGACACCTCTGCGTCCCGCCATCTACGCCCGGATCAGCCGGGACCAGGGCGGGGAGGGGCTGGGGGTGCTTCGCCAGCTCGAGGACTGCCGCAAGCTGGCCGCCGACCAGGGCTGGCCCATCCCGGCGGAGTACGTCGACAACGACTTCTCCGCCTACTCCGGTAAGGCTCGCCCGGAGTTCCTGCGGATGCTCGACGACCTCGGGAGCGGCGTCTGCGACGGCGTCGTGATGTGGGCAGCCGACCGCTTGACCCGCCAGCCCCGAGAGAACGAGCGGTTCCTGGATGTGATCTCCGCAGCGAAGATCAGGCACGTCCGGTTCGTCACCGGTCTCCCCGGAGTCGACGTCAACTCCGGTGAGGGCGTGGTCATGCTCAGAATCAGTAGCGCGATCGCAGCCGAGGAGAGCGCAGCGAAGGGACGGCGAGTGACCCGCAAGATGCTGCAGAACGCCCAGCTCGGCCTCCCTCACGGCCGGTCGCTGCGCCCCTTCGGCTTCGAGCAGGACGCCATCGCCCACCGTCCGGACGAGGCCGCGATCATCCGGGAGATGGCCGAGCGGTTCGTCGCCGGGGAGTCGCTGCGCTCGCTGTGCACCGACCTGGACGACCGCGGCATCCGCACGGTGAAGGGCTCGTCGTGGCAGACCCACAGCCTGCGCCACGTCCTGTCCAATCCCCGCGCTGCGGGGCTCCGGGCCTACAAGGGCGAGGTCGTCGCGAAGGCAGTGTGGGAACCGATCATCACCGAGGAGCTGCACCG
Organism: Frankiales bacterium; assembly: GCA_025465155.1. Taxonomy (GTDB): domain Bacteria; phylum Actinomycetota; class Actinomycetes; order Mycobacteriales; family Geodermatophilaceae; genus Geodermatophilus. Next base: position 1,365 of record JAODNJ010000351.1, read on the forward strand.
CAAGGTGCTGGCCACGCTCCAGTCGCGAAAGGTGTCCGGTCGGCGTACGCCACGGACCCACCTCCTCTCGGGGCTGGTGCGCTGCGGCAAGTGCAACGGCAGGCTGTTCTCCGCCCGCCGCGGTGACGTCCGGCGTTACGAGTGCAAGCCCGGCCCAGATCACGGCGGCTGCGGCGGAACCACGGTCGTCGCCGGTCCTCTGGAGGACCTGATCGCCGACTACGCACTGTTTCGGCTCGACAGCCCCCAGGTCGCCGATGCTATCGCCGGGCGGGACAGCGCCGATGAGCAGACGTCAGCGCTTGGCCAGCAGCTCGCCGAAGCCCGGGAGACGTTGGAGTATCTCGCCGAGCAGTTCGGGGCCGGGGAGATCGAACACCGGGAATGGGAGGCGGCCCGCCGTCCCATCCGAGCCCGGGTCGAGAGCCTGTAGCGGCAGCTGGCCGCGATCACCCGGACCGACGCCCTCATCGGGCTGGGCACCGGAGACACCCTCCGAGCGCAGTGGGCGGAGCTGAACATGGACCGGCAGGCGGCGATCCTGCGGACCCTCATCACCTCGGTCACGATCGGCCCGGGCACCCGAGGCGCTCAGCGGTTCGACCCCGACCGCGCGCAGGTGTCCTGGCGGCTGTGACCGCCGCGGGCCGGCCACGCGCTACGCCCTTCGGGCGTGCGCCCGTGGCCGCTCCGCCGGCGCCCGCAACAGAGCAGCAATCCGGTCGAGGCCAGGGCATCCTCGACATGCAGCGGCACCCCCGAGGCAGCACAGGACGCCGCCACCCGTTCGGCCAGCTCCTCCGGGCTCATGGCCACATCGCCCAGACCGCGGGCGGCCCCTGCCAGCCCAGCGCCTCCTCCGAGGTCCACACCTCGGCCGGTTCGGCACCCATTGCCTCGGCGGCCTGCCCCATGACGTCTTCGAACGTCCGCCCGTGCAACCGAATGGCCTCCGGTTGGAAGCCCTGGGCGAGCTCGTAGCGGTGCAGCCCGGGGATCCGGCGCGCGTCGAAGCCCTTGCGCACGTACTTCGCCAGGTACCGGGCCGCGATCCGTGCCTCATCCCGGACCGTCGAGCCCGACCGCCGCGACAGTTGCTTGATGTGCACGAATCCGTGACCCCAGGCCCGCTCGATCAGCCCCCGCGGGATGAACCGGCCGACCGCAAAGTGCACGTGCAGCCCGTGGTCGGTCTTGTGCCACTCGGCCACCCAGACGTAGGCGAAAGGCGTCCCACCTAGCAAGTCACGAAGGCGGCGGAAGAACTCCGCCACGTCACGCCGCAGCCGGTACGGATCGTGGCAGCCCGCCCCGCGGTAGGTCAGGGTGCCCAGCCGGTTCAGCCGGTTGTGCGCGCAGTACCTGCGGACCTTTCGTGCCGCCCGCCGCGCCGCCTCCTCCCGCGAGCGCGCCGGATCACCGCCCCCAGGTGACCGCTGTACGGGCACCGAGTAGCGGAACGACCCGCCGACCTCACCGGCCCCGGGATAGAGCGTGACGAACCAGCCCGCAGGACTGGTCGAGGACAGGGGCGGGGCAACCACAAAAGCCTCCGGAGCAACCGATCAGATGAGTGATCGGCCCCGGCGGCTACGCCCTCGCGCTCATGTGCTGCTTCAGCGTCAGCAGCCTGCTGCCCACACGACCAAGAGGTCCTGCCCGCGGGAATTGGGGCCTTACCCCGGTCGTGAGGGTGTGGGTTACACGACCGTTTATCCGCAAGCGCCCAGCAGCCTCACCCGGCGCTCCGGTGTGTGTCAAGCCGCTAGGACGGCGAGGGGGAGAGCAAGGGGCGTCGCCGCCCTCCCCTCCGGTGCAGTCTCCGGCCGGTCCGCCGCCGGTCAAGGGTTCGCTTCGCCGCTCCGCGCCCTTGACCGACTCCCCCCGGACCTACATCGGCACCTATGGGGATGACGCCTCCGTGTGGTCCCCCTACGGAGGCGTCAGCGGCGACACCAAGCCAGACGAGAGCGAGCCCGAGTTACGTTGCTACTTCAAGTGAAGTGCGCGGCTTCGCCGCGC
>JAODNJ010000376.1 GCA_025465155.1 Frankiales bacterium
CTTCGGCCTCGGCGGCACCGAGGAGCAGTCGCGGGCCAACCTGCTCGACTACTACGCGATCCTGGGCGCCGAGACCGCCGAGATGATCGCCGGCAGCGCGCACCGGTCACCCGAGGCGATCAGGGACGTCATCGCCAAGTTCCAGGAGGCGGGCGTCGACGAGCTGATCCTCGACCCGACGGTGGGCGACCCGGCGCAGGTCGACATGCTCGCCAGCGCAGCCCTCGGCTGAGCGCCGTCATCGGTGAGCGCCCCCGGTGCCGCCCGGATGGCGTCGAGCCGGGCATGCCGTCTGGCGTCACCCACCACGCGCCGCGAAGTTCTCCCGCGCGTAGTCCCTATCCTTGTCCCGGGACTTGTTGTCACGTCCCGCGGCGTCCGGCGTCCGGCGTCCGGCGTGGGGTATGGGAACAACTCCGGTGACCTGCGCTTTCGCAGTTCTCGCTGCTCAGAGCCTTTTCGCGTCTCGGGACGCAGAGTGGGCGATCGTGGAACGCATGCCGGCGTCACCTGGAACGTCTCCGGGCACTGTTTGCCCACGCCGAGCGGCGGTCTGACGCCCTCGCTCCGAGGCGGGTTGCCGACTGATTCCGGCTGCTCCCGCTTGACCGAGTCGGCCTCCATGCGGATGACGTACCGACGCAGCCTTGCACCGATGCCACGGGCAAGCTGACGAACCGCTGCTGGCAAGACCGCTCAAGAGCGTGAGGTCCCTGTGGCGCCGCCCGACGTCGCATCGGCCAGACCGCCAGGGCGGCCCAGGCCAGGACGGTCAGCCAGGTCGGCGGCAGGTGAGGGCTCCTCTTGGTGCGAGCCTGCGGCCGGGCGTCGCCGTGACGGCCATTCCGGCGCTCTCCGTCCGCTGGGGTGCGGTGGTCATGAAACGGCGGCAGGCGCAGGCGCTGCGGGCGGTGCCGCTGATGGGGCGGCCGCAGGAGCGGCTGCGGCCGGGGGTGGCGGGGGCAGCAGCTGCCGGCGGCGGAGTGCCACGAGGGTGCGGACGGCGATGCCGCCGATCAGCAGGGTGATGGCGGCGGTGAGGACGTCCTGCCAGGCGCGGTAGCCGGTCACGTGGGTGGCCTGCAGCCAGGTGAGTCCCACGGTGGCGACCGCGGCCCAGCTGAAGGTGAATGACCAGGTGCTGGGCATGAACGGCAGACGGAGGTAGACGGGCAGCAAGCGCAGTTGCGCAACGACCATGAGCAACCCATAGCCGGCGAGGAAGGCGGTGACGACGTCGATCCTCCCGCCGTTGAGCGCGAACCAGGCCAGGCTGCCAACGGCCGCCGGCGCCACCTCGATCGCCAGCGTCGGTTGCAGAGGCGGCGGCAGCATCGGGCGTAGCAGCAGGCGGCCGAGAATGACCGAACCGAGCATGATCCAGCACAGCACGCCCAGCCCGAACATGACCTCGCCGAGGAGGCGCTGTCCGACCTGGGCCGCCGCTGCGGACGCGATCAGTCCCCCGGCCACGGTCGGCAGGAAGTACCCGGGATGGAACCTGTCGAGGTCGACCGGACCGTAGATCCACTGGCCGGTCAGCCAGCCGCCCAACAGCACGGTGAGCACCAGGAACACGTCGGTCACGACCCGGCCGGCAACCGCCGCGTGCGGGTACAACCCCTGGCCGGCAAGCAGCATCGGCGTGATGAACGCCAGCGAGGCGAACGGTGCGGCGACCGGATCGAGCAGAGCGGCCTCGACCTCAGACCGGCGGGGGAGCACATGAGCCAGGTAGGCGATCATGAGCGTCAACCAGACCGCCGCCGACAGCAGCAGCGCCAGCTCGCCGACCAGCGCGGGCGCGTGGTGGTAGTCGGCCGACGTGGTCCAGACCTCGCCCAGCCCGGCCAGGCCGAACGGCATACCGAAGAAGTTCACCGGCACCTTCGGTGCGCGCATGGCAGCCCCTCCGTCGTCGTCGGGACACCCTCGCTCATCCGCTCCGCCACAGTCATCGAGGGCAGCTGCAACCAGTGCTCCCTGCTGGCGGTGATCGGCGACCACGGCTGACCGCCACGCGGGTCCCGCCCCTTCCGGGAGCTGCTCAGCGCTATCTGTGCCTGACGGCATCCGGCGTGAACCGTGCTGCGGCAAAGCCGGCGTCGCGGCACGACCCAGGCAGCGACCATCACGCAGTTCGCCGCGCAGAGCTCGGACGATCGCGGGTGCGTACCGGGTGAGCAACCGGCGCCGAGGGGACGACATGCCCGCCGGGGAACTCGCCGGCGGCGTAGTCGGCCGGCTGCTGCCCCCGGTTCGCCACGAGGCCGTGAACTGGGGGCCGCCGGGCGTGACCGACGGGCAGCTGGTCGTCGAGCGGTTCGTCGACGACGGCGCCGACTACCGCTTCGTGCCCGACCGTCCCTCCGACACCGGTGCGCGGGCGGAGATGTCGCTGCTCGTTGCCCTGGGGCACGGGCTGCCGGGAGCGCGTCTCCCGGTGGTCACGCGGCTACGGGAGCTGCTCGCGCTGGTTCGTGACGAGATCTGCGCCCAGCTGTTCCCGTACCTGTAGCGCCGCCCCGGCCTCCCATCCGGCAGGGCTGTCCTGATGTCCCTTGCGTTGTCCCTATCCTTGTACCGGGGCTTGTTCCCATGTCCCGCCGGCGTGGCGCAACTGGTAGCGCACCCGACTTGTAATCGGGCGGTTAGGGGTTCGAGTCCCCTCGTCGGCTCGGGCTCGTCACCGTCTGCCGCCCGGCCGGGTGGCGCGGGCCCTGGAGGTGGGCCCATGAGCGACCACGTGTACCGGCTCAGCGAGATCGTCGGCAGCAGCCCGACGAGCACCGACGACGCCATCCGGACGGCGCTCCGCAAGGCGTCGCAGACCGTCCGCAACATCGAGTGGTTCCAGACCGAGGAGATCCGTGGTCAGGTGGTCGACGGCGACGTCGCGTACTTCCAGGTCAGGCTGAAGATCGGCTTCCGGGTCGACTGAGCGCGGCTCAGTCCCAGCTGCCCGCGCCGTCCCGCCGGTAGCGCGAGCGACGCTCGAGCCGGGCCTGCTCGGCCCGCTCCTCCCGGATACGCGCGGCAGTCCCCGGCCGGAACCCTGCCTTCGCGACCCGGTGTTCCGTCGTCTCGGTCATGTAGGCCAGGGAAAACGTCAGCGCGAGCAGGAGCCCGCCTCCCGCGGCCGAGATGCGGTAGCCGAAGGACACCGGGACCGCGGCCAGGCACACGACGAGCACCGGCAGCAACTGGACGACGGCGCGGCTCAGGTGGCGCAGCACCCAGGTGCGGGCCGTCGTGTCGTGCAGCACCCACTGCGCCAGCTCGCGGGGCAGCCCCCCGCCATAGGCGTACCAGAGCCACTGCAGGACCGTGGGCCGCCGCCGCTGCCGGGTGCGCACATCCCCGACGGTAGGCCCATCAGGGGCCCCCGCCAGCCGAGCGCCGAACCCGATCGTGGGGTGCTCCGCCGCATCTGTTGACAGGGCCGGGCAGGGGAGCACACTGCCGTCGTCGGTGCGCCGGAGAGGGGCTTCCCGTGCAGATCAGTCAGCTGTTGCGTCGCAAGGGCCCGGACGTGGCCACGATCGACGGAGCGGAGAGCGTCCGCGCCGCGCTGGGAAAGCTGGCCGAGCTCGGCATCGGCGCGCTGGTCGTCTCCGCCGACGGCGCGCGCATCGACGGGATCGTCTCCGAGCGCGACGTCGCCCGGGGGCTGACCGAGCGGGGCGCGGGCCTGCTGGCCGATCCCGTGTCGTCGGTGATGACGGCCGACGTGCGCACCTGCGGGCCGGACGCCAGCGTGCACGATCTCGCCCAGCTCATGACCGACCACCGCGTCCGGCACGTCCCGGTCGTCCGGGACGGCGTCCTGGTCGGCATCGTCTCGATCGGCGACGTCGTCAAGGCGCGGCTGGACGAGCTGGAGACCGAGCGGGCCCAGCTTGTCGACTACATCCAGACCTCCTGACGGCGCCGTCGACTTCCCGGCCCGACGGCTCTCCCGGAGCGGCACCCCCCGTGGCGTAGCGTGCTCGCCGTGCACGAACGCCGGACCGGGATCACCGCCGGTCTGGCGGCCTACGCGGTCTGGGGTGTTTTCCCGCTCTACTTCCCGCTGCTCGAGCCGGCCGGTGGCGTGGAGATCGTGGCGCACCGCGTCGTGTGGTCGCTGGCGTTCGTCGCGCTGCTGCTGACCGTCCTCCGTCGGTGGACGCAGGTCCTCGCGGTCCTCCGCGATCGCCGCAGTGTGCTGGTGCTGGGCGTTGCTGCGGTGCTCATCGCCGCCAACTGGCTCGTCTTCGTCTACGGCGTCAACTCCGGCCACGTCGTCGAGACCTCGCTCGGCTACTTCATCAACCCGCTCGTGAGCGTGCTGCTCGGCGTGGTGTTCTTCGCCGAGCGGCTGAGGCGCCTCCAGTGGGCAGCGGTGGGGATCGCGGCCGTCGCCGTCGTCGTGCTCACCCTGGACTACGGCCGGCCGCCCTGGATCGCACTGGCGCTCGCCGCCACCTTCGGCACCTACGGACTGATGAAGAAGCTTGTCCGGGTCGAGGCCGCCCCCGGGCTCTTCGTCGAGACGGCGCTGGTCGCGGTCCCGGCGGCGGTCGTGATCGGCGTGCTGCAGGCCGACGGCCACGGTTCGTTCGGTGCCGCGGGCGGCGGGCACGCCCTGCTGCTCGTGAGCTCCGGCATCGCCACCGCCGTGCCGCTGCTGCTCTTCGCGGTCGCTACGCGCCGGATCCCGCTGTCGTCCGTCGGCCTGCTGCAGTACGTGACGCCGTTGATGCAGCTGTCCATCGGGGTCTTCGTCGACGGCGAGTCGATGCCGCCGGCCCGCCTGGTGGGGTTCGCGATCGTGTGGGTCGCCCTGGCGGTGTTCACGGTCGACAGCGTCCGGACCGCGCGGGCGGCCGGCCGGCGCCGGGCGGCCGTTCCGGTCCCCGCGAAGGCCTGAGCCGGTCTTCCGGCGCCCGCGGCGAGAGGAGGCCGGGGGAGTCCCGGGTTTCCCCGTTCTGTCGTACCGCCGTCGTAACGTCGGTGCCGAACCGCTCCGCTGGCGGAGCGGCCGGTCCAAGGCAGGAGAAGCGTTCGATGGACACCGACCCAGCCACCGTGGTCTCCCCGCCACGGGCCGAAGGGTCAGGGGAACGGCCGTCCTCGGCCACGCCTGGCGGGCTCAGCCGCCGGGAGCACGACATGCTCGCCTTCGAGCGTCAGTGGTGGCGTCGTCCGGGCGCCAAGGAGACGGCGATCAGGGACAGGTTCGGCATGACGCCGACCCGCTACTACCAGGTTCTCAACACTCTGGTGGATCGTCCCGACGCGCTGGCGATAGATCCGTTGCTGGTGAGGCGCCTGCGACGGGTCCGCGCCGCGCGACGCCGAGGCGGTACGCCCGAGATCCTGGGCAAGGGGCCTTCCGGCGTCTAAATTCGATCACCGTGGGCAGGCACGCCGCGTCAGGCAGTGACGGATCGGATCGGGGGACCACCCCCGCATCCGGTGGTCGTCGGCGCACCGACGCGGCCGGAAGGCCGTGTCCGGACGGCGCGGACGCCAGCGGGCAGTCGACCGCTCCCGGGCGCAGCCGCGGCCCGCAGGTAGCGCCGCGTCCCGACCGGAAGGCGCTGCCGGTGCGCCCCCCGGAGGCGCCGGCAGCCGGCCGCCCGCGCCCGCCCGTGCCGCCACCGCTGCGGCCGGTACCGACCGGTCCCCGCACGACCATGGCGCCGTTCCGGGCGGTCCCGACCCCCGACACCGGCCTCGACGCGCCCGAGGGCGAGAGCGGCGGCCTGTGGCCTTCCTCACGGGAGTCCGGCACCGCTCGCGCCGACGCGCGCGACGCGGAGCGCCGTGCCGCGGCGCTCCGCGAGGCCGAGCAGCGGGCGGAGGAGCGCCGCCGCCTGGAGTTGGAGCGGCGTCAGTCCGAACGCCGTGACGCCGAGCGCCAGGAGTCCGAGCGGCTCGAGGCCGACCGCCAGGCGACGCTGGATCGGGAATCCGAACGCCGGGCGGCCGAGCAGCGCGCGGCCGAACAGCGCGAGGCAGAGCAGCAGCGGCTCGCCGAGCAGCGGGTCGCCGAGGCCCGCGCGGCCGCGGAGGCCCGGGCGGCCGAACTGCGGGCCCTGGCCGCGGGCACGAGCCCGAGCAGTGACGGCGACCGCTCGGCTCCCTGGTCCACGGGGCCCGCGGGCAACCGCCCCAGCCTTCCGGTCCCCGCTCCGGGGCGGGCCCCGGGCGCGCGCCCCGGACCCTCGGCGACGGGGCCCGCCTACGGCGACTGGACCCGGCCGTCCCGTTCCGGCGTCACGGAGGACACCGTCGCCGCCCCGCCGATCGACGACGAGGAGGACTACTCGTCGCAGCGGTTCGCGCGTCTCCGTGCCGGTGCCCCCACGGAGACGTCGTCGATCCCCGAGCGCGAGGTGGCGTCCCGGAGGAGCCGGGGCGACGACCTCGACGACCGGGATGCCGACCGTGACGCCGGCGGGGATGCCGACCGTGGCCGCGGTCCGGTGGCCGGCCCCGTGACGGGCCCCGGGACCGGGCCGCTCGCCACCACGGGTGGTCGCGCAGCGCTGCGTCTGGAGCGGCAGGCCGCCGAGGCCGCCCGGCGCAAGGCCGGCCGCAAGGTTTCCGGGCCTGCCGACGGCGACC
>JAODNJ010000379.1 GCA_025465155.1 Frankiales bacterium
ACATCGCGGCGCAGGATGAGATGACGATCTTGCTTGTCACTCACGAGATGCACTTCGCCGAGCACGTGGCGGACACGGTCATGATGTTCGACGGCGGCCGGGTGGTCGAATCGGGAACGCCGGAAAAAATCTTCCGCAACCCCTCGTCCGACCGAACCCGCAAGTTTCTGGATGCCGTTCTGTCCCGTGAACGCATCTGACTCGTAGGGGATCGTCTCGGGGGACCGTCTCGCGGCGGATGAGTAGGTGGTGGAGCGGCTGTACCGAGGCAGCGCCCGGTCCCACGCAGAGGTGACCAGCGGTGTCGTCGTCGCCGCCGACGGGCGCCGGCCGAGGAACCGGCGGGAGTACACGTCGGTCACGAAGGAGACGTAGACGAACCGGGCCAGTCTCCTTGCGAGGGCAGAGCTTCTGCCCGATTCAGGACGGTTCAGGCCTCGGTCAGCTTCGGGGCGGGGATCCCCGGCTTGTCCGGTTCAGCGTGGATCAGTTGGGTGCGCCGATGGTGGCGCCTCCGGTCTGCACCGCATAGCCGGTGTAGCTACCGGCTCCCCCCAGTGCGGGCGCGTCATGGCTGTAGGCGATATGGGCGTACCCGGCCTGATCCGTATCGACCCCGAAGTCGTCAAGCAGCTGCCTGCCGCCCGTGCAGCCGGCGCCCCCTTCGCAGACCGGGCCCTGGTGGACTGCCACGATCGGCGCCGGCGTGGTCGCGCCGGCGGGGCTGAGCTGGGTGAAGTAGACCGACCAGGTCTGATTCGGCCCGGGCGCGTCCTTGGTGGCGTAGTAGACGAGGTCGACGCCGGTGGCGCCGGCCACGACCCACGGCTCGATCGCCTGCCGGGTGTTGGTGCTGATCGCGCCGGTACAGGTCCACGTGATGCCGTGGTCGCGCGAGAAGGCGCCGAAGACGTTGCTGTCGTTGGACCAGGTCTCCACCAGCGTTCCGTTGGGAGCGACGGAGATGTTGGGGAACTGGTGGTTCAGTGTTCCGCCGCTCTTGGTGGAGCAGCCGACGGGCCGGTCGGTGAAGGTGTGGCCGCCGTCGGCGGAGACCGCCACGAACGCCTGGTCGTAGGGCGCGCCGTTGACGGCGCCGCTCGGTCCGGGGTCCTTCGACGGGGCGACGAAGGACTGGTAGGCGTAGAAGCCGCCTGCGACCGGGCTGGCGTTGTGGTGGTCGATCACGATGTTGCCCAATTCGTTGTTCTGCGCCTTGTAGTCCGTGGCCGGGATCGCCTGCGAGATCTGCGTGTAGGGCCCGCCGCCGGTGTCGTTGCGCAGCACGTCGATGTTGTTGGTCGCGATGTCGTGGTAGGTCAACAGCGAGGTCTTCGTGCCGTAGGCGGCGATCCATTCCCGGTCGTCCACCGGGATGCCGGCCTGCACCGGCACCTGAGTGAACGTGGCGCCGTTGTCGGTCGAGGTCGCGACGTTGATGCTGGCCAGGTTCAGGCTCGCGACGTAGATGCGGTAGGTGCCGGTCGTCGGATCCTTCACGGGGGCGAAGGCCGTGTCGATGTCACCGCCGGAGGCCCCGACCCCGCTGACCGCGTTCGGCTGGCCGGAGTAGCTCAGCGCGCACGCACTGGCACCGGGCCCCCCGACCTGGGTCCTGCGCCAGTAGACGCTGCCCCCGCCCACGCCGTTTTCCGACCCGAGCCCGACCAGATTTGCCTTCGACACATGAATGGACGGTTCGCCGGCGGTGTTGGAGCCGCAGCCGGCCGCCCCGACCGAGGTCGCCTGCGGCTGACCGGTGGCGAAGCCGACGCCGGAGGCAGCATGCGGCTGCGCTGCGGCCGCAGTGCCAGACACCGACAGGACACTTGCCGTCCCCATCGCGACGACCGCGGCGACGGACCAGTGACGACGACGCATCGTTGACCTCCACGAGTGCACCCCGGCGGACGACCTGGGCTTTCGCTGGACAACGACGGACCGCGACGCTGGTGACGCACCCCATCGGCCGACCTTGACGATCGGCACGCCGATAGCCCTGGCCGCGGACCGGTCGACGTCAGCCGGCCGGACCTGTGCCGCTCCACCAGGTGGCGACCGGGATCCTCGGTGCGGTTCCGTCCCCGGGATGCAAGCAGCTGGATCAGCAGAGGCTGACGGCTCCGCTGACCAGCCCCGGTACCGCCTGCACCGAGGCCGACCGGTCAGTCCGCAGTCAGGAGCGCTCCGCACGCGGGGCACCGTGTGGGCGGGTCCTCGTGAGCCAGCCGCCCGCACGCCGAGCAGACCCGTCGCACCCAGCAGGCCGGGTCTCCGCCGTCGCCATCGTCGGGACGCGGGGTCGGCGGCGGCTCCCGTTCCTCGTGTCGGGTCACGCCGCCATCGTGCGCCGTCGGCAGCGCATGAGCACGTGGTCTGCGGCCGCTCGCATAGGAGCGGAGCCAGGTGGCGTCGTGGTCACGCGCCCCTCGTCGTCCACGGCGTGCCTCGTTCGTCAGCGCCCCCGGCCGGGACTGATCGACGGCCCGATCGCCGGCCGATCAGCCCGGCCAGCGCAGCAGCGCCCGCGGCCAGCAGCACGCCGTGGTGGCGGGAGGTCCACAGCTGCGGATCGAAGCCGATGGTCCGGTTGCCGAAGATGGCCGCGCATCCCGTCGTTGCGGTCGCCGTCGGCGGGGTGAACAGGTTCGCCGGGGAGTCGGGGCATGGACGGCTCCGGGGCCGCTGGTGGCCGCGCAGACGCCGAACGCCCCGCGGTATCGGTGGAGATGGAACGCCTTCCCGGCCGCCGGAATGGGACCGGCGGACCGGGTCTCGCCGGGGAACATCGCGTAGTCTCTTCGGCCTTACGAACTGTTGGCCTGCCGCGCAGCGGTCCTCGGCGTCAGGAGAACGAGGGAGGCGCCGTGGCGCGGACGGAGCCCGACGAGGACCTGCTGGAAGCCGCACGTGCGGTCATGCGGATCTCACTGCG
>JAODNJ010000380.1 GCA_025465155.1 Frankiales bacterium
GGCGGCGATGCGGCCGCTCAGGGTCCAGTAGGCGAGGGGGCGGCCGGCGTTGCGGGCTGCGGCGATCAGGCGGTGGGTGGTCTTGCGGTAGCGAGCAATCATTGGGTCCCCCTCGTTGCGTTTCTCCCTAGGCCTCATACTCTAGGCCTAATTCGTGAGGCATGTCAACTAGGCTAGGCCTAGTCAATGAGGCATACTTGGGGCATGGTCACCGAAGCCGAACTCAGAGCCCTCGACGCCCAGTACAAGCGGGCGATCAAGGAGGCCGAAAACCAGCGAGCCATCACCATCGCGCGCGCTGTAGATCATGGCTGGACACAGAAGGACGTTATCGCCGCCACCGGCTACAGCCGCGAAACCATCCGTCGCCTCACCGCAGAAGGCAGGGCAGCCCAGTGACCGCGACGACTACCCAACGCGCCGCTCTCTATCGCCTCTTCGATCAGGGCGGCGCGCTGCTCTACGTCGGCGTAGCAGCCAATCCGCGCACGCGCTGGTCTACGCACTCCAAGGAGAAGGCGTGGTGGTGCGAGGTGGCCAGCAAGACCGTCGAGTGGCACGGTGACCGTCCGACAGCCGAAGCGGCCGAGGTGGCCGCCATCGTGACGGAGGCACCCCGTTATAACGTCGAGCACTCCACGACGCGGCAGCGAGGCGATGCTCGAAGTGAGTACCAGAGCCCTTACGACAAGCCGCGCCAGATCCGGATCGCGACGCAAATGTGGCGCGACTTCGGGGCGGCCACGAAGGCTGAGGGCACAACGCGTGGTCGAGTGATCGCGCAGTTCGTCGCCTGGTACCTGCACCGGCCCGGGGCGAAGGCGTTGAGGCGACCAGACGTCAGCGCCTGGCGCCCGGCTGTCGACGCCACCGAGGAGAACTGACCCATGACCGACATCGAAGCCCTGAAGCCGCTGGTCGGTTCCTACGTCGCCGTGGTCTTCCGCGTGGATGGCTACGACCCGGACGTAGGCGAGACCCAAGAGACGGCGACCATGGCGCGGCTCGTGAACGTCGGCGTAGATGGCGAGGAGACCGGTTGGGAAGAGAACTGCATCGGCCTCTACAGCACATCCGCCAGAGTCGTCTCCAACCCCCGAGACGTCCTAACCGACGCGGCGTCTGGGGAGCAGCCCGACCCGAGGAGCGAGACGTGAGCGACACCACGCCGTACTGCACCGGCGGCCGCTGCGACGAATGCACCCCCGAAGAGCCGTGCTGCGAGGCGACCTGCGGGGCGTGTCCGCGCGCCGATTGCTGGCTCGCACCGGGCTCCCACGAGGACAGCAAGTACTGCGATGAGCACGGCGAGGGCTGGCTGATGGACCGCTCGCCGCAGGCACAGGCCATGTACGAGATCCTCCGCCGCGCCTGACCGCGCCTGCACACAACGAGACCCTCACCGACGGGGACGGTGAGGGTCTCGGGCTTGCCGGGCACTACCCGACGCGAACCACCAGCATGACAGCTCGGTTCGAGCGTGGCAGGCGGTCAGGCGTGCGTGACCCTGGTCGCCCGGGACATCAGCTTCTCGGCGAGGCGGTCATTGCGGTCGGCGTGCTCGGTCCGGATGTGCTGGTACATCTCATTGAAGCCGCTGTACTTGTCTTCTGGCGACACCTGCAACTCGTGGGTGCACGTCACGTCGTCTTCTTTGAAGCCGGGGCAAGCGAGCCAGGTCTTGTCCGTCATGGGTCTCATCCTCTCAGGTGCAGGGCGGCCCGACGTGATAGCAGGCGCACTTGGCGCAGTACGGCAGCTCGGGGAACTCGTACGCGCGCAGCGCACGGATCAGGCGCTTCACGAGGTCCTCCTGATGGGCTCGGTGACTGCGTAGCGCCGGGCCTCTGCCGGGTTCCGGACGATCGTCATGCCACTCTCGTACCGCTCGACGATCGTGTTGTCGTTGTTGTTGTTGTCGCGCTGACCTGGGACAACAACGGCCGGAGAGGGGCCGTCAGGGGCGGGGGAGAGGGGCTGCGGCACGTCGTCCCGGTGGACGCCGGCGGCGTTGCCCACGCCCGGCACGCGCACGCCGTCCCGTACGCGGATGCCAGCGTCGGCCAGCAGCTCGCGCACCGTGGCGGTCGTCCACGGGCGGTCCGGGAGCTCGGCGGCCAGGTGCCCGCGCAAGGTCGAGAGGAGCACGCCGGTGCCGTGGCCGAGCTCCGACACGATGTCGGCGAGGTCATCGGGGTGGAGCGGCACCAGTTCGTCCTCGCCGGCCTCGACCGCCTCGGCGTCCGGCTCATCGTCTGCCGTACGGGCCGGGCGGGAGATGACCAGCGCGGTCACGAACCACCCCACGGTCAGGGTGCCGAGGGTGAGCACGGGCACCGCGTAGACGGCCACTCCCCCGGCGACGACGACCAGGCCCCAGCGGGCGAACCGCTCGCCCCACTCCCCCGGCCACATCGCCGACCCTGCGCAGCGGCACATCGTCACGGATCCGGAGGCGAGCCGCTCGCCTATCAGCCACCGGCCGCCGGTCACTGGACTGCCCCGGTCCACCAGGCGCCGGCCAGGTTGGCGACGTTGCCGAGCGGCACGGCCATGATGCCGGCGACTCCGGCGACCAGGCCGAGGCTGATGCCGCACAGGATCCCGAGGGCGACCTGCCGCTTCGGCAGCTTCTTGGACCACCTGAATGCCCCCACGATCATTCCGGTGAGGATGAACACCATGACGTACCCGCCGGGGGTGAGCGGGACGGACTGGGCGCGGGTGACGTTGGGGCTGGTGCCGCCGACGCCGTAGACGAGGCCGATCTGTCCGAGGCCGTTGGAGCCCCAGAGGCCGATGTTGGCGATGGCGCCGAGGAGGCCGCCGCTGCAGAGGATGGCGAGCATGCCGTAGAGCGTGGACAAGGCGAAGGGGATGAGCTCCTTCACGTTGCGGCCGCCGCTGCCTCCGTCGTCTCCTTTCTTCTTGCTGCTGCCCTTCATCCACCAGCGTTGGAGGACGAGGACGAGGATGAGGGTGCCGATGGCGGCGCCGCCGAGGCTGACGCCTTGTGTGATGTTCACGGGGTTCCTCAGTGGGTGAAGAGGAGCATGACGGCGGCTGTCATACAGACGA
>JAODNJ010000397.1 GCA_025465155.1 Frankiales bacterium
CTGGGACGGCATCAAAGAGGGCAGCCCCGACCTGTACGACTCCTCGCTGGCACTCAACCCGACCGGTCGGATGGGACTGCCCGAGGAGATGGCGAAGGCGGTGGTCTTCCTGAGCAGCCCGGTCTCCAGCTTCACCACCGGCACGAACCTGGTGGTGGACGGCGCACTGACCCGCGGCATCCAGCTGTGAGTTCGTATTCATGAATGCCAGCGGAAGCGGCTTGGTGTCGGAGACGTCCCCGGGGCACCGAGGGCAGCAGCCGGTGCAGGACGTAGACGGCCGGGTTGAGCATGCGCGAGAACAGCCGTTGTGAACTCGCTACCGGCTGACGTCCGGCCGTTCCGCGGCCGGCCACGGACGCTGGCGCGAGTCGGCACCGGGTCAGGGGACGGCGAGGACGATGGCGCCCAGCCAACCGCCCCCACCCGGTGCGAGGTGGAGCTGCGCGGCGGCTGAGAAGAACGCGTCCCTGGTGTTGCGGGTGTCGCGCCCCGGGTGCTGCCGGTAGGGGTCGTTGGCCGCGTAGACGGCATCCGAGACGGCGTCGTCGAAGAACAGCTGGGTGGTCAGCATCGTCGAGCTGTCGAGGTGCACCTTCAGGTGCAGGTGGGCCGACCGGGTGGGGTACCAGCCCGGGTAGATGGAGCTGAAGGTCACGACGCCGGCCGCGTCGGTCACCTGGGTGCCGCGCAGCCAGCGTTCGGTCGTCGTCGGAGCGGCGGCCGCGTCGCCGTACTTGTCCTTGGCGACCACCGAGCCGCCGTCACCGGGCGCCGCCCGGGCGAAGCCGGAGTAGACGCCGAGGGCGTCGCACTGCCACAGGTCGACGACCGCGTTCGTGACCGGCGCGCAGCTGCCGCCCCGTTCCACCCGGAAGGCCAGGTCCAGCGGGACGCCCGGCCGGCCGTCCCGGATGTCGGGCCGCACGGCCGCGGCGTCGAACCAGGTCGGCCCCGCGATCGTCTTCGGCGTGAGGGTGCACGTCCCCGCCTGATCGAGCAGCGCAACTGCCGACGGCGTCGGCGCGGCCGTCGTGGGCGGAGCCGAGGGCGCCGTCGTGGGGGCGGCAGGGGGTGACGAGGTGGTCGGCGGCGCGGTCGTGCTCGCCCCGGGGGCGCAGGCGGCCAGCACGCCGCCGAGGCTCAGCAGCCCCGCGGCGCGGAGAAGGGTGCGTCGGTCCAGTCGTTCCTCCACGCTCGGCACGGTAGGGGGCGAGCCCTCGCCCCGCGCGCAGCAGGGGCGGGACACGGACGACCGGAACACCCACGTTGATCATCGACTGCTGAGCCACCACCCCGGCTCCCGACACCCACGTGGCCCGGGAGGTCTCCGCCGTCCTCGCCCGACGCGCGGCCGTGACGCCCCTGCACTGCCTCCTCGGCTGGGTCCGCAGCCGAGTCCGGCGTCGCGCCGAGGACCCGCGACAGGCCTCCCGTTAGGTAGGGCCCCGCGATATGCCGCGCTCCTGGAAGCCTTGGTCAGCAGGCCCTACAGTCCCAGCGGTGGTGGCCCCCGGAGGGCACGCGGGTGGAGCCCCAGCTCGCGCCACATGCGGCCCCTCGGCACAGGACGGGGGCCCGGGGGACGGATAGTGAGCAGCGCGGAAGACAGCTGTGACGTCGTGACGTGCGGCGACGCCGCGACGGGCACCCATCTCTGCTACGCCGCCTCACACTCGCCGGGGATGCGGGTGTGCGATACCGACGTCGACCTCAGGCAGGCCGGGCGGCGCCCGGTGCTCATCCCGAACCGGCTGGATCCGGCGACGCTCGACGGGCCGTCGGCGCTCCTGCTGGAGGTCATGACGGCGTGAGGATCGATTCGGGTCCGAGCGGCTGCGACGTCATCGGCTGCGACGACTCCGCCACGGGTGTCTATCTGGATGCTCGCGACTCCACGCTGCTGGAGTTCGGCGTCTGCGTCGCTCACCACGCCCGCCTGCAAGCCGGAAAGCGGCCGGTCGTGATTGCGGACCCGCTCGAGGACCTCGGGGGCGGCCGTCCGGTGCTCATCCTCGAATAGGTGCGCCGCGCGCTCTCGGGATCACGGTCCGCTCGTCGCCCGGGACGGCCCGGCTGACCCGTGCGGGCGTCTTCAGGCCCGTCGCCGGCACGTTTCCGATCGCTCGGTGGCCTGTGCTGACCGGAGTTCTCGTGCTGGTCCTCGGCCTCGTGGCAGGCAGCCGGACCGTCGCGGCGTTGATGTGTGTCTCTGAGGTCATGTGTCGCAGCGCTACCACCCGCGAGCCCGCCACTCCTGCAGGTGGGGCCGCTCGGCCCCCAGCGTGCTGTCGTTCCCGTGACCGGGGTAGAACCACGTCGAGTCGTCGAACCGGCCGAAGATCCGGGCTTCGAGGTCATCCATCAGTGCGGTGAAGCTCTCCGGGGTCGTCGTCCTCCCCGGACCGCCGGGGAAGAGGCTGTCGCCGGTGAAGACGTGCGTCCCCGCGTCGCCGGCCCCGCGCCAGACCAGCGCGATGCCGCCCGGCGTGTGCCCCCGGAGGTGCACGACCTCGAGCGTCTGGTCGC
>JAODNJ010000401.1 GCA_025465155.1 Frankiales bacterium
TCGTCCCCAACATCGAGGGACGCACCACACCGTGAACGAAGACCAGGAAAACCCGCAGGTCAGCGAGCCGCTTGCCGCGCCTGCGACACCAGGGCTGCCCACCCCGCGCGACGATCCGTCTCGGATGCCGAGCGGCACAACGCGCAACGGCGCCCCCAGTCAGGTCGAATACCAGCTCGGCCAAGCGCTGACCTGGCAGCGGCGCGGCATGCACGTCCTCCCAGCCTCTGCCGATAACAAGCGCCCGCTGGTGGGCGGCTTCGGCAAGGACGCCACCGACGAGGAGCTCGCCAAGTTCCGAGACCCCGACTGGATCCGCGACTGCTGGACCGGCAAGTACAAGCGGGCGCACGTCGCCCTGGTCATGGTCGGCCTGGTCGCCATCGACCTCGACTCCCTCAAGGCCGGCGCGGCGCCGCTCACCGGACGGTGGGCAGGGTTCGAGCACGGGTCCGACGTCCTCGAGCAGCTCATGCGCGAGGCCGGCGGAACCTGGCCCGACGACACCTTCACGGTGTTGACGCCCGGCAAGGGCAAGCGCGCCCCCGGGATGCACCTGCTTTTCCAGCAGCCGACCGACGGCCCACCCATCGGGTGCGCATGCGGAGACGGCGACCGCGGCCCGCACCTGGGGCCGCTCATCGACGTCAAAGCCGGACCGGGCGGAATCCTCATCGCCGCAGGCTCGTACTCACCTTCTCAGGGCCGCCCGTACCGGCAGATCAGCCCGTCCGGGGTACGGCCGCAGCCGCTCCCGCCCTGGCTGCTGGCCCTGCTCCGTAGGCCCGCGCCGGAACGGCCCCGGGCGGCCTCCGCACCGATCAGGGCCCTGCCCACTGGCTCCCGGGCAGAGCGGGCCGCGACGGCGGCCCTCGAAACCGTCGTCACCCGAATCTCTGCGCTGCGTGAGGGTGACCACCGGAACGGCAAGTTGTTCGGCGCCGCACGGTGGCTCGGAGAGCTCGCCGAAACTGCCCCCCACGTACTGACTGAGAACGCCGTCGAGGACGCGCTCCTGGGCGCAGCTGCCGTGTGCGGGATGCGGGGCGGCGGGCAGCGGGCGGCCCTGGCCACCATCCGCTCAGGCTGGAAAACCGGCCTCCAGCAGGGTGCCGGCCACGGGGCGGGTGCCGCGTGACGACCCCCGAGGACCCCAAGGTGTTCGAGGCATTCCAGAAGCAGCAGAAGGCCAAGGCCCGGGAAGCCAAGGCCCGCGAGGCCATGGAAGCCATGACCGAGGAAGAGCGTGCCGAGTACGCAAAGTGGGCGGCCAGCGAAGAAGAGAAAGCCACCGCTGAAATCCCGGCGCAGCAGACCCCGCCGGCCCCGCCCGCCATCTTCCCGTTTGATGACGTGTTCGGCATGGACCCCAAGACCGCCACCCCGGAGCCGTACAAGGTGAACCGCCGCGGCGTCCACGTCCTCCTAGCCTTCGGCACGTCCAGCCGCTGGGTACAGATCGCCTACGCCCCCCTCGTCATCACCAAGGCGTTCACCGACGCCGAAGGAAAGCAGAGCGTCGAACTCGCGTGGACCGACCGAGGGAAGGTCGTCCGCCGCATCGTGTCCCGTGAAGCCATCGTCCGCGGCCGCGAGCTCATCAAGACCCTTGGCGGCGACGGCCTGCCCGTACTCGACTCCGACTCGCGAGAAATCGAGCGGTGGCTCGCCGTATTCGAGGCGACGAACGAGCCGACCATTCCTACCGGCTACGTGGCCCGCTACTTGGGATGGCAGCCCGACGGGACATTCGTCTCCGGTCCCGACGGAGACACCCGCGTTGAAGTCACCTACGAAGAGCAGAAGGGCGCTGCGGCAGCCCACCGTAGGGCCGGCACTCTCGACAAGTGGCGGGCAGGCATCGGCCAGCTCGAGGGCTACCCGGTGCCGCGGGTCGTGCTGGCCGCGTCGTTCGCCGCGCCGTTGCTCAAGCCGCTGAGCATCCCCTCGTTCACCGTCGACATCTCCTCCCGCAGCACCAGGGGCAAGACGACCTGCCTCCAATGCGGGCTGTCCGTATGGGCCGACCCCAGCGAAGACGCCCGCGCACTGGCCAGCTGGCGAACCACTCTGATCGGAGCGGAGAAACACCTCAACCTCGTGCGCGGGCTGGTAACCACCCTTGACGAGACGATGACTGCCGAGTCTCCGGAGATCGTCAACAACCTGATTTACGACCTGCCGAAGAACGAGGGGAAGCTCCGCGGCGGCGGCTGGCCCTCCGGTCTCCAGTGGCAGACCGTGTTGCTGTCGACCGGCGAGCGGCCCGCTCTCTCCTACTCCACCCACCAGGGCGCAGCGGCCCGCGTACTGAGCCTCACCACCTCGCCGTTCGGTGACGGTGGCGGCCCCGTGGCCGTCGCACTCCGAGACTGCATCCTCGACAACCACGGCCAGGCCGGGCCCGAGTTCGCCCGGCGGCTGATCGAAGAAATCAGCACGCAGAAAGGCCGCGACGCACTGCGCGCCGAACACGAGAAGCTCCGCGAGCAGCTGCTCGGCACCAGCGACATGACCGGCCGCCGGGCCCCGAAGGTCGCCGTGATCGCACTGGCCGAACGCCTCGCCCACCGCTGGGGCATCCTGCCCTACGAGCCCCTACCGGTAGAGCGGTGGCAACGGATGTTCGCCGACGTACAGGAAGAGTCTGACGACCGGCCCGAGATGGCCATGGACGTACTGCGTGCCCATGTCGCATCGAACGCTGCGCACATCTTCCGGCGCGGCGAGTCCAAGCGTGACGACCAGCCGCACTCCGGGTGGCTCGGCTTGGTCCCAGCTCCCGGCGGCCCATCGTGGGTGGCTATCCCCCCGGAGAAGGCCCGGAAGATCCTCGCCGACGCCGGGTACTCCCTGGACGCCGTACTCCAGGGCTGGATCGACGCTGGCTACCTCGAGGTGTCCGACACTCAACGGCCCAAGCATCTGATCCAGAAGAAGATCCTCTCAGCGCAGGCGAAGTACCTGGTGTTCACCCCCAAGGGGTTGGACTACGACACCTTGGACGTCGGGTAGCCCCAAACCTGTCAGAACCCGGGGGGTGACGCGCAGCCTGCGTCACCCCCCGGGCTTTTTGTTTTCCCTGGTCAAAGGCCTGTTTTGGGGGTGACGCAGGGGGGGTGACGCAGATCTCCAGAGAGAGGGGGTCGGATGCGCATGTGCGTGTGCGTGCAGGTGCGCGCACATATAGGCCCTTCTCTTATTTGCTTTACCTGCGTCACCCCCTAAGAGAGATAGAAGAAAAGGCCAGGCCAGGGCGCCTCTCGGGGGGTGACGCAAGGGGGTGACGCAGGGGTGACGCACTGCGTACCCGCACCCGGCGGCCGGCGCCCGCTGCCGTGGACCGCTGCCGGGAGGTGGGCAGCTCGGTTAGAGAGGCTTCCCACCACCCGCCACCCGGCGACGGTGGCCAAGCCCGTCCGGCGGCTGCCGCTCGATGGGCGTGCGGCGCAGCCGCTCCTTCTGCTGTTTGTACTGACAACAATTGTTGACGCTGGGCGAGGCGCCGGCGGGTGGTGTCCATGACCATGCGCGAAAAGGCGGTCTTCCATGACCATCGGGTTGCGTTGGCCATGGGTACGGCGGCGGCCGCGGGGAGGTGTCCTCCATGGCCTTCGGCAGGGCAGCAGCCGGCGGATCCGCCCTAACCATGCTTAGGGCGGTCTGACCAGGCTTTTTGTGCGACCGCGCAAAAAGGGTCTGCGTTGAGCGCACGCCCTTCCCGGCCCGGGTCATCGAGGTGACAACTTCCTGTCACCTGCGACTAGTCCAGTAGTCAGCCGGCGACGGACGCACTACGGCTAGCAGTCGGCCGGTGACGGACGGCGAGACAATTCCCGCAGATCTGCGGGAGTGCTCGAGGGTTGACGCCTGTCATGTCCGGGACTGTCATGACCATCACGCGGAATGCCCACCGTCATGACCATCAGGTGCCGGCCGAAAGCTTTGAACCTGACAGGCCGGGAGCAGCGGGCCCCGGCGGTCCTGGTGGTCGAGGCGCTCGAGGGTGTCCCCCTGCCCCTGTCGCGTTCGGGCTGTCATGGCCTACCGGCGGAATGCCGACTGTCATGGCCTAGCACCTGTAGGGGGGTCGCCTACCCCCCGGTTTGGCCGTCCTGGGCCTGCGGGCGGTCTGCGGTGCTAGATGCTAGACGGCAGGTCAGGCCCGGGATTTGATGCTAGCGATGATGCTAGGTCTAGCAACCCCCCTTGCTAGAGGCGGTGGCCGCAAAGGGTGTCCACACTGCCGACACCCCGACGGGCGGTCGCCATGATCACGTCTGACGTTTTCGACCCGCGCACAAAAAAAGAAAAGCTGGGCTTGGGGCTGGTGCGGGCCCCGCCGAAAAACCGGCAGGTTATCACTGGTGATAACCCGGTCGCCCCTCACGCGCGGCGGGGGCAGGAACCGGTTCTGCGGCATGACTGAGGGCCCGCACCTGGTGTCGGTACGGGCCCTCGGTCGTCGGCGGTCAGCTGTGGTTGGGGGCCTCGCGGTAGCCGTCGAGGTGCTCGCCGTCCGGGCCCACGGTCCCCTCCATGAGGCTGCGGAGGTGCCCGGCCTCCCACGAGCCGGAGCGGTTGCGTAGAACCTCCTCGATGCCGCCCTCGGCAGCGGCGGCGTAACAGAGGGCATGGGCGAGGAATTCGGCGACGTCGCGGCCTTCGTGTAGGGCGGCCGTGATGGCTGCGACGGCCTGGCGGGTGGTGGCGT